>NZ_JACAQC010000028.1:0-88810 GCF_013385345.1 Pseudomonas sp. I8001
AACCATAAGCCGCCGTTACCGCAGCAACGGATATGCCCCCCAATCAAACCAGATGCAGATGGTTATCCCAAAGCCCCGCCGGCAATTCCAGCGGCTTGCCCACCAACGGCACCTGCCGGCAATCGTAAAACCGGCAACGGCCCTGCCCGGAAGTCACCACAAACCCATCAGCCACCGCACCCACCCCGGCACAATCCGGCAACGGCCCGTCCAGCAGCAACTGCGCGCTGTCCATGTTCCAGATAAAGAATCGATTCCCCCGTGGCGCCGTCAACGCCACCAGCCGCAACTCGCTGTGCACCGCCACACTGGCCGTGTAATGCCCCATGGCCTGCAACTGCTCATCCGCCACCGGAAACGCCACAAACGCCTGCCCCGGCCGCTTGATCGCCAGCAACTCCGAACGCTCATGGGAAGGCCCCATGAATTGCTGCCCCGCGAGGATCGTCCCGTCGCTGGCAATCCCCATATGCCGCACACTGTTCATCTGCTGGCTCAGGGTCTCCTTGCTCAACAGCGTCCCGTCGCGCTTCATCAGGACCAGGCTCGGCTCCATGGCATTCAGGTTCATCTCGACCCGGCTCTCCGCCTCGGTACGAATCCCGCCATTAGCCACCACCAGCGTCTCGCCATCAGGCATCCACGACACCTGGTGCGGCCCGATCCCATGGGTAGAAATCTCCCCGGTGTGCACCAGCCGCTCACCCTCGAACCGGTACACACCCAGCAAACCGCGACCCGGGTCAGACGTGTCGTTCTCTGTGGCATACAACCACTCGCCATCCTTGTGCACCACCGCATGCCCGTAAAAGTGGCGATTGGCCTTGGAGGTGATGGTTTGCAGCAGCGCCCCGTCCCGCAAGTCGATCAGGTAACTCTCGGTGCCCGGCCGGCGGGCGACAAACAGCGCAATCGGCAGCGTCGGGTGGTTGATGATGTCGTGGCAGCGCTGGCCGACCTCGGTGGCAAATACCTGCTTGCCGTCCAGGCGAAAGCCGACGGCGTAGTGCCTGCCATCACTGTCATCCCGCGCCGAGAGCAGCAGCGGGCTTTTGCCCTTCTGCTTGAACAGCGTCCAGCCGCCCAAAGTGATCGCACTGAGCAGCACGCTGCCGAGGGCCAAAGCCTGTCGCCTGAGCATCATCAGTCACCGTCGTTGGCGTTAAAGCCCAGTTGGATGCCCAGCGCCTTGGCCAGCTCGCCTTCGTGCAGGCGGTGGACGACGTTGAGGCTGTCGTAGATATCGTTGAGTTGCTGGCGCCCGGCATCGTCGGCCAGCATTTCATTCAGCGTACGCTGGTTGCTGGCGAAGAGTTTCAGGGAGGCGGCATACGCGGCGTCGATCTTGTCAGCCAGGGGCTTTTGATCGGCAGGCAACAGGCCGCGCAGGCCTTTGTTGTCGACGCCGACCCAGACGGTCTGGGCGGCAGCCAGGCTGGCTTCCAGGCTTTGCAGGGACGACTGGCTGCGCCACGCATCGGCCTGGAACGGTTGCGGGATGCCCTTGGTCTGGCGGCCCATCGGGGTGCCGAGTTTTTTCTTCAGGGTGTCCAGCGCAGTCACTTGAACCCGCAGCAGGTCGGCGATGGCTTCGTGGGAATCGGCGTAGCGCTGGTTAGGAAACTTGGTCATCTGCGCCAGCATGCCGTCGGTGCTGTTCCAGCTCGACAGGATTTCTTCGGCCAGCAGTTTCTGGCGCTCGCCGATGGCTACCAGCAACGGGCAGTAGCGAGCTTTTTGCGTCTCGTCCGCCAGATCGGTCTTGGCGTCGTAGAGGATGTATTCGTAGGCCGACAGGCCCTGCACCACGACGCTGGATTTGGCCAGGGCGGCGGCGTCGATCTGTGGTTGGGCGGTCACCAGTTGCTCGACTTGACGACCCACCAGGTTTTTCTTGTCCGGCCAGAACTGCACCTGCCACGAGCGGTTGCCCTCGGCCAGCGGGCCGATCAGCAGCGGTTGCAACTCGGCCCAGGCCTTTTGCGCGTGCAGGAAGTCGGCGCGGGCGGTCTCCAGGCTTTCCTTGCCCTGGCAGTAGGCCAGGGCGCTGACGGCCAGTTGGCGGTCGGCTTCAACCCAGCGGCTGTAGGTCGGCAGGATCACTTGCTTGGCGATGGCCGCCGAGGTCACCGCTTGCGGATCCTGGGGCGAGCACGCACCGAGGGCGAGGGCGGCCAGGCTGGTGAACAACAACTTGGGACGGAACATGTCGAGCTCCCTTCTGTAATTAGGACAAAGCTTATAAAGAATTCAGAAATGCCAGCAACGCGGCGCGCTGCTCGGCATTGAACGACAACACATGCTGCTGCGCCGCCTGGGCTTCACCGCCGTGCCACAGCACGGCCTCCATCAGGTTGCGGGCGCGGCCGTCATGCAAGAACTGGGTGTGGCCACTGACGGCTTGCGTCAGGCCAATGCCCCACAACGGCGGCGTGCGCCAGTCGCGGCCACTGGCTTTGAATTCGCTGCGGTTGTCGGCGAGGCCGTCGCCCATGTCGTGCAGCAGCAAGTCGCTGTAGGGGCGAATCAACTGGTTAGCCAATTCAGGTTCGGCGGCGGTGGGCGCCGTGGTGAATTGCGGGGTGTGGCAGCCCTGGCAACCGGCCTGGTAGAACAGGTTTTTCCCGGCCAGCACTTGCGGTGCGTTGACGTCGCGGCGGGCGGGGACGGCCAGGTTGCGGGTGTAGAACAGCACCAGGCGCAGGATGTTGTCGCTGACCTCAGGCTCGCCATCCGGGCCATTGCCGTTGGGCGCCTGTTTGCAGGCCACTTGTGCATCGGTGCAGTCATCGAACGGTCTCAGGGAGGTGGTCAGGCCCATATCACCAGAGAACGCGTGAACATTTTGTTGATTGAGGTTCGGTTGCCCGGCTTTCCAGCCAAATCGACCGAGCACGGTCTTGTGTTGCGCGTCGTCCCAGACCCAATTCGCCCGCCCGACGATGGCTTCCTTGTCGGCGGTTTTCGGGTCGGTGTTGCGCAGGATGTCGGCGTCGGGGATCGCTTCGAGCAGCCCCAGGCCGATCATCGGCGGTGCAACCCGCGCCGAGAAGCGCGTGTCGGGGTGCATCGGCCCATAACCGAGCTGGGTGATTTGCAGGGCAGGCTTGCGCAATTCGACCACGGTGCCGTCCTTGAAGCGGACGTTGACCGGCGTGTAGTCGACCCGCACCTTGCCCTCCGGGGCGACGCCGGGCACGGCCATGTCCTGCAATTGCCCACCGTAGACCGGTTCGGGGACTACACCCAGTTGCTCGATGACCTTCGCATAGGGCGGTGCATCGGGAATCGACAGGCGTACCAGCATCGACACCGCGTTGGGCGCATCGGGCAATGGCGGATGCCCACGGCCATCCTTGATATGGCAGTTCTGGCAGGCATTGGTATTGAACAGCGGGCCCAGCCCGTCGCGGGCAGTGGTGGTGGACGGGGCAATCACCCAGGGGCTGCGAAAGAAACTGTTGCCGACGCTGAAGTCCAGGCGCCGGGTGGGCGACAGGTTGGCCGAGGGCAGGGAGAAGGCGTTCTGGTCGGTCTTCTTCACCGTGGTCGCGCCACCGGCACGCGCTTCACCAGGCTCGGCCTTGGTGAATCGCGGGGCGTCATCGCAGGCACTCAGGCTCAAGGCCATCAACAGTGCAGACAGGCGAAGGGGCGAACGGGACATCAGTCTTCCTGAACGTAGGCTGAAAATAAGGCCGCAAAGTCTAACAGGGCAGGGCGGATTGAATAAGAGCAATTATCGTTTGGTGGTATCCGATTCATTCCCGCTAGAATGACCGCACATTTTTCTCTGGAGGTGGCCAATGCAGGCTCTCGACGCTTTGCTCAACCGTGTTTCCGTGCCGCGACTGCTGGACCCGGCACCGACCCAGGAGCAGCGCGACCTGCTGTTCGCCGCTGCCATGCGCGCGCCCGACCACGGCCAACTGCGCCCTTGGCGCTTCCTGACGGTGGAGGGTGCGGCACGTGAGCGCATGGGCACCCTGCTGGCCGAAGCCGCCCGCCTGCAGGACGCCGACGCGCCCCAGGCCGCGATCGACAAGGCGCAGAACGGCCCGCTGCGGGCGCCGTTGGTGGTGGTGGTGATTGCCCGCCTGCAAGAACATTTCAAAGTGCCAAAATCCGAGCAGCTGCTGGCGGCGGCCTGTGCGGCTCACGGGATTCTGCTGGCGGCGTACGCCCAGGGGATCGGCGCGGTGTGGCGCACCGGTGAGTTGTCGTACTCGGCCCATGTCGCCAAAGGCCTCGGGCTGAAGGCGGATGAGGAAGTGATTGGCTTCCTCTACCTGGGCACCCCACAAAACCCGCCGCGTACGGCCCCGAAAGAAGACCTGGCGCCGTTTGTGGCGGCCTGGACGGGTCAATAAGGCACCGCGACTCTAAATGTGGACGGGCTTGTGTGGGAGCGGGCTTGCTCGCGAATGCGGTGTGTCAGTCAATACATATACCGACTGATCCACCGTATTCGCGGGCAAGCCCGCTCCCACATTGGGTGCTTACTGGCTTCAAGCCCGGGTCAAACCCGAAACTGATCCATCAGCTTCATCTGCTGGCTGGCCAGGGCATTGAGCTGGCTGCTGATGGCCGCCGATTCGGTGGCCTGGCCGGTCAGGGTTTCTGTCACTGTGCGGATCGCCGAGACGTTGCGGTTGACCTCCTCGGCCACCGCACTTTGCTGCTCGGCGGCGCTGGCGATTTGCAGGTTCATGTCGCTGATCACCGTCACTGCATCGCTGATCTTGCCCAGGGCCTGTACTGCCTGATGAATCTGCCCGGCGTTGTTCTGCGCCTGGCTCTGGCTCGAATGCATGGTCGCCACCACTCCACGGGTGCCGGTCTGGATGCGCTCGATCACCAGGCGAATCTCCTCCACCGAGTCCTGGGTACGCTTGGCCAGGTTGCGCACCTCGTCGGCCACCACCGCAAAACCGCGCCCGCTTTCCCCGGCTCGCGCCGCTTCAATCGCAGCGTTCAGGGCCAGCAGGTTGGTCTGTTCGGCGATGCTGCGGATCACTTCCAGTACCGAGCCGATCTGCTCGCTGTTCACCGCCAGGGCTTCGACTTCGGTCACGGCCTTGCTGACTTCTTCGGCCAGGGTGGTGATGTCGCGGGTGCTGCGTTCAATGATCTGCATGCCTTCGCGGGCTGACTGGTCGGCGCCGCGGGCCGCGCTGGCGGCGTTGGAGGCGCTGTTGGCCACGTCGTGGGCGGTGGCGCTCATTTCATTCGAGGCGGTGGCCACCTGGTCGATCTCACGGAACTGCACCTGCATGCCTTCGCTGGTCTGGCGCGCGATTGCCGAGGACTGGTCGGCGGTGCCACGGGCTTCGGTGATGCTTTGCTTGATCTGCGCGATGGTCGGCTGCAGCTTGTCGAGGAAGCGGTTGAACCAGTTCACCAGTTCCCCCAGTTCATCTTTTTTACCGTAGGCCAGGCGCTGGGTGAGGTCGCCGTCGCCGCTGGCGATTTCCTTGAGCATGGCGGCCACGCTGTTGATCGGCCGGGTCACGCCGGTGGCGGTCAGCCAGATCAGCAACAGGCCCAGCAGCCCGGCGGCTGCGCCTACCAGCAACGCCTTGACGGTGCCACTGGCCTGGGCCTTGTCGAGCACCGCCTGGAGTTTGAGCGAGTCTGCCAGCAGCACTTGTTTGGGCAGTTTGATCACCACGCCCCAGGATTTGGCGTCGGCAATCGGTTTGACCGGGTACACGGCGCGAATCGTGCCGTCTTCCTCGCGGATCTTGCGGGTATCGCTGGCCAGCAGTTGCACGATCTCTTTGCCTTCGGCACCGAGGGTGTCCACCAGGTTTTTGCCGACTTTGGCCGGCTCGCCGCTGTAGCCGGCGATCAAGCCGTTACCGGACAGTATTTCGAGAATTCCGGCGCCGTTGAACAGTTCTTTTTGCGCCGCATCGGTCGCCGCTTGCAGGGCATTGAGGGCGAGGTCCACACCGACCACGCCGATCACTTTGCCGTCGACCAGCAGCGGCAGGGAAATGGTGGTCATCAACACCGGCTTGCCGGCCACGGTGTCTTCATACGGGTCCAGCAGGCAGGTGTTTTTTGTGTCTCGTGGGCAGGTGTACCAGATGTTGTAGGGCGTGCCGCTGAGGTTGAGGGTGGTCTTGGTCAGGTCATCCTCGACCATCACGGTGTTCAGGCCTTCACCGCCGGCGCGGCTCCAGTAGCTGGAAAAGCGGCCTTTTTCGTTGGACACACGGGCGGCATCATTGACGAATTCACTGTCTTTGCCATCGAGGGCGTTGGGCTCGAACGACAGCCAGATGCCGAGCACCTTGGTGTTGCGGTCGAAGGCGGTTTTCAGGCTGTGGTTGAGTTCTTCACGCAGGGCCCCGGCATCCAACGAGCGCTTGCCGGCCAGAGTGCGCAGGTCCTTGATCTGGTCGGCCAGGGCCGTCACCACCAACAGGCTTTCACCGAAGGTTTTTTGCAGTTGCACCGCTTGCTCGGCGGCCTTGGCCTGCAGCAGGTTCTGCACACTGTCGGTGAGCATTCGCGAGCTTGAATCGCTGATGAGTTCGTCGTTCTGGTTGGTCTGGTACAGGTTCATGCCGACCACCAGGGCGATCACCCCCAGCAGGCACAGACCGGACAACAGCACGATTTTCAAGCGAATGGAGAGGGTGTCGAACATAGAAGTACCCGCGAATGGACTTATTAGTATGCAAGCTCACGCGAGTCCATTCGGCGCTATGCCCGGAACATCGGCTTGGGCCGGCAGTTCATGAGCGGGAGCCGATGAGCGGTAGTCAGGGTGTCAGGTGGGTTGCGGGAGACGTTCCGGTCGCGACCAGATCCACAGGTTGCCCATGCTCATTCCGGCGATGGCCAGGTAGATCGGCCAGCCGTGGTCGAGCATCACCAGCATCAGGCCGGCGCACAGCAGCATGCTCACGGTGGCGCTGACTTTGGCCCGGCGGGCGATGATCCTGCCATTGCGCCAATTGAACAGGATCGGCCCGAACAGCCGGTGGTTTTCCAGCCAGGCACTCAGGCGCGGCGAGCTTTTGGTGGCGGCCCAGGCGGCCAGCAGGATGAACTCGGTGGTGGGCAAGCCCGGTACCACAATCGCAATCAAGCCGATGCCCAGGCTGACGTAGGCCAGCAGGCCGAACAGGACGCGGGCGATTTTGGATGAGGATTGAGTTTTGCCGGTCATGGGTGCGGTTTGCATGGATGGATTTACGAAGGATTCAAAGTGAAACCGGATCAAAATGTGGGAGCGGGCTTGCTCGCGAATGCGGTGGTTCAGTCAATATATCTGGTGACTGAACCACGGCATTCGCGAGCAAGCCCGCTCCCACATTTGATTGCATTCCAATCAGGGAATCAGGCCAGTTCAGGGGCGCTAGCGTACGCCTGTTCCAGCAACACGGTGAAGCGCACGAACGCATCAATCGCGCCTTTCTCCACTTCGGCTTCTTCTTCAGCGGTGAATTCCAGTGCGTCGAGGGTGCGGGTGAAGCGCTTCCAGCCTTCAGCGCGACCCCCCGCAGGCTCGCCCAGGTGACGGGCACCGAAGGTTTCGCTCAAACCCAGGCCCACGGCACGCTTGATCAGGAACGCGGCGCCCAGCTTGGAGCCTTCGGACACGAACAGCCAGCCCAGCGCTTCGGCCTTGCTCGGGTTTTTCACCGCGCCGGCCACCGGTGCCGGTACTTCGGTGTCCAGGTCGCCCAGGTCCAGCTTGGCCGCTTCGGCACGGCAGCGTTCGGCGAGGTCAGGGACGATCTTGATCAACTCTGCATCGTTGTACAGCGCCACCAGCTCCGACTGGAACAGGTATTGCGCGACCACGAAGCGGGCGAAGTTGGCCTGGGTTTCAAACGGTGCATGGGCCTTCACCAACGCATCGAGCTTGGTGTGCGGTTCGTTGGTGATCTGGTTCAGGCGCTGGGAGCGCAGGGCTGCACGTTCTGCGGTAGGGGAGGCGGTCATCGGGGAGTCCTTGAGAAGAGAAAGCGTCTGGTTGCCAGGCTGTTATGAACTAGACGAACCAGAAGACGCGTCACAGTAAAAAATCCTCACCCCGGCGCAGATTAAATCGCGCCGGGGTGAGGCTCCATGGATCAGATGTCCCAGATCAGATTGATCGCAAAGTTGCGGCCCGGCTGGGTCAGGCGGTCGAGGTTGGCCGGGCCGGTCACACCGGCTTCGCCGACGCTGTCGTAGCTGCGCACGTCATCCCAGTTCCAGTATTTCTTGTCCGTCAGGTTGTACAGGCCGCCGTTGATGGTCACGTCGTTGGTGACCTTGTAGAAGCCGGTCAGGTCGACGATGCCAAAACCCGGGGTCTTGAACGGGCCGTTGGCGCTGTTGCCGTCAGGGGCGAAGAAGGTGGTGCTGTCGACGCGGTCCTGTTTCTTGACCAGGGTCCAGCTGACCAGGGCACCGTAGTTCTGCTGGTCATAGCCCAGGCCGAACACGCCCTTGAGCGGGTTGACGCTGTTCAACGGTTCGCCGTTGTCGTCATTGCGCCCGTAGGTGTAGGCAATCGAGCCTTGGGTATACAGGCCCTGCGGTGCGCCGAATGCGTCGAGGCTCAAGCGGCCCTTGGCCTCCACGCCCTTGATGGTGGCGTGCTTGATGTTGTTGGCTTCGAACTGCTGGACGGTGCCACCGGCAACCGAGGCATCTTCGTCGATGAAATCACGGTACTTGTTGTAGTACACCGCCACATCAAACGAGCCCGAGTCGAAGTTGCCGCGAATCCCGGTTTCGACACCCCGGCTGCTTTCCGGCTTGAGGTCCGGGTTGGGTTCGACGGTGTAGCCCTGCTGCAGGTTTTCAAAGCGGCCATACAAGGCCTTGGCCGATGGCGTGCGATAGCCTTCGGCGTATTGGCCGAACCAGGTGTATTGCTCGGTCAGGGCATAAGTGATGCCGAATTTTGGCGTTACACGGTGCCAGTTCTTTTCCGAATCGCTGTGGTCGTAGATGCGTGTCGGGTCAACGGTATTGAGGAATTCCTGGGTCAGCTTGGGTTTGAGCTGGATGTAGTCGTACCGTACGCTGGGCAGGAAGGTCCACTTGTCCCAGGCAATCTGGTCCTGGGCAAACAGCGCGTAGGAGTTGATGGTCGGGTCGGGGAAGTCGCTGGCTTTTTTCACGCTGTCGGCGGCCGACGGGCTTGGTGCACCGATGGCGGTGCAGCCTGCGCCGACCGCCAGGCAGGTCGCGGCGCCCTCACGGGAACCGGTGACTTTCTGCTGCTTGAGGGTGGTGCCGTAGGTCACGACATGGTCGGTTTCGCCGATGCTGAAAGCCTTGTCCAACTGCGCGTCGAATACCCACTGTTTCTCTTCGTACAGGGTCTCGCGGGTGCGCAATACCTTGCGCGATGGCTGGTAGATTTCTGCGGTGGTCTGTTCGGTCTTGGCGATCTGGTAGTTGAGGCTGGTCTTGATGTGATCGGCAATCGGCGAGTCGAGGGCGAACTTGTTTTCGATGCCGAAGCGTTCTCGGGTGATGGTGTCGTTGCCCGTGCGGCCGCGGTAGAAGTTGAAGCCCTGGCCACCGACAAACGGGCCACCCACTGCGTTTTTCAGGTTGGTGTCGCGATCGTCCTTGAACTTCTCGTAGGTCAGGCCCAGGCGGTTCTCTTCGCCGTAGTTCCAGCCCAGTTTGGCCAGCACGTTGGTGGTGCGCGCATCTTCCGGGTTGGCGCCGGTGCGCGCCAGGCCGGTGGCGTTATTGCCGTCGTAGGATTCCATCTCGTGACCGTTGCGCTGGCTCAGGTGCAGCAAGCCGTCGAAGTCCTGCACGCGACCGGCGACGGTGCCGGAGGTCAGCCAGCTCTCATCGGCGGAGCTGTAGCCGGTCTTCAGGCGTGCGCCGTAGTCCTGCCCGGGCTTGATGATGTCGTTGGGGTCGAGGGTAAAGTAGCTCACCGCGCCGCCGATGGCGCTGCTGCCGTACAAGGCCGAGGCCGGGCCGCGCAGGATTTCCACGCGCTTGACGATTTCCGGGTCGACGTAGTTGCGGCGGGTCTTGGCGTAGGGGCCGTTGAAGAAGTTGTCCGGCACCTCGACGCCGTCCACCTGGGTCAGGATACGGTCGCCGTCGATCCCGCGAATGTTGTAGCCAGCATTGCCGGAGCGGGTGCCGGCACCGCCCACCGAAACACCTGGCTCATAACGCACCAGTTCACGGATGGTGTTGACGTTCTGGCGGTCCAGTTCTTCGCGGTCGTGCACGGTCACGGTGCTGGGCACGCTGTCCACGGCCTGTTCCTGGCGGGTGGCACTGATGGTCATCTGTTGCAAGGTGATGGCGCCGACGGCGACGCGTTTTTCCAGCACGATGTTGTTGTTGCCCAGTTTGCGATAACCCAGGTTGGTCCCCACCAACAGCCGGTCCAGGGCTTTATCCGCCGGCAATGAGCCGCGCACGCCAGGGGACGACACACCCTGGCCCAGTTCTGCCGGCAGGCCGACTTGCCAGCCGGTCACCGCGGTGAAGGCGTTCAGCGCCGAGACCAGGGATTGCTGCTCGATGCTGAAGCTGTAATTGCCCTGGCTGCGGCTGGCAGGCTCGGCGGCGGTGGCGGCCATGACGGGCGCACCGGCCAACAGGATTGCAGCCGTCAGCAGCGACAAGCCCTGGCGGCGAACGGGCGAAGAGGACCGGCGGTTGAAACGAGACGACATCGAGAGCGCTCCGGAAGGTACGAATCTTATAGTTGCGCACTGAATCAAATAGGAATCAGTTGCATTGGCTATAACGAGACGTATCGTCGCTGGCTATCGAGTAAAAATAATTCTCATTTAGTTCAGGATCACCAGCGCCGGGTATTCCGAGAGCTTGGCCGAGGTGATGTGGGCCAGGGAGCGCACCACGTCGAGCGGCTGGTCGAGCCGGTAATTGCCGGTGACGGCCACGCTGGCCAGCCTGTCGTTGTTGTTGACGATCCAGCCGGGGTAGTAGCGACGCAATTCGGCGAGCACTTCGCTCATCGGGCAGTTTTCGAAGATCAGCCGGCCGTCGACCCAGGCCAGGTCCTTGGTGGTGTCGAGCTTGGCCGGTTGGCCGAAGCCCTTGGGCCCGATGCGGATACTTTCACCGGCGCTCAGGCGCACCCGCGCGTCGTCAAACGTGTTGCTCAGGTCGACATCACCGCGCTGTACCTGAACCTGGGCTTCACCGTTCAAGTAGCGCACCGCGAAAGAGGTGTCCCTCACGCTGGCGCGCACCGGGCCGGCGTCGATTTCCAGGGGCAGGCCACGGCTGGGCAGCACTTCGAAAAACGCCTCGCCCTGATACAGGCGGGCGATGCGCTGGTGGTCCTTGATGCTGCTGGAGAAGGCTGAATTGGTGTTGAGCAACACTTTCGAGCCATCGTCCAACTGCAGGCGCTGGCGCTCGCCCACCACGGTCAGATGGTCGGCCTGCAGGCGCATAGGCAGGTTGCTGAAGCTGAACAGGCCCAGCAGCAACACGGCGGCAGTGGCCAGGGGCTTCCAGTGCGGTTTGATACGGCGCCAGGCGCTGGGTTTGCGTGGCGCATTCAGGGCGACGGCAGCGCTGTGAACGGGCGCTCCGCTCCAGGCAGTCTGGGCCTTGATGAAGGCTTCGGCGTTTAACGGGTCGTTGGCGAGCCAGGCTTCAAATTCCGCTTGCTGCCCAGGTTGCGGGCACTGCAAGGCGATCAGCCAGTCGAGGGCTTGGTCCATGGCCGCGTCTTGCAACACCTCATGAGCCAGCTCATGGGGGTGCCGTTGATTCGGTTCCGTCACGGTGTTCCTCGGGTCTTCGCCACGTTTTAATCAAGAGTCCTACAGACTGTGCCGCTAAAGCTTAAGGGCGATCCAGTCTTTCGGCCACACCTATGCAGATGGCCATGATCAGTTTCAGTTCCTTCTGCACGGTGCTCAGGGACACGTCGAGCTTGTCGGCGATCTCCTGATAGCTGCAACCGTGCAGGCGGCTGAGGATGAATATCTGCTGCTGGCGGGCGCTCAACTGGCCGAGGCTGACACTCAGGTGCTCGAGCAATTGCTCGGCCTGTGTCGCGTCTTCGGGGGTGCTGACGGGGGAGGCGACGCTTTGCAGAACGTCCAGCGGGACATCTTCCTGCAGGGTGCGGGCCTGAATCCTGCGGGCGCGCAGGTGGTCCAGCGCCAGGTTGCGCGCCGTCTGGTAGACAAAGGGTTCGAGGTGGTCGATCGGCCGCTCGCTCAGGGCCCGGGTAACGCGCAGGTAGGTTTCCTGCAACAGGTCCTCGGCGGTGCTGTGGTTATTCACCATCCGCTGCAAGGTGCGCAGCAAAATCACCCGCTGGGTGAGGAAGACTTGGTTGAAACGAGATTGGCTCACAGTGATACCAGACCGATTTGCAGCGAATGATAATGCTTATCATCAACGTAAATGGCAAGTGGCACTTTGGATTACTGTAGGAGCGAGCTTGCTCGCGAAGGGCGTCAACGATATCGCTGGCATCCTGAATAAACGCGGTGGTTTTGCGTTTTTCGCGAGCAAGCTCGCTCCTACAGGCCGAGCATTACTCGGCGTTGCACAGCGCCAGGCAGTTATCCAGCATGCGGTTCGAGAAGCCCCACTCGTTGTCGTACCAGGCCAGCACTTTCAGCAGTTTGCCGCTGACCTTGGTGTGATTGGCGTCGAAGATCGACGACAGCGGGTTATGGTTGAAGTCGCTGGAAACCAGCGGCAGGGTGTTGTAGCCGAGGATTTTCGAGTGCTGGCTGGCTTCTTTCAGCAGCGCGTTGACCTGCTCGGCACTGGCTTCTTTTTTCAGTTGCACGGTGAGGTCCACCAGCGACACGTTGATCACCGGTACACGCACGGCCATGCCGGTCAGCTTGCCTGCCAGTTCCGGCAGCACCAGGCCCACGGCTTCGGCAGCGCCGGTCTTGCTCGGGATCATGTTCTGGGTGGCCGAGCGCGCGCGGTACGGGTCGGTGTGGTAGACGTCGGTCAGGTTCTGGTCGTTGGTGTAGGCGTGGATGGTGGTCATCAAGCCGCTTTCGATGCCCAGCTCGCGGTGCAGCACCTGGGCCACGGGCGCCAGGCAGTTGGTGGTGCAGGAAGCGTTGGAGATGATCTGGTGGGATTGACGCAAAATGTCATGGTTTACCCCGTACACCACGGTGGCATCGGCGCCCTTGGCCGGGGCCGAGATGATTACCTTGCGCGCGCCGGCGGTAATATGGGCGGCGGCCTTGTCACGGTCGGTGAACAGACCGGTGCATTCGAACACCACGTCCACCTTGTGCGCAGCCCACGGCAGGTCGGCCGGGTTGCGAATGGCACTCACGGCAATCCGGTCACCATTCACGGTCAGGCTTTCCTGATCATGAGCGACCTCTGCGTCGAAAGTACCGTGGACGGTGTCGTATTTAAGCAGGTGGGCATTGATCGAGCTGTCGCCGAGATCGTTGATGGCGACGATCTGCAAATCCTGACGGTAGCCTTGGGTATAAAGTGCGCGCAGGACATTACGGCCAATACGGCCAAAACCATTGATAGCGATACGTAGAGTCATTGGAAGGTGCCTGTCGTCGATTTGTTGTAAGAATTACAAGATTATTCGCATAAAAATAGAAAACAAGCCTTTTTAGTGGCAATATTTTGTTCAATCTACAACGAGTGACCTGAATCAACTGGTCCGATTGGTCAAGCAACACCCTGCCAACCTCTTCGCGGCGGGCTTTTGACCAGCATAGACACTCAGGTCGCCACATCCGTTAGCCTGGAGTTCTATACATGCATCCCCGCGTACTTGAGGTCACCGAACGGCTTATCGCCCGCAGCCGTGCAACCCGTGAGGCATACCTTGCGCTCATTCGCGGCGCTGCCAGCGACGGCCCGATGCGCGGCAAGCTGCAATGCGCCAACTTTGCCCACGGCGTGGCCGGGTGTGGCACCGAAGACAAAAACAGCCTGCGCATGATGAACGCCGCCAACGTGGCAATTGTTTCGTCATATAACGACATGCTGTCGGCCCACCAGCCATACGAACATTTCCCCGAGCAAATCAAAAAGGCCCTGCGTGAAGTCGGCTCTGTTGGGCAGTTCGCCGGCGGTACCCCCGCCATGTGCGACGGCGTGACCCAGGGCGAGCCAGGCATGGAGCTCAGCCTGCTGAGCCGCGAAGTGATTGCCATGTCCACGGCGGTAGCGCTGTCCCACAACATGTTCGACGCCGCGCTGATGCTGGGTATCTGCGACAAGATCGTCCCCGGCCTGATGATGGGCGCCCTGCGCTACGGCCACCTGCCGATGATCTTCGTACCGGGCGGCCCGATGCCGTCGGGGATCTCCAACAAACAGAAAGCCGACGTGCGCCAGCGCTACGCCGAAGGCAAGGCCACCCGCGAAGAGCTGCTGGAATCGGAGATGAAGTCCTACCACAGCCCGGGCACCTGCACCTTCTACGGCACCGCCAACACCAACCAGTTGCTGATGGAAGTCATGGGCCTGCACCTGCCGGGCGCCTCGTTCGTCAACCCGTACACGCCGCTGCGTGACGCCCTGACCCGCGAAGCCGCGCACCAGGTCACGCGCCTGACCAAGGCCAACGGCAGCTTCACGCCGATCGGCGAGATCGTCGACGAGAAATCCATCGTCAACTCCATCATCGCCCTCAACGCCACTGGCGGGTCCACCAACCACACCCTGCACATGCCGGCCATCGCCATGTCGGCGGGCATCATCTTGACCTGGGATGACATGGCCGACCTCTCCGAGGTGGTGCCGACCCTCTCCCACGTGTATCCAAACGGCAAGGCCGACATCAACCACTTCCAGGCGGCGGGAGGCATGTCGTTCCTGATCCGCGAACTGCTGGAAGCCGGCCTGCTGCACAACGACGTCAACACCGTGGCCGGTCATGGCCTGAGCCGCTACACCCAGGAACCGTTTCTGGTGGACGGCGAGCTGGTATGGCGTGAAGGCCCGATTGAAAGCCTCGACGAAACCATCCTGCGTCCCGTGGCCCGTGCGTTTTCTCCGGAAGGCGGCCTGCGGGTAATGGAAGGCAACCTCGGCCGGGGTGTGATGAAGGTCTCCGCCGTGGCCCTCGAACATCAAATCGTCGAAGCCCCGGCCGTGGTGTTCCAGGACCAGCAAGACCTGGCCGACGCGTTCAAGGCCGGTGAGTTGGAAAAAGACTTTGTTGCAGTGATGCGTTTCCAGGGCCCGCGCTCCAACGGCATGCCGGAATTGCACAAGATGACCCCGTTCCTCGGCGTGTTGCAGGATCGTGGCTTCAAAGTGGCGTTGGTAACAGACGGGCGCATGTCCGGCGCGTCGGGTAAGATTCCCGCCGCGATTCACGTCAACCCCGAAGCCCAGAGCGGCGGGCCACTGGCACGTGTGCGCGATGGCGATATCATTCGCGTGGATGGCGTCAAAGGCACCTTGGAGCTTAAGGTGGACGCCGAAGAATTTGCCGCGCGCGCGCCTGCCACGGGCCTTCTGGGCAATAACGTGGGGGCCGGTCGCGAGTTGTTTGCGTTTATGCGTTTGGCTGCAAGCTCCGCAGAGCAGGGCGCCAGCGCCTTTACCTCTGCCTTGGAGACACTTAAGTGAAGCTAGCGCTGGTCGGTGATATCGGTGGTACCAACGCCCGTTTTGCGTTGTGGCGGGATCAGGAGCTGCATTCGATCCGCGTCCATGCGACGGCGGATCATGCCAGCCCGGAGGAGGCGATCCAGGTCTATCTGAAGGAAGAAGGCCTGGCCATCGGCTCGATTGGCGCGGTGTGCCTGTCGGTCGCGGGGCCGGTGAGTGGCGATGAATTTAAATTCACCAACAATCACTGGCGCCTGAGCAAGACTGCGTTCTGCAAGACCTTGCAGGTGGACGAGCTGCTGCTGGTGAATGATTTCTCGGCCATGGCCCTGGGCATGACCCGCCTGAAGCCCGACGAATTCCGCGTGGTGTGCGAAGGCACGCCGGAGCCGTTGCGCCCTGCGGTGGTGATTGGCCCGGGCACTGGCCTGGGCGTCGGCACCTTGCTCGACCTCGGCCATGGCCGTTGGGCGGCATTGCCGGGGGAGGGCGGCCATGTCGACCTGCCCGTGAGCAGCCCGCGTGAAGCCCAGCTGTGGCAGCACATCTACAATGAGATCGGCCATGTCAGCGCTGAAACTGCCTTGAGCGGTGGCGGTTTGCCCAGGTTGTACCGGGCGATCTGCGCGGTGGACGGTCACGAGGCGGTTCTGGAAACTCCCGAAGCCATCACTGCCGCTGGCCTGGCGGGTGACCCGATAGCCCTGGAAGTGCTGGACCAGTTCAGTATCTGGCTGGGCCGCGTTGCCGGTAACAACGTGCTGACCACCGGCGGTCGTGGTGGCGTGTACATCGTGGGTGGGGTGATCCCGCGCTTTGCCGATTTCTTTATCAAGAGTGGTTTTGCCAGGAGTTTTGGCGACAAGGGCTGCATGAGCGACTACTTCAAAGGCATTCCGGTGTGGCTGGTGACGGCACCGTATTCAGGGTTGACAGGTGCTGGTGTGGCGCTTGAGCAGGCATTTGCGTAGGCAGTGATGGCCTCTTTGCGAGCAAGCCCGCTCCCACATTCAATCCCATTCCAACTGGATGAATGAGGTCGAATGTGGGAGCGGGCTTGCTCGCGAAGGCGGCCTCAAGGGCAACAAATGACTTAAGCTTGGCCATAACAACAAGGAGGACCCCGTGAGCGTAATCAGTAAATCCATTCTCCTGGTCGACGACGACCAGGAAATCCGCGAGTTGCTGCAAACCTACCTCAGCCGCGCCGGTTTCCAGGTGCGCGGCGTGCCGGATGGCGCGGGGTTCCGCCAGGCGATGAACGAAGCCCCGTGCGACCTGGTGATCCTTGATGTGATGCTGCCGGACGAAGACGGTTTCAGCCTTTGCCGCTGGATCCGCCAGCACCCGCGCCAGGCCCAGGTGCCGATCATCATGCTCACCGCCAGTTCCGACGAAGCCGACCGCGTCATCGGCCTGGAGCTGGGTGCCGACGATTACATCGGCAAACCCTTCAGCCCCCGTGAGTTGCAGGCCCGTATCAAGGCCTTGTTGCGGCGCTGCCAGTTTGGCCAGGAGCGCAGCGGCGGCGAGGTGCTGGTGTTTGGCGAGTGGCGCCTGGACATGGTCAGCCACCGGCTGTTCCACGTCGACGGCGAGGAAGTGATTCTTTCCGGCGCCGATTTTGCCCTGCTCAAACTGTTCCTCGACCACCCCCAGCAAATCCTCGACCGCGACACCATCGGCAACGCCACCCGTGGCCGCGACCTGATGCCCCTGGACCGGATTGTCGACATGGCCGTCAGCCGTCTGCGCCAACGCCTGCGCGACACCGAAAAACCACCCCGGCTGATCCGCACCGTGCGCGGCAGTGGCTATCAATTGGCAGCCAGCGTGGTTGCCGGCAATGCCCACTGAGCGCCTGCGTGAACTGCGCCGGCGCATCCCGGTACCGCGTTCGCTGCTGGGGCGGATGTTACTGCTGACCCTGTTGGCGGTGCTGTTTGCCCAGGCGTTGTCCAGCGTGATCTGGGTCTCGCAATTGCGCGCTACCCAGCTTGAAGGCCTGGTAACCGCCGCCCGCAGCCTGGCGCATTCGATGACCGCCAGCGTCAGTTATTTCCGCTCGTTGCCGGTGGCCTTCCGGCCGTTGGTACTGGACCAGTTGCGCAGCATGGGCGGTACCCGGTTTGTGGTGACGCTCAACGACAAGCCCCTGGACATGGCGGTATTGCCGGAAACCCCGCGCAAGCATGCAGTGCTCGGTGCTGTCGAAGAAGTGTTGCGCCAGACCCTGGGCAGCGACGTGCATGTTTCGGTGGAGTTCGTCAGCGCCGAAGACCTGCGCATCTTCAACGCCGGCTTGAAACTCGATGAATTGCCGCGTTCCTGGGCGCATTACGCGTTGACCCTGGAACCGGTGAATCCGCCGGTGTTGGTCACCCAGATCCAGCTGGCCCAGGGCGAATGGCTCTACATTGCCTCCTTGCTGCCCGAACCCTATACCAGCCTCGAAGAACAAGGCCTGCCATACCAGCAGGTGTGGTTTATCGTGCTCACCAGCGGCTTCCTGCTGCTGTTTATCGGCCTGTTGGTGCACTGGCAAAGCCGCCCACTCAAGCGCCTGGCGAGGGCGGCGCGGGACATGTCCCTGGGCGCCGACGTGGAGCCGGTGGCCGAAGGCGGCGGCAGCGAAGTGGTGGAAGTAGGCCGCGCGTTCAATGCCATGCGCGAACGCATCAGCCGTTACCTGACCGAACGCAGCCAGCTGTTCAGCGCCATTTCCCACGACCTGCGCACACCCATCACACGCCTGCGGTTGCGGGTGGAATTGCTGGAAGACGAGAACCTGCAAACCAAGTTCGGCCGCGACCTGGATGAACTGGAGTTGCTGGTCAAAGGCGCGTTGCAGTGTGTGAAAGACACCGACATTCACGAAAACATCGAACCGGTGGACCTCAACCACGTACTCGACTGCCTGGTGGAGCCGTACCTGGCGCCCAACGGCAATGGGCGCGTGACCCAACATGGTCGGGCACTTACGACGTACCCGGGCAAGCCGCTGGCGCTCAAGCGCTGTATCGGCAACCTGATCGACAACGCCCTGAAGTACGGGCAGAACGCCCATTTGCACATTGAAGACGATGGCGCGGAGTTCATCCTCCACGTCGACGACGAAGGCCCGGGCGTGCCGGAACAGCGCCTGGAGCAGGTCTTCGAACCGCACTTCCGCCTGGCCGGGCAGCAACAGGGTTACGGCCTGGGCCTGGGCATCGCCCGCAACATTGCCCACAGCCATGGCGGTGAAGTGAGTTTGCAGAATCTGCGGGAGGGCGGTTTGCGGGTGACCTTGCAACTGCCTCGTGGCCTGGATTGAACGCCACCAATACCGCAGCTGATTGAGTACTTGTGGCGAGGGAGCTTGCTCCCGTTGGGGCGCGAAGCGGCCCCAAAAGATGGGACTGCTGCGCAGTCCAACGGGAGCAAGCGCCCTCGCCACATTATTAGTATCCGGCGTTATAACCGTGGTTAGACGCTCTGGCGCAACCTGGCCAGATCCCGCAACGGCGGCGCACCAAACAGCCGGCTGTATTCGCGGCTGAACTGCGATGGGCTCTCATAGCCCACCCGATACCCCGCCGCCGAGGCTTCCAGGCCCTCGGCGATCATCAACCGCCGAGCCTCCTGCAAGCGCAACTGTTTTTGGTACTGCAGCGGGCTCATGGCGGTCATCGCCTTGAAGCGGTGGTGCAAGGTCGAGACGCTGAGGTTCACTTCCTTGGCCAGGTCATCAATGCGCAGGGGCTGTTCGTAGTTGCCGTTCAACCAGGTGATCGCCTGGCTCACCCGATGGCTCTGACTGTTGGCGACGGCGATTTCATACAGCCGATAACCCTGTGGACCGCGCAACAGGCGATAGAGAATTTCCCGATTGATCAGCGGCGCGAGCATTGCGATGTCTTTCGGTGTGTCGAGCAATCGGGTCAGGCGCAGCACGGCGTCCAGTAGCTGGTTGTCCAGACGGTCGACATACATCCCTCGGGAGGTCGGGCGCGGGGGCACGCCCATCGGCCCGGCTTCGGCAATCAGTGCGGTGATCTGTGCCGGGTCGATATTCACCCGAATCGACAGGTTGGGGTCTTCCGGCGTGGCATCAAGGATGCGCCCGGCCACCGGCATCGCTACCGAAAACACCAGGTAATTGAGCGGGTCATAGGCGAAGACTTCATCCGCCAAACGCACTTCCTTGCGACCCTGGGCGAGGATGCACAGTGCGGGTTCCACCAGCACCGGCGTGAATTCACGCGGGGAGTTATGACGGTTGAGATACAGCGACGTGATCGCCGTGCCGTAGGAACCATCCTCCCAGGTATGCCGGCGAACGATGCCGGCGAGTTCTGCGCGCTGCTTTTCCATATCGGCGTCGAGGGGTTTGGAGCGAAGTTCGGGCGACGACATGGGACATCCTCTGGTGCTTTGACGATGGGCACAGCTTAAGGGCGGCTTTGCAAAAAGCGGTATTTCGATTCTGCACAATCCTTGCCTGATCCTGCGAAAAATCGTGAATCAGGCAAGCCGGGGCCTGTCATGCCCCTGAAATACGGCAGTCATGCCGGGAATAAACTTCGCAGGCCGATTGCTATATCTACGTATCTCGCAGGATTGTGCAATAAGCCAGCAGGAATTGACTAACCGCATCCATACCCGCGCCCGTATCTTTGATCCTGTGGCAACACGCCCTCACAGTGCTTGCCGAGCATCACTTCTCAACGGGAGAGTCGAACATGTCCACCCCCATTCCCGCGAGCCATATGGCCTTTATCCGTGCCCGTACCGGGTACAGCACCGAACTGGGTGCACGCTTGAGCAGTTTGATCGAACCGGGCCGCCAGGCTCAGGGTTGCCTGCAATTCTCGTTGCAGCACTCCCTGGCCGACCCGGATGTGTGGTTGGTGTCGGGCTTCTGGAGCAGCGAGCAGGCGATGAGTGCCTACTTCAGCTCGCCGGCGCTGATGGTCTTCACCGAGTTGTTGAATGACATGGTGGTTCGCAGCATGGACTTCCAGACCTTTACCGACGCCTCGGCGGCCAATGCCTATGGCGAGTACCTGCAACTGGCGGGCTAGTGCTTTAGAATGGCCGCCTTTCCCATTGGCCAGGACCTGCAACATGGCACGTAAAGAGTTTGCCCACCACGAAGCCGTTTCCGCCTTGGTGCGTGAAGAAGAGGGTGGCTATAGCGCCGCCATCGCCGTCAAGGCGCTGGATGGCATGGGCGCACCGCGCTTTCACAAGATCCTCGATGGACAGACGTTCAAGACTGCCTCCGACGCCGACGATGCCGCAGCGCTGCAACTGGAGCGCTTGGTCGATGTAGATGAAGACGGTCAGCTCTCTTGGGCAACTTCCGCCAACTAAAAACACCGCTGATCCAAATCTGGGAGCGGGCTTGTGTGGGAGCGGGCTTGCTCGCGAATGCGGTGGATCAGTTGGCATATGCATTGACTGATACGCCCCCTTCGCGAGCAAGCCCGCTCCCACATTTTTATCGCATTCCAATCAGCGTTTCGCGGCGCCTGGGCGGTACATTTTGAACAGCGCTTCCGGCCCCAACTGAAAATAATCCGCCGGGCCACCTCCACGCAGGATCGGCTGGGCGGCAGCCGTGTCGTACACCCCGTCTTTCAGCAGCCATTTGGCGATATGCACCGCGACCACCTCGCCGAGCACCAACCAGCTTGGCACCAGCTCCTTGTCTGCGCGCTGCAGCTGAATGATCTGCGTCACCTTGCACTCGAACGATACCGGGCTTTCGGCTACGCGAGGCACGGCGATCACCTTTGAAGCCACCGGCGTCAGGCCCGACAATTCAAACTCGTTGACCTCGGGCGATACCGGCGCGCAGCTCTGGTTCATCTGCTCGGCCAGCGGGCGGGTAGCCAGGTTCCACACGAATTCGCCAGTCTGTTCGATGTTGTTCAGGCTGTCTTTGCGCCCGACACTGGAAAACCCAATGATCGGCGGAATGTAGTTGAACGCGTTAAAGAAACTGTAGGGCGCCAGGTTCAGGCGGCCCTGGCTGTCGTGTGACGAAATCCAGCCAATCGGGCGCGGGCCGACGATCGCATTGAACGGGTCATGGGGCAGGCCGTGGCCGTTGGCGGGTTCGTAGAAATGAATATCGTCGGACATGGGCCGGGGTTCCTGCTGGTGGTTCGGGGAAGGGCATCATAGTGCACTCAGGTGGCGTGTTCGCCAATGAAAAAGGGGCTGTGTCATACACTGACACAGCCCCTTTTTTATCCTGGCAGAACCCTTAGTCCGTAGTAATCCGCGAATGCTTGCGGGTGTCCTTCATGGTCACATACACCAACAGCGACACCGCAATACACGCGGTGACGTACCAGTAGTAACCGGTTTCCATGCCAATGCTCTTGAACCACAGCGCGATATATTCAGCGGTGCCGCCGAAGATCGACACGGTCAGCGCATAGGGCAAGCCAACACCCAGGGCGCGGATTTCGGTGGGGAACAATTCGGCCTTCACCACGGCGTTGATCGAGGTGTAGCCGCTGACGATGATCAGCGCCGCCATGATCAGGAAGAACGCGCCCCACCAGGTCTGGATGGTGTGCAGGGTGGTGAGGATCGGCACGGTGAACAGGGTGCCGAGGACGCCGAAGGCGATCAGGATCGGCCGGCGGCCAACCTTGTCCGACAGCCCGCCGATGATGGGTTGCAGGCACATGAACAGGAACAGCGTGGCCGCCGAAATGGTGGTGGAGTCGGAGATGCTCATGCCGACGGTGTTCACCAGGTATTTCTGCATGTAGGTGGTGTAGGTGTAGAACGCCAGGGTGCCGCCCATGGTCAGGCCAACCACGGTCATCAGTTCCTTGGGGTGGC
Source organism: Pseudomonas sp. I8001 (assembly GCF_013385345.1). Classification (NCBI taxonomy): domain Bacteria; kingdom Pseudomonadati; phylum Pseudomonadota; class Gammaproteobacteria; order Pseudomonadales; family Pseudomonadaceae; genus Pseudomonas; species Pseudomonas sp. I8001. The sequence goes on from NZ_JACAQC010000028.1 coordinate 22,402, forward strand.
GCATCAAGGTGCGCATTGCGCTTTCCTTGGCCTTTTCTTTCTTGGTGAACGACTCGGTTTCTTCCATGCCACGACGCAGGTACAGCGCCACTACCGCGCACAGGGCGCCGATGGCGAACGGGATACGCCAGCCCCAGTCGTACAGCTGTTCGGTGGTCAGCAATTGTTGCAGCACGATCAATACCGCCAGGGCGATGAGCTGGCCGGAGATCAGGGTCACGTACTGGAAGCTGGAGTAGAAGCCCCGACGTTCCTTGGTCGCCATCTCGCTGAGGTAAGTGGCGGAGGTGCCGTATTCACCGCCGACCGACAGGCCCTGCAGCAAACGGGCGAATACCAGCAGGATCGGCGCACCGATACCAATGGCTTCATAGCCCGGGCTCAGGGCAATCAGCAGCGAGCCGAAGCACATCAGGTAGACCGACGCCATCAAGGCCTTTTTACGCCCGACCTTGTCGGCGTACAGGCCCATCAGCCAGCCACCGATCGGGCGCATCAGGAAGCCCACGGCGAAGATCGCGGCGGTGTTCAGGAGTTGGGCGGTGGTGTCGCCTTTCGGGAAAAAGGTCTTGGCGAAATACAGGGAGAAAGCCGCGTAGACGTACCAGTCGTACCACTCGACCATGTTGCCGACCGATCCGCTGAAGATCGACCTGATACGGCTGGAGGTGGTGCGTCCTTTTGCCGGCGCAGTCGCCGACCCCAGAGGCAGGGAGTTGGAGTTATCCATTTAAGGATCCTTCATCTAATTGTTTTTGTGGAGCGCGCGGTAGCGCAGCCTGGCTGGGCTATAGCAGGAGCTGTGCCAAGCTGATGAAGGCCCGGTCTAGAAGGGTTTGCGGAAATTTTTGAGCGGAAAATTGCTGATGAATCAAGGGGGATGAGCGGAAAACCGCCGACGAAGATCGCTCCCACGCTCTGCGTGGGAGCGTATCCTGTGACGCTCCGCGTCACGATTTTAAGGGCGGACGCGGAGCGTCCAGAGCTGCATTCCCACGCGGAGCGTGGGAACGATCGGGTTAGAGGAACGTATCCCGCGCCAGGCCATGGCGCTGCATTTTTTCATTGAAGGTGCGCCGTGGCAGCTGCAGCTCGGCCAGCACCGCCTTGATATCGCCTTTGTGCCGGGTCAGCGCGGCTTTCAGGCAATGGGCTTCAAATGCTTCCTGCTGCGCCGCCAACGATTGCCCGGCTTCGATGCCTTCCGGCTCCGGTTCACCCAGCCCCAGCACCTGGCGTTCCGCGGCATTGGCCAGCTCCCGCACATTCCCCGGCCAGTCATGGCTGAGCAGGCGCCCCAGCGCGGGTCCGCTCAGCGGCGCGAAGTTGCGGCCCAGGCGCTCGGCGGCGCTTTGTGCAAAGTGCTCGAATAGCAGGGGAATGTCTTCCCGGCGTTCCCGCAGCGGTGGCAGGCGCAGTTGTGCGACGGTCAGGCGATAGGCCAAGTCCTCGCGAAAACGCCCGGCGCGAGCTTCGTCCAGCAGGTCGGGTTTGGTGGCGGCGATGATCCGCAAGTCCACCTTGATGCTTTGATTGGAACCGAGCCGTTCGAGTTTTTGCTCCTGCAACACCCGCAGCAATTTCACCTGCTGGGCCAGCGGCATGCTTTCGATCTCATCGAGAAACAGCGTGCCGCCATTGGCGTATTCCAGCTTGCCGATGCGCTTGCCCTGGGCGCCGGTGAACGCGCCACTTTCATGGCCGAACAGCTCGGCTTCAAACAGCTGCTCGGGAATCGCCGCGCAGTTCAGCGCCACAAACGGCTTCTTCGCCCGGGGGCCGAAATCATGCAGGCAACGGGCGACCAGCTCCTTGCCGCTGCCGGTTTCGCCGCGAATCAACACATTGACCGGCAAGCCGGCCAGGTCCAGGACTTGCCGGCGCAGGTTCTGCAAACCCCGGGACACCCCCAGCAGGCTCGATTCCAGTTGGGCACGGTGATCGGCCTGCTGATGCAAGCGGCGGTTTTCCAGCACCAGCCCGCGCTTGTCCAGCGCCCGGCGCAGGCTGCTGAGCAGGGCTTCGGGGCTGAAGGGTTTTTCGAGGAAGTCGTAGGCGCCGTCGCGCATGGCTTCGACGGCCATCGGCACATCGCCGTGGCCGGTGAGCAGAATCACCGGCAGGTCGGCGTCACGCCGCTGCACTTCAGCCAGCAACTCCAGGCCGCTGAGGCCGGGCATGCGCACGTCGCTCAGGATCACCCCGGGAAAGTCCCTGGGCAATTGCGCCAGGCATTCTTCGGCGCGGCCGAACAACTGCACCTCAAAGCCGGACAGGCTCAGCCATTGCTCGACGGCCGTGCGAATGCTGGCTTCGTCGTCGACCACAATCACCGCATTCAACATAGGTCTGGCGTCTCCAGTGCGATGGGCAAGGTCAGGGTAAAGATCGCCCCGTCACCTTGATTGCCGGCGCTCAGGCGCCCGCCAAGTTCGTGGACGATAGCGTACGACACGGCGAGTCCCAAGCCGAGCCCGTCGCCTACCGGCTTGGTGGTGAAGAACGGGTCGAACACGCTGTTGAGGTTTTCCTCGGCGATCCCGCCGCCGCTGTCGCTGACGGTCAGGTGCCATAGCTGCTGATCGGCGTGCAGACGGATCTCCAGGCGCTTGCGTGGCTTGTCGGCCATGGCGTCGAGGGCGTTGCGCAGCAGGTTGATCAGCACCTGTTCGAGGCGGATCGCGTCGCCGCGTACCCAGGCCGGGCGGGTCAGGTCCAGTACGGTGCCGATGGCTTCGTCCCGCAGGCGCGCATCGAGCAAGTGCAGGGACTGGTCCACCACCGTCGCCAGGTCGAGGCGTTCGCGCAGGCCGCTGGGGCTCTTGCGGGCGAAGGTCTTGAGGTGGCCGGTGAGCGCGGCCATGCGTGTGAGCATGTCGTCCAGCGGGGTCAGGGCCTGGTAGGCGTCGTCCACCCGGCCATGGTCCAGCAGCAGCCGCAGAGTCGCCAACTGCATGCGCTGGGCGGTCAATGGCTGGTTGATTTCGTGAGCGAGGGCGGCAGACATCTGCCCCAGCGCTGCCAGTTTGGCGGATTGCACCAGGCCATCCTGGGCAGTACGCAGGGCGCGGGTGCGTTCTTCCACCAGTTGTTCAAGTTCTTCGCGGCTGCGCTGGCGCAAGCGGGCGAGGCGCCAGCGCTGGGTCAGGAACAGCACCAGGAACACCAGCGCCAGCCATGAGCCGGCGGCGGCGAGGCCGGCGTTGCGTTGGTCTTCAAAGGCAAATTGTGGCTTGCGCAGCAGGTGCAAGGTCCAGCCTTCGGCCTTCAGCGGCAGGGATTCCCAAATGTAATTGGCCTTGCCGTCGGGGCCGTCGACGCGCATCAGGTGGCTGTTTTCGTCAAAGCGCTGCAAGGCTTCGGTGTCCAGCGGCAGCAATTGTTTCTTGTCGTATTGGCGGGTGGCCTTGAGTTCGGCGTGGTCGCTGTCCGACAACGGACGCAGCGCGCGGTAGCGCCAGCCCGGCTGATTGGCGATAAACACAATGCCCCGGGCATCGCTGACCAGCAGCAAGTCATTACCCTGGGCCCACTCGCGCTCCAGTTCCGGGAACTCCAGCTTGACCACCATGGCACCGAGGAACTGCTCGTTCTCGCCGACCACCGCGCTGGAGAGGAAATACCCCGGAATCCCGGTGGTCACGCCCACTGCATAAAAACGCCCGGTGCCCTGGCTCAAGGTTTGGCTGAAGTAGGGACGAAACGCGTAGTTGTGCCCCACATAACTGCTGGGCAGGTTCCAGTTGCTGGCGGCCACGGCGAGGCCGTTGCGGTCCATCAGTTCCAGGGTCGAGGACTGGGCGGCGCCGTTGATGCGCTCCAGCTTGCGGTTGAGCAAATCCTGGGTGGCGGTGTCCAGCGGGCCCTTCAGGGCGCTGATCATTTCCGAGTCCAGGGCCAGCACGGCGGGCAGGGCGCGGTAACGTTCGATCAGGGTGTGCAGGGAGTTGCCATAAAGCATGAGCTGCTGATTGGCGCGGGCGGCGTCATCCACCAGGGCCAGGCGTTCGGCGTGGCGGGTGGCCAGGGCGGCAGCCAGCATCGCACCGGCGATGATCAGCAGGGAGTAGAAGGTCAAACGCAAAGGCCGGGGAATCGCGATCATTCGAGGATGAACAGTGCAATTGGGGGCGAGCACCATAGCATGAGGCGCATGGCTGTTGTGGCGAGGGAGCTTGCTCCCGCTGGGGCGCGTAGCGGCCCCAAAAAAATGGGAGCGCTGCGCACTGGAGCGGGAGCAAGCTCCCTCGCCACAGTGAGAGGTGCATGAAACAAAAAAAGGCGACCGTAGTGGTCGCCTTTTATCCTTGCGGGGAAATGCTTACTGCACTTCAACCGCCAGGCTTTCACTGATCTTTTTCTGCCAGATGGCAGGACCGGTGATGTGTACCGACTCGCCCTTGCTATCAACGGCAACGGTGACCGGCATGTCTTTCACGTCGAACTCGTAGATCGCTTCCATGCCCAGCTCGGCGAACGCCACGACGCGGGATTTCTTGATGGCCTGGGCCACCAGGTAAGCCGCGCCGCCCACTGCCATCAGGTAAACCGCCTTGTGGTCCTTGATCGCTTCGATAGCGGTCGGGCCGCGCTCGGATTTGCCGATCATGCCCAACAGGCCGGTTTGCTCGAGGATCTGGCGGGTGAACTTGTCCATCCGCGTAGCGGTGGTCGGACCGGCAGGCCCCACCACTTCTTCGCGCACCGGATCAACCGGGCCGACGTAGTAGATGAAGCGACCCTTGAGGTCCACCGGCAGGGTTTCGCCCTTGTTCAGCATCTCGACCATGCGCTTGTGCGCGGCGTCGCGACCGGTGAGCATCTTGCCGTTGAGCAACACGGTTTCGCCCGGCTTCCAGCTCTGCACGTCTTCCGGGGTCAGGGTGTCGAGGTTGACGCGACGGGCCGACGGGCCGGCTTCCCAGACGATTTCCGGGTAGGCGTCCAGCGGTGGCGCTTCGAGCGATGCAGGGCCCGAACCGTCGAGCACGAAGTGCGCATGACGGGTGGCGGCGCAGTTGGGGATCATGCACACCGGCAGCGAGGCCGCGTGGGTCGGGTAGTCCATGATTTTCACGTCGAGCACGGTGGTCAGGCCACCCAGGCCCTGGGCGCCGATGCCCAGTTGGTTGACCTTCTCGAACAGCTCCAGGCGCATCTCTTCGATACGGTTGGACGGGCCGCGCTTCTTCAGCTCGTGGATGTCGATGGATTCCATCAACACTTCCTTGGCCATTACCGCGGCTTTCTCGGCGGTGCCGCCGATGCCGATGCCAAGCATGCCCGGTGGGCACCAGCCGGCGCCCATGGTCGGAACGGTCTTGAGCACCCAGTCGACGATCGAGTCGGACGGGTTGAGCATGGCCATTTTCGACTTGTTCTCGGAACCACCGCCCTTGGCGGCCACGTCCACTTCCACGGTGTTACCCGGGACGATGGAGTAGTGGATCACGGCAGGGGTGTTGTCCTTGGTGTTTTTACGCGCACCGGCCGGGTCGGCGAGGATCGAAGCCCGCAGGACGTTTTCCGGCAGGTTGTAAGCCTGGCGCACGCCTTGGTTGATCATGTCGTCCAGGCTCATGGTGGCGCCATCCCAGCGCACGTCCATGCCTACACGTACAAATACGGTGACAATCCCGGTGTCCTGGCAGATCGGGCGGTGGCCGGTGGCACACATGCGCGAGTTGATCAGGATCTGAGCCATGGAGTCACGGGCCGCTGGCGATTCTTCGCGCAGGTAGGCCTCGTGCATCGCCTGGATGAAGTCAACGGGATGGTAGTAGGAAATGAATTGCAGGGCGTCGGCAACGCTCTGAATCAGGTCGTCTTGCTTGATCACGGTCATGAGTCGCGCTCCTCTATAAGGGAACATTCAATAAAGGTGGCGTCAGTGTTGCATCGGTCGGCTGAAGCCACCTTTCCAAGGCACGCCAAAGTGGTGCAGGCGCGACGCTAAAAAGGCGCGGCAGTATAACCCGCCACGGTGGCCGATACACCCGACTATGGTCAAACTCTACCGGGCGTGATTCCCTGTAGACGCCTTTTTGATCCGAGACCCTTGATGCCTGAACTTCACGTCGGTGAACGCCACTGGTCGGTAGCCGCCGGCAGCAACCTGCTGGATGCCCTGAACCAGGCGGGCGTGGCCGTGCCTTATAGTTGCCGCGCCGGCAGCTGCCATGCCTGCCTGGTGCGTTGCCAGGGTGATATCCAGGACAACCAGCCGGATGCCCTGAGCCCGGCGCAGCGCCAGGATGGCTGGCGCCTGGCGTGCCAGTGCCAGGTCGCAGGTGACTTGCAGGTCGAAGCCTTCGACCCGCTGCGTGACGGGTTGCCGGCGACGGTGCTGAGCGTCGATTGGTTGAGCCCGAGTGTACTGCGCTTGCGGCTGCAACCCGAACGCGGCTTGCGCTACCGGGCGGGGCAGCATCTGGTGTTGTGGGCCGGCAGCGTTGCGCGGCCTTATTCATTGGCCAGCCTGCCCCAGGAAGATCCGTTTCTCGAATTTCACATCGATTGCCGCCTGCCCGGCGAATTCAGCGACGCCGCCCGCCAATTCAAGGCCGGTGACAGCCTGCGCCTGGGCGAATTGCGGGGCGGCGCCTTGCAGTACGACCCCGACTGGCAATCGCGGCCGCTCTGGCTGCTGGCCTCGGGCACCGGACTCGGCCCGCTATGGGGCGTGTTGCGCGAGGCCTTGCGCCAGGATCACCAGGGCGCCATCCGGGTCATTCACCTGGCCCATGACGCGGGCGGTCATTACCTCGCCGGGCCATTGGCCCAGCTGGCTGGTGCGCATCCGAACGTGACCGTTGAGCTATGGACAGCGGCTGAGGTGACGCAGGCGTTGGCGCAACTGCGGCTTGTTTCCCGGCAAACTCTGGCTTTACTCTGCGGGCACCCGGCCAGTGTCGAGGCCTTTTCCAAGCGCCTGTTCCTGGCCGGACTGCCGCGCAATCAACTGCTGGCCGATGTGTTCCTGCCCCGTGGTTGAGCGCTGAATTTCCCAGCCGCGAGATTTGTCATGACCGATGCCATCCTGCAGCAACGCGAACGCGGGTTGCTGATTTTGCAGCTCAATCGCCCGGACAAGAAAAATGCCCTGACCCGCGCCATGTACAGCCAATTGGCCGAGGCGCTGGAGCAGGCGGATGCCGATACCAGCGTGAATGCCGTGCTGATCCAGGGCAGCAGCGAGTGCTTCACCGCCGGTAACGATATTGGCGACTTCCTCGAACAACCGCCGGCGGATCTCGACAGCCCGGTCTTCAATTTCATGCGCAGCTTGCTCAACTGCCGCAAGCCGGTGATTGCGGCAGTGGCGGGCGTGGCGGTGGGAATTGGCACGACGCTGCTGCTGCATTGTGACCTGGTGTATGTCAGCCGGGATGCACGGTTGCGCATGCCGTTCGTCAACCTGGGGCTGTGTCCGGAGTTTGGGTCCAGCTTGATCCTCCCGCGCTTGCTGGGGCATGCCAAGGCGGCGGAGTTGCTGCTGCTGGGTGAAGGGTTTACCGGCGAACAGGCTGCCGCCTGGGGCATTGCCACCGAGGCATTGGGCAGCGGTGAATCGGCCCTGGCCAAGGCGCGGGAAATTGCTGGACGGTTTGAGACCCTGGCGCCGGGCGCGGTGCAGGTCAGCAAGCATCTGATGAAAAGCGTTGATCGCGAGCAGTTGCGCAAGGTGATCGAGGAGGAGGGGGCGTTGTTTACCCAGAGGTTGAAGTCGCCGGAGGCGATTGCGGCGTTGTCGGGGTTTATCACTCGGAGATGAATGAGCGTTGACTGGTCGGCCGTCTTCGCGAGCAAGCCCGCTCCCACATTCGACCGTGTTTCTTCAGGATGTACGCGATCAAATGTGGGAGCGGGCTTGCTCGCGAATAGGCCAGTAAAGCCAACACACAAGCCAATTTGCAATGCAAAAAGCCCCGCCATTCACATGGCGGGGCTTTTGTTTTTCAGCGAGCGGTCACTCAGACCATTGGGTCGCCAACGTGCAGGATCTTCATGCCGTTGGTGCCGCCGATGGTGTGGTAGCTGTCACCCTTGGTCAGGATGACCCAGTCGCCTTTCTCCACGACGCCGCGCTTGAGCAACTCGTCGATCGCGGCCTGGCTGACTTGCTCAGGCGGCAGCGATGCCGGGTCGAACGGTACGGTGTAGACGCCGCGGAACATGGCCGCACGGGCCTGGGTTTCGCGGTGCGGGGAGAACGCGTAGATCGGGATCGAGGAACGGATGCGCGACATGATCAACGGCGTGTAGCCACTTTCGGTCAGGGCGATGATCGCTTTCACACCCGGGAAGTGGTTGGCGGTGTACATGGCCGCCAGGGCGATGCTCTGGTCGCAGCTTTCGAAGACCTTGCCGATACGGTGGCTGGAGGTCTTGCTGGTCGGGTGCTTTTCAGCGCCGACGCAGATGCGTGCCATGGCCTGCACGGCTTCCAGCGGGTACGGGCCAGCCGCACTTTCAGCCGAAAGCATCACGGCGTCGGTGTAGTCGAGCACGGCGTTGGCCACGTCGGACACTTCGGCACGGGTTGGCATCGGGTTCTGGATCATCGACTCCATCATCTGGGTCGCAACGATCACCGCCTTGTTGTGGCGACGTGCGTGCAGGATGATTTTCTTCTGGATACCGATCAGCTCGGCGTCACCGATTTCCACACCCAGGTCGCCACGGGCAACCATCACGGCGTCGGAAGCCTTGATCAGGCCGTCGAGGGTTTCGTCATCGGCTACGGCTTCGGCGCGTTCGATCTTCGCCACCAGCCAGGCAGTGCCGCCGGCTTCGTCGCGCAGTTTACGGGCGTATTCCATGTCGGCGGCGTCGCGCGGGAAGGATACCGCGAGGTAGTCCACTTCCATTTCGGCGGCGAGCTTGATGTCGGCCTTGTCTTTTTCAGTCAGGGCCGGGGCAGTCAGGCCACCGCCGCGACGGTTGATGCCTTTGTGGTCCGACAGCGGGCCGCCGATGATCACGGTGCAATTCAGTTCGGTCGGGGTGGCGGTGTCGACGCGCATTACCACACGGCCGTCGTCCAGCAGCAGTTCGTCGCCCACGCCGCAGTCTTTCACCAGGTCCGGGTAGTCGATACCCACGACTTGCTGGTTGCCTTCGGTCAGGGGATGGCTGGTGGAGAAGGTGAACTGGTCACCGATCTTCAGCTCGATCCGCTTGTTGGCGAATTTGGCGATACGGATTTTCGGGCCTTGCAGGTCACCCAGCAACGCCACAAAGCGGCCATGCTTGGCGGCCAGGTCACGCACCAGCTTGGCGCGAGCCTTGTGCTCGTCCGGGGTGCCGTGGGAGAAGTTCAGACGGGCAACGTCCAGGCCAGCCAGAATCAGCTGTTCGAGGACTTCCGGCGAGTTACTGGCCGGGCCAAGGGTGGCGACGATTTTGGTACGACGGACGGACATGCACGGACTCCTGAGTTCAAGCGCTGGGGAAGGCTACTATGCTCTTTGGTTGTAGTCATTGTTCGTTTGCACTACTTATCGATGATTCGCTTGTTTTCACTCTGCATGAACAGATGAACAACCTTGAAGATTTTCGATGAAGGGTCGATACACTGCACAAGACAGGAGAACCCCCATGCGAATCGTGATCATTGCTGCCCTGGCCGTCAGTGTTGTCGGCTGCACCCGTTGGTCGATGGACCATCATTTGAACAATGCGTACCGCGCCTACGGTGTGGGCGATTGCCAGCGGGTCACCCTTGAGTTGTCCCAGGTCGACCGTGAAAGCCGTTCCCGGCGCTACGTGCAACCGGAAGTCTCGATGTTGCGCGGGCAGTGCCTGGAGCGCGAGAAGCTGTTTGTCGATGCGGCGCAAACCTATCAGTTCATCATCAGCCAGTACCCGGCGAGCGAGTACGCATTCCGTGCCCGTGCCCGTTTGGATACCCTGCAGCAACTGGGGCATTACCCCGGCGCGAGCGTTGCCCAGCCGCGGCCGGCGTCGTTGTGATGATATTTGTCATGCCATAGCTGGCTCGTTGCCAGTCTTGGGCTAATCTTCGAATGTCAGTTTGTATAAGTTTCTATTCAAACGGATGGCGTTCCCGGATTTGGCAGCTGTAAAAGTGGCAACCCGTTTGCGGTTGTCGCACCGATATCCGGGGAGAGCGGGCCTTCAGGCTCGTTTCGAATCACTGGAGCGGCCACAATCATGGCCATTGGATGGCGACCTCATCATGTTTACTCCCCGACGGATCGAGCGACATCAGTTACCTTGCTTCCTTCAAGTGTTCAATCGCCTGACGGACAAGCCAATCGGCTATCTGGGCAATGTTTCCGAGCAGGGCCTGATGTTGATCAGCCAGTTACCCATGATGGTCGATGTGGAGTTCGAGCTGCGCTTGAAGATCCCCGGGCCTGAGGGGGAGGTGCAGGCGGTAGACCTCACGGCCACCTGCCTGTGGTGTCATGAGGATATAAACCCCCAGCATTACGATTCCGGGTTCAGCATATCCCAGGCCCCTGCCGAATATGGGGAGGTGATCAGCGCGCTGCTGGATTACTTCAGCTTTGATCCGTTGCAGGCCTCTGCCTAGGTGCTGCATCCGGCGTTCATAGCGCGCCGGCTTTTTTCCAGCCCAGGTAGCGGGTCACCAGGGCGGCACCCAGGTCCGAAGGCAGTGTGTCCAGTACCGACAGCCCGTGGGCGTTCAAGCGGTCGTGGAGTTCGTCCCGGGTATTGAGATAGTTGATCGTGCCGCAGTAGGCCAGGGCTTCGGGCAGGGTTTGCACGGGAGCCTGGCGTAACTGGTCAAGGACCTCCTCCCGCAGGCTTGCGACCATTACCCGGTGCTGGCGGCTGATGCGCTTTACGGCGCTGAGTAACTCTTCATCTTCCTCATCCCGCAAATTGGTCACTACGATCACCAGCGAGCGACGTTTCTGCCGGGCCAGCAGTTGGCTGGCGGCCGCCTGGTAATCGGCCGTACGCCGGGACGTGTCCAGGTCATACACCGCATTCAGCAACAGGTTGAGCTGGCCACTGCCCTTGACCGGCGCCAGGTAGCGCGGCTGGTCGCAGGCAAATGTGCACAGCCCTACGGCATCGCCCTGGCGCAAGGCTACATAACTGAGCAGCAGGCAGGCGTTGAGCGCGTGGTCGAAGTGCGACAGTTCGGCGTCCTGGCTGCGCATACGGCGGCCACAATCGAGCATGAACATGATCTGCTGGTCGCGCTCGTCCTGGTACTCCCTGGCAATGGGCGTGCGTTGCCGGGCGGTGGCTTTCCAGTCGATCTGGCGCAGGCTGTCACCTTCGCGAAACTCACGCAGCTGGTGAAACTCCAGGCCCAGCCCACGCCGTTGCCGCTGGCGTACGCCCAGCTGGTTGAGCCAGTTGTCCACCGCCAGCAACTGCGCGCCATACAGGCGTGCGAAGTCCGGGTAGACCCGGGTGGCGTCGCTGACGTCGATCAGGCGCCGGGCCGACCATAGCCCCAGGGCGCTGGGCAGATGCACTTCACAGCGGGTAAAGCTGAAATGCCCGCGCCTTTGGGGCCTTAGCCGATAACCCAGTTCACTGTGCTCGCCGGGCCGCAGTTCGATGGATTGCGGCAGGTCCTCCACCGCCAGGCCGTCAGGCACATGATCGAATACCTGGACCGCCAACGGCTGGGGATAATCGTGCTCCAGGGTTACCCGCACTTCCCCCCAGCGCCCCAGTGCCAGGCTGCCGGGCATCTGCCGTCGCACGCGCGGGGACGGCCGGCGGCGCAGGCGGCTGGCATCCAGCAGGGCCAGCAGCAACAGGGCCAGCAGCAGGCCCCACGTCACTGAGTGCAGGGCGTCTGGCACCTTGACCTGTAGCGCCACCAGTGCGCCGAGCAGGATACTCAGGCCCAGCAGTACACCGAGCCAGGTCAACAGCAGGCGGGTTGGTCTCATGGGCGTCTCATTGGCGTGGCGCCGGGACCTGGTCCAGCAATTGCCGGAGCACCTGGTCGACTTCCAACCCGTCGATATCCAGCTCCGGGGCAATACGCACCCGATGGCGCAACACTGCCAGGGCGCAGCCCTTGATGTCGTCCGGGGTCACGAACTCGCCCCCGCGCAGCAAGGCCCGCGCCCGTGCACCGCGAACCAGGGCGATGGAGGCCCGGGGCCCGGCGCCGATGGTCAGGCCCGGCCAACTGCGCGTAGTGCGGGCCAGGCGCACGGCGTAGTCGAGCACCTGCTCATCCAGCGCCAACTCGCTGGCAATCTGTTGCAACAGCAGCACGTCTTCGGCTTGCAGCACCGTGCGCAGCGGCTGTACGTCGAGCATGTCGGCTCGGGACGAGCGGGTGACTTCGCGCACCATGTCCAGTTCCTGCTGTGCCTCGGGATAGTCCATGCGCACCTTGAGCATGAAACGGTCCAGTTCGGCTTCGGGCAACGGGTAAGTACCTTCCTGCTCGATGGGGTTCTGGGTGGCCAGTACCATGAACGGCTGGCCGATGGGCAGCGCCTCGCCTTCAAGGGTTACCTGGCGTTCCTGCATGGCTTCCAGCAACGCTGCCTGGGTTTTCGCCGGGGCACGGTTGATCTCGTCAGCCAACAGCAGGTTGGTGAACAACGGTCCCTTGCGCAGCTTGAACTGTTCGGTATGCAGGTCGTATACGGCATGGCCGGTCACGTCGCTGGGCATCAGGTCCGGGGTGAACTGGATGCGCGCGAACTCGCCTCCAAAACAGCGTGCCAGCGCGCGTACCAGCAAGGTCTTGCCCAGGCCGGGAACCCCTTCAAGCAACACATGGCCGCCCGCGATCAACGCCGTGAGCACGTCATCGATCACCGGGTCCTGACCGATAACCGCCTTGCGCAGTTCGACGCGCAAGGCCTGGGCCAGTTGGCTGGCGCGCTGAATCGGGTCAGTGGCGGGAAATTCGCTCATAGGGCATTCCTGAGGGTTTGCAGGCAGGCCACCTGGCGGCTGAAATCGGCGCTGGAGAGCCGTTTCGTCGCAGGTGGGCCAAGGGCCTGGCTGATAACAAGGGAGGGTTGGCGGGTCAGGCGTTCAAGCACCCGCAATTGTTCGGCTGTATCGAGGTGTTCGAACCCGGGATGACGGCGCCGAGCGGTGCGCTGGATGTCGCGCTGCAAAGCTTGCAGCAAGCTGTCTTGCCCGCTGCGGCGCAACAGGAAGTCGGCACTGGCGTTCAAGTGTTCCTGCAATTGCCGGCGTGCCTTGGGCGCCGGTTGCCGGATCGGACCCTGGCGCAGGCTGGCGTGCCAGAGGCCCAGGGCGATCAGTGCGGCAAGTGCCATCAGTGCCTGGGGGAAGTAGCGCAACAACAGGCTGAACAGGTCCTCGACATCCGTGTTGAACAGCAGTGTGACCTGGGTGCCCTGGCTCAGGTACCAGAGCAGCCACGCGTTATCGTGCAGGCCGATGCCCGGGTTTTTCCACAGGTCGCTGTCGGTGACCACGGTCACACGCCCTTGCCCGAGGTTGACCTGCATCAGGTGCGTCGACCGGGCGCTGTTGGCCGAGAATTGTGCCAGGTGCCTGGGGTCGGTGAGGTTGAAGTCGGTGTCGAAGCTGAAATAGGCCGGCGCTGTTTCGTTGTCCACATAGAGTTTGGTCAGGTCCGGCGTTTTCTTTTTACGCGCGGGTGCCGGAGCGTCGAATTCTTCACTGAAGGATTGGTGTATCTGCACACGATCCAGCAACAGGTCGCCACTTTCACCGGTGTCCTCATCCCACAGCGCTTCGGCTACCAGCAGCAGATGGCCGCCAGCCCGGGTCCACTGCAGCAATTGATCAACCTGGGGCGGGCTCATGTTGCTGCGCTCGCCCAGCAACAGCAGGCTGTTGCCCTTGGGCGAAAGGCTGGCCAGCCGTTCGAGGCTGTTGGCATGTTCCACCACCAGGCCCTGCTGGCGCAGAAAGTGTTCAGCTGCCAGGTAGGGGTTGGCCAGGGCTTCGGGTGAAGGGCCGCGATCGACCACTTCCTGATAAGGAATCGCCTTGTGCCAGGCATAAAAACCGCCTGCTGCCAGCAAGCCTGCGACCAGCAGCCCGACCCACAGCAACGGCCGATTCATTGCGCCGCTCCCGAGCCGAACAGGGTTCGCCAATCGCTGCATAGCTGTTGTTGCACCAAGGCAGGCGGCAGGCGATGGCCATAGGCAAGGTTTTGCCAGTAACGGGTCAGCTCACCGCTGAATGCCAGCAGCTGCGGTTGTTGCAGTTGGCGGATACGTTCCAGGACTTCACCTTCCGTGTCGGCACTTTTCAGCGGCAGGTTGAAGTCGTGCAGCAAGCGGCTGAGCAACCCACGATAGAGCAGGCCGAGGGCTTCCCGGGGCTGTGTTGCCCACAGCTGTTCGGCGGCGCCTGCGATGTCTTCGGGCAAGGTGTCAGCCCCCAGTTCAAGGCCGAACAGCTGCGAAGGCACGGGTTTGGCAGCCTTGGGTTTGCGCGGGCTGCGGCGGCTGACAAAGGCATGCAGCCAGTCGCGGTAGCGCCAGATCACCAGTGCCAGGCCACCTGCCAGCAATCCCCAGAGCAGTACTTCAAGGCCCTTGGCGATGTGCTTGAACGAATCACTGTTGAGGTTTTTCAGCAATGCTTCCAGCCAGGCTGGCAGCTTGGCATCACCTGCCGCTTTGTTTTTGTCGGCTGCTTTATCCTCGCCGAAGCGGTAGCGAGTGAGCGTTTCCGGGTTCTTGAACGGTGGCTGCTCCAGCAGCGTCTTGATCGAGTGACTGGCCGATTGTGTAGTCAGCGGCGTTTGGGGAACCGGTTCATCAGCCCATGCCGGTGGGGTCGGCGGAATCAGCGTCAGCCCGGCCACCAGCAACAGCACCGACGCCACACCACTCAGGCGCTGGCGTATTCGGCGGAACACCAGTTCCAGGTCCCAGGCTTCCAGCACCGTGCGGCGGTTCAGGTAAAGGCTGAAGCCACAGGCGACATAGATCGGCTCCCAGAACACCAGGATCAAGGCGTAGAACATGTTGGTCAGGTGCTCCAGCCAACGCCAGTCGTGGCCGGCGGTGAGCACCAGTTGCTGCCAATCCCAGTCGCGTTCGACCTCTTGCGGCAGGAAGAAATAGAATCCTGCCATCAACCCGAACCACAGGGCGATTTCCAGGTGCACCCCGATCAGGGTCAGCCAGCGCGCGGCGCCTGCGTTGCGCTGCTGCAACACCCCGAGACGTTGTTGGCGCGCCTGGCCTTGCAGCCCTTCGAGCTGGACCACCGGCATCTCGAAGCTACGGCTGAGGCTGAAGCGCCGCCAGGTCAGGCTGGCCAGCAGTTGGCCCTTGAGCAGCCGCGGCGATTGGCGCAGCGCTTGTTTCAGGCTGGGTGTTTCGCCGAACAGGGCCTTGGACAGGATATACAGTGGCAGGCGGTCGAATGCCGGTTTCAACCACCAGAACAGCAACAGCGCGGTGGTGGGGTGATTCCACAGCAGCACGCTGAACAGGGCGAAGACCGGCAAGGTCACGATGGCCCAACTGCTCATCAACAGCAGCCGGTGTTCCCGGGCCAGCAGGATGCCGAGGTCCATGGCCTCCCAGGAGGTACGCGGGCGGATCACGACGCTGGCATCACTCAGGCGCATGGCGATTCCGTCCGGCAAACAGCAGGTAGGCCGCCACCAGCAACCACAGGGCGGTGCCGACCAGGTACTTGACCCACGGCGCCACGGCATTGGTGGACGACCAGTACGCCTCGATAAACGCGGCGATCAGCAGGAACACCATCACACCACAAATCATTTGCACACTTTTGCGCGCGGCCACGCGCAGGGATTCGCCTCTGGTGAGGGGCCCCGGTGCAATCAGCGCCCAGCCCAGTTGCAGGCCAGCCGCGCCAGCCAGGGCAATTGCGCTGAGCTCGAAGGCGCCATGGCCGATGACAAATGACCAGAACGTTTGCCCGTAGCCGATTTGCGTCAGGTGCCCGGCAACGGCGCCAATGATCAGGCCATTGAAGAACAGGAAAAATACGCTGCCCAGGCCGAACAGCAACCCGGCGGCAAAGGTCTGGAAGGCGATACCGATGTTGTGCATCACGTAGTAGCAGAACATCATCCAGTCCTCGCTGGAAGCGCGTTCGGCTGCCCGGCCCAGGCGGCTGGCATCGGGGTTGTACATGGCCTGCATCTCGGCCACCTGCCGAGGGCTGACGATGCTGTAGATCAAGTCCGGAAACAGGTACACCAGCAAGGCAATGCCGAGCAGGCTGCCAAAGAACAGCAGGCCGGCAGCCAGCACAAATGGCCATTGCGCGCGAACCAGCCTGGGGAAATCGGCCAGCAGGAAGCTCAGCACGTTTGCCCCCATCCGGCTGCGATGACGATACAACTGTTGATGGCCGCGCAAGGCAAGCTGCTGCAACGGGTCCACCAGGTAGCTGCTGTAGCCGCGCTCCTGGGCCAGGGCCAGGTGCTGGCACAACTGCCGGTATTGATGAGGGAAGTCGACGAAGTCGGCGCCTTTGGCTTTGCCTTTCTCCAACTGCGTCAATTGCTCGGCAAAGGCTTGCCATTGTGGCTGATGGCGGCTTTCGAAAAGACTCTGTTTCATGCTGGCCCCAACAATCCGCGGGCCACACCGTTGAGTTCTGCCACGGCGCGGGCAGGGGAGACCTGCAGGGGCGCGGCCAGGATAGCGGCCAGTTCGTTGACCCGTTCGGCTGACAGCTCGCCCTGGCGTTCGGCGAAGCTGAGAATCGCCCGTTGTTCGTTCAGCTCAAGGGCGAACGGCAGGCGCAGCGCCGGGGCCTGGGGCACTTGCGGGCGGGAAAGCGGTTGTTCGCGGTAGATCACCAGGGTCCCGGCCGCCAGGTCGCCCAGGCGCTTGAAGTTGGGGTGTTGCAGGCAACTGATGGCGCCGAGGAAATAGCCGAAGGGCAGCATGTCGACAAAGCGCAGCAGGTTACGGATCAGCGAGGCGGACCAGCCGATGGGCGTGCCGTCGTCCTGTACCACCCGCAGGCCCATGACCTGTTTGCCGGGCGAGCAGCCCTGGTTGAGCACTTCGAAAAGCACCATGTACCACCAACTGACGAGGAACAGCAGCAGCGAACCCAGGCCAATGCCCAGGTTGCCGAGAAAGGCCAATGCGATAAACAGGATGCCGAGAATCAGGCCGCGCAAACCCAGGTCGAAGGCAAAGGCCAGTGAGCGTACCAGCAGGCCGGCCGGGCGCAGGGGCAGGTCGATACCCTCCGGGGTCTCGATCTGGTAGCGGGTATCCAGTGGCGCAGGTGGCATCGCGGTCCTTGGCAGTGCGGCGCTGGCGCCTGAGCGGCAGCGGCGGGGTTGGAAAGACCGATGCTAGCAGTGTCGACGGTGGAAGCAACCACTCAACGATTTACTGAATGTTTGTACAGGGAACACAGCGCTGGCCCCCGATGCCTGCAAGCGCCTAGACTTTGCCGGTCTTCAGCACAGGAATAGCCCGTGACCACCATTTTCTGGTACGACTATGAAACCACCGGCATCAATCCGCGTACCGACCGCCCGCTGCAGGTAGCCGGTATTCGCACCGACCTCGAGCTTAACGAGGTCGGGCCGCCGGTCAATCTCTACTGCCACCCCAGCGACGATATCCTGCCGCATCCGGCAGCGTGCGCGATCACTGGCATCACTCCCGGCGTGCTGGCGGAAAAAGGCCTGGCCGAAGCCGACTTCATGACCCGGGTGCACGCCGAGCTGGCCACCCCGGGCACTTGCGGGGCCGGCTACAACACCTTGCGTTTTGACGATGAGATGACGCGCTACAGCTTGTACCGCAATTTCTTCGATCCCTATGCCCGGGAATGGCAGGGCGGCAACAGCCGCTGGGACCTGATCGACGTGGTGCGCACTGCCTACGCCCTGCGCCCTGACGGGATCGTCTGGCCGGAACAGGACGGGCGCGTCACCCTCAAGCTTGAGCGGTTGACGGCCGCCAACGGCATCGACCACGGCCAGGCCCACGACGCCTTGTCCGATGTGCGCGCCACCATCGCCCTGGCCCGGTTGATCCGCGAGAAGCAACCCAAGCTCTATGACTGGCTGTTTCAACTGCGCAGCAAACAACGGGTCATGGACCAGGTGCGGTTGTTGCAGCCGATGGTGCATATTTCCGGTCGTTTTTCTGCCGAGCGTCATTACCTGGGGGTGGTGCTGCCGCTGGCGTGGCACCCGCGCAATCGCAATGCATTGATCGTCTGCGACCTGGGGCTCGATCCGCAAGGGCTGTTGGACGAGGACGCCGATACCTTGCGCCGGCGCTTATATACCCGCCGCGACGAACTGGCCGAAGGTGAGTTGCCGGTACCACTCAAGTTGCTGCACATCAATCGTTGCCCGGTGGTCGCACCGTTGAGCGTGCTTCGGCCGCAAGACCGCGAGCGTTTGCAGCTGGATATGGATGAGTGTGATGCGCGGGCCCTGCGGCTAAGCGACGCACAGGAACTATGGCGCGATAAACTGGCGGCGATTTACGCCGAGGAAGATTTTGCGCCAAGCGCCGATCCCGAGCAGCAGCTATACGATGGTTTTATCGGGGATCGTGATCGACGTTTATGTGAGCAAGTGAGAGTCGCCGAGCCGGCGCAACTAGCGCGCCAGCAATGGCCTTTCGATGATGAACGTTTGCCTGAATTATTATTTCGCTATCGTGCACGCAACTTTCCAGACACCTTGAATAGTGAAGAGCAACAACGCTGGAGAGTTTTCTGTCAGCAACGTTTGTCAGACCCTCAATGGGGCGCGCCAAACACCCTTGAGGGTTTTAAGCAGGCGTGTCTTGAGTTGGCTATTAGTGCCACACCGTTTCAGCGCCGGGTGCTTGATGAATGGCAGGAGTATGTTGATGCCTTAGCGACTCGAATGAGTCTGTAATCAGCTTCCCGGTAAAATACGGACAATAAAAAACGCCAGCAAGCTGGCGTTTTTTATTGCGTTGCGTATCACGCAGCGTCCTGGCGAGGCTTAGCCCAGCAGGGTAGCCCAGCCTTCAACCACGTCGCCGCCCCACTTGGCTTTCCACTCTTTCAGAGTCTTGTGGTTGCCACCTTTGGTTTCAATCACTTCGCCGTTGTGCGGGTTTTTGTATTGTTTAACCTTGCGTGCACGCTTGGTGCCGGTAGCTTTTACGGCGCCACGTGGAGCCTTAACTTTCGAATCCGGATCCAGCAGCGCGATGATGTCACGCAGGGATTTGGAGTATTCGCCCATCAGGGTGCGCAATTTGCCTTCGAATTCCAGCTCGGTTTGCAGTTTGTCGTCTTGGGACAGGTTCTTCAAACGGGCTTGCAGCTCTTTGATAGCTTCTTCGGTGGCGCGATATTCGTTGATCAGGGACATGGGGACTACCTTATGCAGGGCGCTGGGTGAAAGGGGATAGTGGCTCAATAATAGTCAGACAGTTTGCCCAAGTAAACATTTAAGGCCGCATTTATGTAATTTACTTTGGTTGTTTGTGGCAAAAGCGTGGAATTGAGTTAATTAGTAAGGGGGATGGCCTAAAGATACTCTGGTTAAGTCTTGGCTTACTGCCGGAGTCCACGCGTTTGCACACATAGTGGGGAAAAACCTTACGCTATTAAGGGGCAGGGTTGACGCAGCCGATCAGAATAAGCGTTGAGGAATACTGCAGTTTTTCTGCGCAATCGCTAGAATGGCGGCCTTTGCGAAGTTCTGGAGTTTCCCCCTAATGCGCACTTTTCGGCTGGTGATTGCTTGCCCGGACCGGGTTGGCATCGTTGCCAAGGTCAGTAACTTTCTGGCTTCCCACAACGGTTGGATCACCGAAGCGAGCCATCACTCGGACAATCTCAGCGGCTGGTTTTTCATGCGTCACGAAATTCGTGCCGATACGCTGCCCTTTGGTCTAGAGGCATTTCGCGAGGCATTTGCGCCGATCGCTGAAGAGTTCTCGATGACCTGGCGCATCACCGACACGGAACAGAAAAAACGCGTGGTCCTGATGGCCAGTCGTGAGTCCCACTGCCTGGCAGACCTGCTGCACCGCTGGCACAGCGATGAACTGGACTGCGAAATCTCCTGCGTGATTTCCAACCATGACGACCTGCGCAGCATGGTCGAGTGGCATGGCATTCCGTACTACCACGTCCCGGTCAACCCGCAGGACAAGGAGCCGGCCTTTGCCGAGGTCTCGCGCCTGGTCAAGCAGCACGATGCGGACGTCGTGGTACTGGCGCGCTACATGCAGATTCTGCCGCCGGAGTTGTGCAGTGAATACGCTGGCAAGGTGATCAATATTCACCACAGTTTCCTGCCATCGTTTGTGGGTGCCAAGCCGTATCACCAGGCATCCCTGCGTGGCGTGAAGCTGATCGGTGCAACGTGCCACTACGTCACCGAAGAGTTGGACGCCGGTCCCATCATCGAGCAGGACGTGGTGCGTGTCAGCCATAGCGACAGCATCGAAGACATGGTCCGTTTTGGCCGTGACGTCGAGAAGATGGTGCTGGCTCGCGGCCTGCGCTATCACCTGGAAGACCGGGTACTGGTGCACGGCAACAAGACTGTCGTGTTCTGATTGAAGAATGAAGGGCCTGGGCGTTAAATCGCTACAGGCCCTTTTTTTGAGCGCGGGTGAGGACTGGAGCATGAGCGATCCACTGGACAAGGCGACTTCCAAAGCCCCCGCGACGCTGGGAGAGGGTTGTTTGAGTCGATATGACCCGGATGACCTGAGCAGTGAGGACGGCACCGAGTTTCCAGGCGCCGCCGAGTTGTGGGAACAATTGCAGGACACATCCGAATTGCCTGAAGAAAAGGCGTCAGCGGCTGTGCAAGGCAGCCGCTGACCCGGCGGGATCAAATCCGGAAACTACCCACCAGTTGTTTCAAGCGCGCCGCTTGCTGTTCCAGGTCGGAACAGGCCCGCAAGGTTGATTGCAGGTTTTCCACACCTTCCTGATTGAGGGTGTTGATCTCGGTGATGTCCATGTTGATTGACTCCACCACCGAGGTCTGTTCCTCGGTAGCGGTGGCTACCGACTGGTTCATCCCGTCAATTTCGCCGATACGCTGGGTCACGCTGTTCAGGCGCTCGCCCGCCAGGTTGGCGATTTCCACACTGTCCTGGCTGTGCCGCTGGCTTTCGCTCATGGTGCTGACCGAATCCCGGGCGCCGACTTGCAGCTCCTCGATCATC
Organism: Pseudomonas sp. I8001; assembly: GCF_013385345.1. Lineage (NCBI taxonomy): Bacteria > Pseudomonadati > Pseudomonadota > Gammaproteobacteria > Pseudomonadales > Pseudomonadaceae > Pseudomonas > Pseudomonas sp. I8001. The sequence continues at coordinate 43,536 of NZ_JACAQC010000028.1, forward strand.
TTCTGCACCTGCTGCGCCGACTCCTGGGTGCGGTGCGCCAGGTTGCGCACTTCATCGGCCACCACCGCAAAGCCGCGCCCGGCTTCCCCTGCCCGTGCGGCTTCAATCGCCGCGTTGAGGGCCAGCAGGTTGGTTTGCTGGGAAATGCTGGTGATCACTTCCAGAATCTGCCCGATGTTCACTGTCTTGCTGTTAAGCGCTTCGATATTGGTGCTGGAGGCGCTGATCATCTGCGACAACTGGTTCATCGCCTTGATATTGCGTTCCACCACCTGCTGACCGTCTTCGGCCAAGTGCCGGGCGTCGCTGGCCTGGTTGGAGGCTTGTGCGGCGTTGCGGGCGATTTCCTGGGCGGCGGCCCCCAGCTCGTTGATCGCGGCCGCGACGCTGTTGGTCCGGTTGGCCTGCTCGTCGGAATTGACCATTGAGGAATTGGAGGCGCTGACCACCCGCAGGGCCACTTCATTGACCTGCTCGGTGGCCGAGGAAACTTCGCGAATCGAGGTGTGAATCCGCTCCACGAAGCGATTGAAAGCGCTGCCAAGCACGCCGAATTCGTCGTGGTTCTGGATGGTCAGGCGGCGGGTCAGGTCGCCTTCACCGTCGGCGATGTCTTCCATGGCGCGGGTCATGACGTGCAGTGGCTGCAGGAGGATGCGAATCAGCATGCCCAGCAGGGCGATGATGATGACCACGGCGATGATCGTGGCGATGATCGCCGAGGTGCGGAATTCGCTGAGCATGGCGAAGGATTTATCTTTATCCACCGACAGGCCGAGGTACCAGTTCACCGAGGGCAGGCCCTTGATCGGGGTAAAGGTGACGATACGTGTCTTGCCGTTTACCTCGACTTCACTGAAGTCGCTGCTGATTCGGGGGGTGTTGTTCGGATACACGTCGGCCAGGGTTTTCATCACCAGGCTCTTGTCCGGGTGTACCAGCACTTTGCCGTCGGCACTGACCAGGAAGGCATAACCCATGCCGCCGAAGTTCAGGGCACCGATGTTGTCTACCAGGGTTTGCAGGCTCAGGTCGCCGCCCACCACGCCGACACTCTGGCCGGCCTTGCTGCTGGGGGTGGCGATGGAGATGATCAACTGGCCGGTGGCCGCGTCAATGTAGGGTTCGGTCAGGGTTGAGCCGTTGCTGCCCTGCGCGCCCTTGTACCAGGGGCGTACCCGTGGGTCGAAGCCGTCGGGCATCTTGGTATCGGGGCGGATGACGAAGCCGCCCTTGCTGTCGCCAAGGTATGTGGCCATGAACGAGGACGTCAGGGCCTTCTGTTCCAGAAGGCTGGCGACGCTGGTTGAATCCGGGTTGATGGCGATGTTCTGTGCGGCGCTTTCTATCAGCACTATGCGCCCGGTAAGCCAGGTCTGGATGTTGCTGGCAGTGACATCGCCCATTTCATGCAGGTAGTTGTTCAGGTCGTCGCGAATCGCATTACGCTGCAAGTAGTCGTTGTAGAGGGTAAACAACGCAAAGGCGGCAATGACGACAAGAGCGGCGGCAAGCAGGATTTTATGGCTGAAACGCAGATTTTTATTCATGGCTTGTGGGGTCCGCTATGGTCTTAATATCCGATGCACGTCCTTCTGGGACGCGCGGAATGGCTGCGTCAAAAAAAGTGTGATATTTCCATCTGCTCCTGCAGGAATTATCCGGCCTGTTTTTCCAAGACTTTTTGGGTCTCTCGCTTTATCTGTATCGACCATTCAGCGCCAAAGATTAACCATGGGTGACAAAATGCCTGACTCCTCGCAACTCATTATTGGTGCAGATCTTCAGGGCCAGCCGATTGCCCAGTCGATGCGCCTGGCCAACCGCCACGGCCTGATCGCAGGCGCCACCGGCACCGGCAAGACCGTGACCTTGCAGCGCCTGGCGGAAGCCTTCAGCGACGCCGGCGTCGCGGTATTTGCCGCCGATATCAAGGGTGACCTGTGTGGCCTGGGCGCTGCGGCCAACCCTCAGGGCAAGGTCGCCGAGCGCATAGCCGGCATGCCTTTCCTTAATTACACGCCCAAGGCGTATCCGGTGACGTTGTGGGATATCCACGGCCAGTCCGGTCATCCGTTGCGCACCACCATGAGTGAAATGGGCCCGCTGTTGCTCGGCAGCCTGTTGGAGCTCACCGACAGCCAGCAATCGGCCCTCTACGCAGCCTTCAAGGTGGCCGATCGTGAAGGCCTGTTGTTGCTGGACCTCAAGGACCTCAAGGCGCTGCTGAACCATTTGCGCTATCACCCGGAGTTGCTCGGGGAAGACGCGGCCTTGATGACCACCGGTTCCAGCCAGGCGCTGTTGCGGCGCCTGGCGGTGCTGGAGCAGCAGGGTGCCGAAGCGTTGTTCGGCGAGCCGGCGCTGCAACTCGAAGACATCCTGCAACCGGCCAGTGACGGCCGCGGGCGTATTCATCTATTGGACGCCAGCCGGCTGGTGCATGAGGCGCCGAAGGTCTACGCGACCTTCCTGCTTTGGCTGTTGGCCGAACTGTTCGAGCAACTGCCGGAACGTGGCGATGCCGACAAGCCGCTGCTGGCGCTGTTTTTCGATGAGGCGCATCTGTTGTTTGCCGACACCCCCAAGGCCCTGCAGGATCGCCTGGAGCAAGTGGTGCGGCTGATTCGCTCGAAAGGCGTCGGTGTGTATTTCGTCACCCAGTCTCCCGGGGACTTGCCGGACACCGTGCTGGCGCAACTCGGCTTGCGCATCCAGCACGGGCTGCGGGCGTTCACCACCAAGGAGCAGAAGTCCCTGCGGGCGGTGGCCGATGGTTTCCGGCCCAATCCGGCATTTGATGCGCTGGCGGTGCTGACCGAGTTGGGTACAGGTGAGGCATTGGTGGGAACCTTGCAGGAAAAGGGGACGCCTGAAGTAGTCCAACGCGTACTGGTAGCACCGCCGCAATCGCGGATCGGGCCACTGAGCGAAGCTGAGCGGGCAGCACTGATTGCCAGTTCGCCATTGCAGGGGCGTTATGACAAGCCGATTGACCGTGAGTCGGCGTACGAAGTGCTGATGGCGCGCAAGGACTTGGGCCCGCAAGAGGATTCGACGCCCGCCGCTGAAGAGCCAAGCTTTACCGACAAGGCCGGTGCGTTCCTCGGTACTACGGCAGGCAAGGCACTGAAATCGGCGATGCAACAGGCGGCCAATCAGATGGGCCGGCAGTTGGTGCGCGGGTTACTGGGGTCTTTGTTAGGCGGCAGCAAACGTAAATAACGATGGGATCAAATGTGGGAGCGGGCTTGCTCGCGAAAGCGGTGGATCAGTCAATATATCCAGTGACTGACACGCCACCTTCGCGAGCAAGCCCGCTCCCACACTTGGTTCTGCGCCGGGTCTCAGGTTTTGGGTTTGGCGTGAGCGGCCAGCCGCTCCAGCGCAGCGCGTAAGTTCGGATCGGTAATCCCGTCTGCCGTGGCCTGAATGGTTTCGGCGGCGATTTCCGACAAATCCATCGTGTGCCCCACCGCACCTTGCGGCACGGTCGGCGGTTGCACCTTGAACTGGATGCGCGTCAGGCTGGCGAATTCGTCGAAGGCCATCAATTGGCGCTGCAAACGTTTCTGCTGGTAGCGCAGGCGCGTCGCCCAATGGCCGTCGGTGACGATCAGCAGCAGATTGCCCTCGCGCCACGAGGCCACATGGCAGTGTTCGCGGGCGGCGGGCTGCAGTTGGCTTTCTACCAGGCGTTGCAGATGACCAAGGCGTTGCGCATGGCCGAAGATGGCTTTTAAAGGCTTGGCTTCGCGAAGCAACACGGCGGGAGCTCGGGCCGTAAGAGGGCGAAATGCCATGACTAGACACCTTAAGTAACAGAGAGGCCATGGTAGCAGAAAGCGTCTGCGACACCGCCGCCATTGCATTACCGGCAGTTTATCCATTAAATCAACGAGTAACTTATTACCCGAATGGGTTGAAGTTCAGCAAAAAGCCCTTATTTTAAACAAGCCCTCCAAGAGCGCCGTGCCAGCATCGTGGAATAACGCCACTTTCCTCACCCACGTTTCCGGGTAGAATGCTCGTTCGCATGCGGCCGTGAGGGCTGCTCGGGCGACTCACGGGGCGCCCTCCATCCCTATGTGTGGAAGAACCTGCCGATATGTTTGCGCCTTTGTTAAAGAAACTTTTTGGAAGCAAGAATGAGCGCGAAGTCAAACGCATGCTCAAGACGGTGCAGCTGGTCAATGCCTTCGAAGAGCAGATGGTTGCCCTTTCGGACGAGCAATTGCGCGCCAAGACCGAAGAGTTCAAGGCCCGCATAGCCAAAGGTGAAACCCTCGACAAGCTGCTTCCCGAAGCCTTTGCGGTCGCCCGCGAAGCCGGTAAGCGTGTCATGGGCATGCGCCACTTCGACGTCCAGTTGATCGGCGGCATGACCTTGCATGAAGGCATGATTGCCGAAATGCGTACCGGTGAAGGCAAGACCCTGGTAGCTACCCTGGGCGTTTACCTCAACGCATTGTCCGGCAAGGGCGTGCACGTTGTGACGGTGAACGACTACCTCGCCCGCCGGGATGCCAACTGGATGCGTCCGCTGTACGAATTCCTCGGCCTGACGGTCGGCGTTGTCACGCCGTTCCAGCCGCCGGAAGAGAAGCGCGCCGCCTACGCTGCCGACATCACCTACGGTACCAATAACGAATTCGGTTTCGACTACCTGCGCGACAACATGGCGTTCAGCATGGAAGAAAAATTCCAGCGCGAACTCAACTTTGCCGTGATCGACGAAGTCGACTCCATCCTGATCGACGAAGCCCGTACCCCGCTGATCATCTCCGGCCAGGCCGAGGACAGCTCGCGCCTGTACACCGAGATCAACAAGCTGATCCCGCGCCTTGAGCAACATATCGAGGAAGTGGAGGGCGTGGTGACCAAAGAAGGTCACTTCACCATCGACGAGAAGACCCGCCAGGTCGAACTCAACGAAGCCGGTCACCAGTTCGTCGAAGACATGCTGACCCAGATCGGCCTGCTGGCCGAAGGCGAGAGCCTGTACTCGGCGCACAACCTGGGCCTGTTGACCCACGTGTATGCCGGTCTGCGTGCCCACAAGCTGTTCCATCGCAACGTTGAATACATCGTGCAGGACGGCCAGGTCGTACTGGTCGACGAACACACCGGTCGTACCATGCCGGGTCGCCGTTTGTCGGAAGGCCTGCACCAGGCGATCGAAGCCAAGGAAGCCCTGAACATCCAGGCTGAAAGCCAGACCCTGGCCTCGACCACCTTCCAGAACTACTTCCGTCTGTACAACAAACTGTCCGGCATGACCGGTACAGCCGACACCGAAGCGTTCGAATTCCACCAGATCTACGGTCTGTCGGTGATGGTTATCCCGCCGAACAAGCCGCTGGCGCGTAAAGACTTCAACGACCTGGTGTTCCTGACCGCCGACGAGAAATACGCTGCAATCGTCGCCGACATCAAGGAATGCATGGCCCAGGGCCGTCCAGTGCTGGTGGGTACTGCCACCATCGAAACTTCCGAGCACATGTCCAGCTTGCTGGCCAAGGAAGGCATCGAGCACAAGGTCCTCAACGCCAAGTTCCACGAAAAAGAAGCCGAGATCATTGCCCAGGCCGGTCGCCCGGGCGCACTGACCATCGCCACCAACATGGCCGGTCGTGGTACCGACATCCTGTTGGGCGGTAACTGGGAAGTGGAAGTTGCGTCCCTGGACAACCCGACCCCTGAGCAGATCGCGCAGATCAAGGCCGACTGGCAGAAGCGCCACCAGCAAGTGCTGGAGTCCGGCGGCTTGCAGGTGATCGCGTCCGAGCGTCACGAATCGCGCCGTATTGACAACCAGCTGCGTGGTCGTGCCGGTCGTCAGGGTGACGCCGGTTCCAGTCGTTTCTACCTGTCCCTGGAAGACAGCCTGATGCGCATCTTCGCCTCGGATCGGGTGAAGAACTTTATGAAAGCCCTGGGCATGCAGTCCGGTGAAGCGATTGAACACCGCATGGTGACCAACGCGATCGAGAAGGCCCAGCGCAAGGTAGAAGGCCGTAACTTCGACATTCGTAAGCAACTGCTCGAGTTCGATGACGTCAACAACGAACAGCGTAAAGTGATTTATCACATGCGTAACAGCTTGTTGGCCGCCACCAACATCGGCGAGACCATTGCCGATTTCCGCCAGGACGTGCTCAACGCCACCGTCAGCGCCCATATCCCGCCACAGTCCCTGCCTGAGCAGTGGGATGTTGCCGGCCTGGAAGCTGCGTTGAAGAGCGACTTCGGTGTCGACTTGCCGGTCCAGCAATGGCTCGACGAAGACGATCACCTGTACGAAGAAACCCTGCGCGAGAAGCTCATGACCGAGCTGCTGGCCGCTTACAACGAGAAAGAAGAGCAGGCGAGTGCCGAAGCACTGCGCACCTTCGAGAAGCAAATCGTACTGCGCGTGCTGGACGACCTGTGGAAAGACCACCTGTCGACCATGGACCACCTGCGTCACGGCATCCACTTGCGTGGCTACGCCCAGAAGAACCCGAAGCAGGAGTACAAGCGCGAGTCGTTCACGCTGTTCTCCGAACTGCTGGATTCGATCAAGCGCGATTCGATTCGTGTGCTGTCCCACGTTCAGGTGCGTCGCGAAGACCCGATCGAGGAAGAAGCCCGCCTGCGTCAGGAAGCCGAGGCACTGGCTGCGCGCATGCAGTTCCAGCACGACGAAGCGCCTGGTCTTGAGGCTCCGGAAGTATTGGGTGAAGAGGTCGATGTGGCCCTGGCCCAGGCCCCGGTGCGCAACGAACAGAAGCTGGGCCGCAACGAACTGTGCTGGTGCGGTTCGGGCAAGAAGTTCAAACACTGCCACGGCGAAATCAACTAAGATTTTCGCCTGACGCTGCAACACCCCCGCGCCGCGACCGGCATCAGCCGTCGCGGCGTTTTGCCATTTCGTCACCGTCGATAGCGACGGGGTACACACCCAATATTTTTAGGAGCGCATTCATGGCTGTTGGTCTTGGTCCTTTGCCCACGTTGCACCCGGTTGCCGGTTTTGAACTCGGTATCGCTTCGGCGGGCATCAAGCGCCCGGGGCGCAAGGATGTGGTGGTGATGCGCTGTGCCGAAGGCTCGACCGTCGCGGGTGTGTTCACCCTGAACGCGTTTTGCGCCGCGCCCGTGATTCTGGCCAAGCAGCGTGTCGAAGGCCCGGTGCGTTACCTTTTGACCAACACCGGCAATGCCAACGCCGGGACCGGCGAGCCTGGCCTGGCCGCCGCTGCCCGCACCTGCGCCAAGCTGGCGGAGCTGACCGGCGTGGAGGCCAGCCAGGTGCTGCCGTACTCCACCGGCGTGATCGGTGAGCCGCTGCCGGTAGAGAAAATCGAAGGCGCGTTGCAAGCAGCGCTGGATGACCTGTCGGTGGATAACTGGGCGGCTGCGGCTACCGGGATCATGACCACCGATACTCTGCCAAAAGGCGCCAGCCGTCAGTTTGTGCACGAAGGCGTGACCGTTACCGTCACGGGCATCAGCAAAGGCGCCGGCATGATTCGCCCGAACATGGCGACCATGCTGGGCTATATCGCCACCGACGCCAAAGTCTCCCGTGACGTGCTGCAAAACCTGATGCTCGACGGCGCCAACAAGTCCTTCAACCGCATCACCATCGACGGCGACACCTCGACCAACGATTGCTGCATGTTGATCGCCACCGGCCAGGCTGACCTGCCGGAAATCACCTCGTCCAACGGCGCGTATTTCGCCGCGTTGAAGCAGGCGGTGTTCGAAGTGTGCATGGACGTGGCCCAGGCCATCGTGCGCGACGGCGAAGGCGCCACCAAGTTTGTGACGGTTGAAGTCAACGGCGGCGGTAACCACCAGGAATGCCTGGATGTCGGTTACACCGTGGCTCACTCGCCGCTGATCAAGACCGCGCTGTTTGCCTCCGACCCGAACTGGGGCCGTATCCTGGCCGCTGTGGGCCGTGCCGGCGTGCCGAACCTGGACGTGAGCAAGATCGACGTGTTCCTCGGCGAAGTGTGCATCGCCAGCCGTGGCGCCCGGGCCGAGACGTACACCGAAGCCCAGGGTTCGGCGGTGATGCAGCAGGAAGAAATCACCATCCGTATCGAATTGGGTCGCGGTGAGTGCAGCGAAACCATCTGGACCACCGACCTGTCCCACGAGTACGTGAAGATCAACGCGGAATACCGCACCTGATACCAGGCAGGTCTTCAAACCGATTCAGAGGAAATAGTGCGGTGAAACGAGTTCATGTAGCAGCAGCGGTCATCCGGGGTGTCGACGGCAGGATTCTGCTGGCGCGCCGCGCCGATACCCAGCATCAGGGCGGCCTCTGGGAGTTTCCCGGTGGCAAGGTGGAGGCCGATGAGTCGGTCGCTACCGCGCTGTCCCGTGAATTGCAGGAGGAGCTGGGCATCCAGGTCACGGCGGCTCGCCCGTTGATCAAGGTGCAGCATGATTACCCGGACAAGCAGGTGTTGCTGGATGTCTGGGAAGTCTCGGCCTTTACCGGCGAGCCCCACGGTGCCGAAGGCCAACCCCTTGAGTGGGTGGCCCAGCGGGACCTGCCGAACTATGAGTTTCCGGCAGCCAATGCGCCGATCGTTGCGGCGGCGCGTTTACCGGCTGACTACTTGATCACTCCGGGCGAGCTGGAGACACCCGTCCTGCTGCGCGGTATTCAAAAAGCCATCGCTGGTGGCATCAAGCTGGTTCAGCTGCGTGCCCCCAACGGTTACGACCCCAAGTACCGTGACCTGGCGGTGGACGCCGTGGGCCTGTGTGCGGGCAAGGCGCAACTGATGCTCAAGGGGCCGTTTGAATGGCTGGGGGATTTTCCCGCGGCCGGCTGGCATATGACCTCGGCGCAACTGCGCAAGTACGCCAGCAAGGGACGTCCTTTGCCGAAGGATCGCTGGTTGGCGGCGTCTTGCCACAATGCTGAGGAATTAGCCTTGGCGGAGTTGATGGACGTGGATTTCGTCACCTTGTCGCCGGTGCAGCCGACCCAGACTCATCCTGATGCCGAGCCGTTGGGCTGGGAGCAGGCACAGCAGTTGATCAGTGGGTTCAGCAAGCCGGTGTTCTTGCTCGGTGGGGTGGGTCCTGCTGAGCGGGAAAAGGCCTGGGAGGCTGGTGCTCAAGGTGTGGCGGGGATTCGGGCGTTCTGGCCTGAGGTTTAGGCATAACCCTGGCGAGTGGCCAGGGGAGCTGTTGTGGCGAGGGAGCTTGCTCCCGCTGGAGTGCGCAGCGCTCCCGCTTTTTTGGGGCCGCTACGCAGCCCAGCGGGAGCAAGCTCCCTCGCCACAGGTTGCAATCGGTCAGTAAGCGTCAGTGCGGCTTTGCCGCCGCCTGCCACAAGATCTCTGCAACGCCCTGGCGCTTGGCAATCACCCTGGCTGCCACAAAGAGCAAGTCCGACAGCCGGTTGATGTACGCCAACCCGACGCCTTCCAGCGGTTCCTCTGCATTCAGGTGCTGACACCGGCGCTCCGCACTGCGAGCCAGGCTTCGGCATACATGGGCCTGGGCAATCAACGCCGAACCACCCGGCAGAATGAAGTTCTCCAGCGGCCCGACCTCTTCATTCCAGCGATCGATCGCCGCCTCAAGGCGGTCGACTTCCGCCGCGTTCAGCGCCTTGTACACCGGCATCGCCAATTCGCCGCCCAGGTCAAACAGACGATGCTGGCAAGGTGTCAGCACCTCGATCACATCCTTCAACGCTGGATGCTGCCCGCTTTGTTCCTCCAATCCCGCCAGCAACAAACCCAACTGGCTGTTCAGCGCATCCACCTCGCCAATCGCCTCCACCCGTGGATGGTCCTTGGGCACGCGGCGGCCGTCGCCCAGGCCGGTTTCGCCCTTGTCGCCGGTACGGGTGTAAATTTTCGACAGGCGAAAGCCCATGGTTAGCGCTCCAGTTGAGTGAGTTCGTTGGGTGGCAATTGGCTGCCCGCCAGGGGCAAGCGCAAGGTGAAACAGGTACCCTGGCCAAGGGTCGAATGCACTTCCATCTGCCCCTTGTGATTGTTGGTGATGATGAAATACGAAACCGACAACCCAAGCCCGGTGCCCTGGCCGATTTCCTTGGTGGTGAAGAACGGCTCAAACGTGCGTTTGCGCACGTTCTCGCTCATGCCGATGCCGTTGTCTTCCACCTGGATTTCTGCCCACGGCGGGTTGAGCCGGGTGCGCAGGATGATCCGGCCGGGCTCGCTGCCGTCTTCGCGCTGATGAATCGCCTGGGCGGCGTTTTTCAGCAGGTTGAGCAGTACTTGCTCCAGTTCGTTGGCGGTGCCGGGTACCGGGCCCAGTTGCGGGTCGAACTGGCGGATGATCGCCTGGCCCTTGAAGTCGAAGCCGACGGTGAGGTCGAAGTCGTTGCCGGCAATTTCCACGGCCTGGTCGATCAAGGCCGGCAAGTCGCACGGCGCCATCTGCCGGTTGCTGCGGCGGCTGAAGCTGAGCATGTGGGTGACGATTTTCGCCGCCCGGGCGCCAGCCTGCTGGATGCCGTCGAGCAACTGTGGCACTTCGCGGCTTTGCAGGTAGCGGTTGACCGAGTCCAGGTCTATGCCCGCCTGTTCGGCGTGCTCGAGGTTTTTCGGCAGTTCGTTGGACAACCGGCGGCGAATGTTCTGCACGTTATGCAGGATCGCTCCCAACGGGTTGTTGATTTCGTGCGCCATGCCGGCGGCCAGGCCACCGACCGAGAGCATTTTCTCTGACTGCACCATCATTTCTTCCAGGGACAGGCGCTGGGTGATGTCGTCGATCCGGATCACCACGCCGCGTCCGGCACCGCCCATCAACGGATAGAAGGTCAGGGCGTAGTGCTTGGGTTCGTCATCCTTGACCCAGGTAACGCGCTCGATCCGCTCTACGGTGTGTTGCTCTACCGTGGCCTTGATCTGCGGCAGGAACGGCTTGAGCGGCTGGAAGGCGAGGAAAATCGGCTGGTTCAGCGCCTCGTCCAGGCGGGTCCCGGAAAGTGCGCTGGCTTCCTGGTTCCATTGGGTGACGTAGAGCTGTTCGTCGAGGGCGATCAGCGCCGAGGGCATCGAGTCGATGATGCTGTTGAGGTAGTTCTGGAAGCCGGTGAGCTTTTTCTCGATCTTGCTGCGCACCTGCACTTCCAGTTCCAGCTTGCGGTTGGTGTGGCGGGTTTCTTCCGCCAGGCCCTGGGCTTGATCGTAGGCGGCCTGGGAATCGTCTCGCGCGCGCTTGAGTTGCTGCTCACGGGCTTCAATGCGCGAAAGCATGGTGTTGAAAGCTTCGGCGAGGCTGCCGATTTCATCATGGTTGCCGCGACCGGCGCGCAGGGCGTAGTTCTCTTCCCGGGTGACCTGGCGCGACAATTCTTCCAGTTCATGGATCGGCCGGGTAATCAGGCGCTTGATCTGCCGGGCGATCACCAGCCACAGCAGCACGCTGAAGATCAGGATACCCAGGCTGGCGGTGAAGGTCCCGGTATAGAAAGCCACCGGCAGTTCGCTGCTGGCCACCAGCAGCAAGTGCCCGGACGGTTTGCCGGCACGGGGCAGGGTGATCACCTGGTTGCTGCGAAATTCGGTGGTACGCCAGGTTTCAATGTCCCGGAAATTATCTGGCAGGTGCAGGCGATTGGCATGTTGCAGCTGGGCCAGGCGCGTGCCATCTCCGTCGTATAAGGCCGCAGCCCGCAATGGCGAGTAGCTGGTCAGTTCATCCAGCAGGGTTTGCGCCTTGAGCGGTGAGTCCAGGGACTCGGCGGCGAGCGACGGGTTGGACACCAGCCGACCGATGGCCTGCAAGGCCTGGGGCGCCATGCTTTCCTGGGAGATCCAGTAGGCGGCGCTGATAAAGGTCAGGTTGGCCACCAGCAAGACGGTGGTCAACAAAACCAGCAGGGCCGCCAGCAGTTTCTGCCCAACCGGTAGATTTTCGAGACGCTGGCGCAGTGGCATCAAGGTTTTCGCTGCAAAGGAACAAGCAGGCAGGGTAGCGCGTGCTTCAGTCGCTGGGCAATCCGCGCGCAGACAGTTGCCGTACCAGGCGCGCCTGGAGTTGTTGCAGGTGCGGCAAGCTCAGTTGGTGGCGGGCGGCCGCCTGGCAGGCATAGCCCAGCAAATAGCTGATTTCGGTGCGTCGGGCACTGGCCACGTCCTGGTACATCGAGGAGTAATTGGCCGCCGTGGCCTGGATTACCCGTTCCACTTCGCTGTGCAAATCCTCTGCGGCAGCGGGTTGGCCGCAGCATTCCAGCAGGTCGGCGAGTTCGGCGCACAGGGTGGCCACTTCGCACTGATGGTCTTGCAGCTCGCCATTGCGACATTGGTAAAGCACGGTCAGCGGGTTGATGGCGCAGTTCAGGGCCAGTTTGCGCCACAGGCGGGTGAGGATGTCGGTGCTCCACTCATGGGGAATGCCGGCGGCTTGCAGGTCATCCAGCCACAGCGGCGGAGTAGGGTGCCGAGCATCCCCCAGCCAGGTGTAGCCATGGCCGGCAAACACTACTCGCCAGTCACTCTCGCGAAACGCGCCTTCGGTGCTGGAGGCGAAGATGCAGCGTGCCTGGGGCAGTTGGGCGGCGACTGCGTCCTGGCTGCCCAGCCCGTTTTGCAGCAGGATCAGTTCGGCGTCTGGCACCAGTCGATGTTCCAGCTGTGCGACGGCTTCCTGGGCGTCGTAAGCCTTGCATGCCACCAGCAGGCGATGAATTGGCCCAGGGCTGTCGGAGGTTTCGCCGACGACCGGGTAGGTGTGGGCCACGCCTTGCTCGACCAGGGTCAGGCCATTGGCCGTCTGATAACTCGCCAACCGCCCGGGATCCCGCAGGATCAGGCGCACGGGCAGCCCGGCGCGGGCCAGGCGGGCGGCCCACAGTGTTCCGAGGCTGCCGGCGCCGAGGACGTGCCAGGTGGTCGACATCAGTTTTTACTCCGTAAGGCTGCCCGCAGTGAACGAGGCGAAAGAACCGCTATAATGCCCGGGCATTTTAGCCCGGGCGTGCTCCATCTCTACTGAGCCGCGCCCCTTTTTTATTGGAGAAATTACATGCCGTCGTTCGACGTGGTATCCGAACTGGACAAACATGAAGTCACCAACGCCGTCGAGAACGCCGTCAAGGAGCTGGATCGCCGCTATGACTTGAAGGGCAAGGGCAGCTTCGAGTTCAAGGAAAAGGAGCTGACCGTCAACCTGACCGCGGAAGCCGACTTCCAGCTGGAAGCGATGATTGAGATCCTCAAGCTGTCTCTGGTCAAGCGCAAGATCGACGCGCAATGCCTCGAAATCAAGGATGCCTATGCGTCCGGCAAGCTGATGAAGCAGGAAGCCGTGCTCAAGGAAGGCATCGACAAGGAGCTGGCGAAGAAAATCGTCGCTCACGTCAAGGACGCCAAGCTCAAGGTCCAGGCCGCCATCCAGGGCGAGCAGGTGCGTATCACCGGCAAGAAGCGTGACGATTTGCAGGAGGCCATTGCTGCCCTGCGCGCCAAGACCTTCGACATGCCGCTGCAGTTCAATAACTTCCGCGACTGAGTGGACCCCTCGGGAACCTGTGGACGTTTTTGACGTCCCACGCCCAGAACCTGCAGAAACGATTGAGCCCTTCGGGGCTCATTTGTTATGTGGGGATTGATAAGGCCGCACATCCGGCAAACAGGAGAATGTAGATGGACTTGAACGCTGAAGTGGATCACTTGATCAAGACCTCGGAGTCGTGGTTACCGATGATCATGGAATACGGCAGCCGATTTTTGCTGGCAGTGGTCACCCTGGCCATCGGTTGGTGGCTGATCAACGTCTTGACCCACCGGGTAGGGCGTTTGCTGGCATTGCGTAATGCTGACCTGGCGCTGCAACACTTCATTACCAGCCTTGCGAACATTGCGCTCAAGGTCATGCTGGTGGTCAACGTGGCCTCGATGATCGGCGTCGCAACCACCTCGTTCGTTGCCGCGATCGGCGCCGCCACCCTGGCCATCGGCCTGGCCTTGCAAGGCAGCCTGGCGAACTTCGCCGGCGGCGTGCTGATTCTGTTGTTCCGTCCGTTCCGCATTGGTGACTGGATCGAAGCCCAGGGCACTTCCGGTACCGTCGACAGCATCCAGATCTTCCACACCGTGTTGCGCACCGGCGACAACAAGACGGTGATCATCCCGAACGGCAGCCTGTCCAACGGCCTCATTACCAACACCAATCGTCAGCCGACCCGCAAGGTGGTGTTTGACGTGGGTGTCGACTATGAAGCCGACCTGCAGAAAGCACGTGAAGTGCTGCTGGAACTGGCCAAGGATCCACGTGTATTGGCTGATCCTGCGCCGGCAGCGGTAGTTTCGACCTTGGGCGACAGTTCGATCACGGTATCCCTGCGAGTCTGGACCAAGACTTCGGATTACTGGGATGTGATGTTCATGTTCAATGAACTGGCACGTGACCGTTTGAAAGCGGCGGGGATTGATATTCCGTTTCCACAACGGGTTATTCGCGTCATGCAGGAAAGTGCTGGGAAGTAATAGTGTGACTGGATGATTAAACCTGGCCGATGTGTCAGGTTTGTTACGCAGGATTAAACTAGATAGTTAGCTTGCTAGTTATCGGGTTGTTGAGATTAAGTTGCAATAAAAAAGCCGCTCACTTGCGAACAAGTGAGCGGCTTTTTAGTTAGGGCCGAAACCCTAAGTCATCGTTGTAATCAAACTGCCAATTACAAGATGTTCAGCGGGTATTGCGCGATCAGACGCAGTTCGTCGATGGACGCCGAACCGTAGTACACACCATCGCTGGAGCGATAAGTGGCTTGACGCACGCGCAGGCTCAGGTCTTTTGCCGGGCCGCTCTGGATCACGTACTTGGCTTCGATGTCACGTTCCCACTCTTTGCCGTTCGAGGTGTCGGCGGTGTTGGCGCCGGTACCTTTGACGTAGCGAGTCATGAAGCTCAGGCCTGGTACGCCGAAAGTCGCCATGTTCAGGTCGTAGCGAGCCTGGAACGACTTCTCGTCTTCAGCGTTGAAGTCGGAACGAGCGATGGAGTTGGCAAGGAAGATCGTGCCGCCGCCGTCTACGCCGTAGCCGTAGTCACCGTCACCGCTGACCTTCTGGTAGGCCAGGGTAAAGGTGTGAGCCTGGATGGTGTACGCGCCTTGCAAGCTGTAGGCACGGTTGTCCAGTTTGGTGGTGCCGTCTTTCTCAGCCCGTTGCAGGCCAGCGCCATCACTTTTGGTGCTGTAGATGTTGAAGTCGACCGCCAGGGACTGCTCATTGCTGAGCGCATGGGTCCAGTTCAGGTTGGCGTAGGTTTTCTTCCAGTAGTCTTCGGTCTTCGCGTAGTAGAGGCTGGCGCTGACTTCTGGAGTCAGGGCGTAGACACCACCGATGAAGTCGGTTTTTGTCAGGCCCAGGCTGTCGCGGTAGGTCTGGGCTTGTGCCACGCTCGAAGTGAAGTGACCGCCTTCAAGTTTCAGGCCTTTGATCTCGTTGCTGGTCAGCGAGATACCCTGTGGCAATTCAGGCAGCAGACGGCTGTCATCGGAAGCGAATACAGGCGCGGTGGTGTACTGGTCGCCGATTTTCAGGACCGTATCGGAGATACGGAACTTAACTGCGCCGCCGCCCTTGGAGTAATCATCCTGAGCGCGACCGTCGGAGCCAGTTGGAAACAGGCCAGTGCCGGAACGACCCTTGCCGCTGTCCAGTTTGACGCCCAACAGACCGATGACGTCGACACCCACACCGATGGTGCCTTGGGTGAAGCCCGACTGGTACAGGCCGTTGAAGCCCAGACCGGTTTCGTCGACGCGGCTCTTGCCGGTGTCATTGTTACGGAAGTCGCGGCTAAAGTTCAGGAGGCGAGTGTTGATGCTGAAAGTGCTGTCTTCAACAAAGCCCTTGGAATCGTCCTGGGAGGACGCCATTGCGAACTGCGAGGTGCCTGCTGAAACAGCCAGGGCGATCATGCTCCACTTCATCACGCGCATCGTGATTTGCTCCTTTGGTTTTAGGAAGAGTACTGCCGTCCCACCTATATTTTTGTCTGGGCGGCTCTTTCTTTTTTGTGTCGGCGCAAAGTTATATCACGCAGACATTATTGACGATACTTGCACATCTATCCTTTCAGCTTCTTTACGGGCCTGTCGTAAATTGCTAGCTCCATGTCGCAAATTCACAGTCCTCTTGTAACCGGACTGACAACTTCAATGCTGTTTTAAAACCTTGGAAGCGGGGTGGAAAAGTCACCCCTGAAAGTTTCAACTCATCCCTGTCAGGCATTGAACCGCTGTTATTTTCCGTCGCGAAACACCTGCTTCCCGCCGGTGCCGTTGTCGACGATATGGGTGTGAATGCAACAAGCGTGCACAAACCCGTAACCGAATGTGATTTTTTCGTGAAAAGTGTCAACGGCCTGTAAAAACCGCATAAGCACGGGCTTTTTACGCCGTTTGGTTTGGCCTTGACGCGCCTGCCGTACTCCGGTTTGGTGGCGCATAAAACCTGTACCAGAGCAAAACGTTACCGGTTCACCCCGTTCGGTGGGTAGTTGGCGGATCCCTTTGAAGCACAAATGGGTCATTTTGGTGCAGTGCTTCACTGACTGCGTTTCTGCTCCCGTTCACCCTTGGCCTTTTGAAAGCCGTCTGGCTCAAGGTCTTGAAGCATGTTCTGCGTCCCGACTTTGACCAGAATTGGATACATTGGTCATTTAGCGTAGCTGAAATATTGGCCTGTCTCGAAATGGTGCGCTTTTTTTCGTGGCGTCCTGTTTGGGCGCGTATTCGGCCACGCGCATTCGCCGTGAAGCGACTGGCATTCGCAGGTATGCTGGGCGCCTGAAACCTGACCCGCCGAACGGGAGTGACTGCTGTGTTCGCCTTAGATCCACGTCTTCAACAAGACACCTTGCCTATCGGGGATTTCCCCCTGTGTCGGCTGCTGCTTTCCAATGACTCGAATTACCCCTGGTTCATCCTGGTGCCGCGCATTGACGGTATCAGCGAAGTGTTTCAACTGGATGTCGCCGACCAGCAGCGGGTGTGGCAGGAAAGCACGGCGCTGGCACAGTGGCTGAACGAAGGGTTCGGCGCCGACAAAATGAATATCGGTGCCTTGGGTAATGTGGTCAGCCAGCTGCACGTGCATGTGATCGTACGCAAGCGCGACGACGCGGCCTGGCCTGCGCCGGTCTGGGGCAAGCACCCGGCGAGGCCCTACAGTGACGAGCAAGTGGTGGCAATTCGTACGCGCCTGCGCGAGATCCTGCCGGCCGACTTCACGTTCCTGGAGGCTTGAGCCATGGATCTTCAAGCCCGCGTGACCGACCTGGAAAGCCGCCTGGCCTTTCAGGACGACACCATCGAGACCCTGAATGACATCCTGGTCACCCAGCAGCGTGCCGTGGAACGCCTGCAGTTGCAGATGACTGCGTTGCTCAAGCGCCAGGAAGAAATGGGCGGCCAGTTCGAGTCGTCCGAGGAAGAGGCGCCGCCGCCTCATTATTAATAAGGCAGGGGTTGACCCCCCGGGCATAAAAAAACCGCGATGCAGCCAGGCTGCATCGCGGTTTCTTTTTTTCGGGGTGCTGGAATCAGCGACGCGGCAATGCGGCGATCACATCTTCAGCTTGCAGCCCCTTGTCACGGTTCATGACGGAGAACTCCACGCGCTGGCCTTCCACCAGTACGCGATGGCCTTCGCCGCGAATCGCCCGGAAGTGGACGAAGATATCGTCGCCCGAATCCCGGGAAATAAAGCCGAAGCCCTTGGAGGTGTTGAACCACTTGACGGTCCCGGTATCCCGGTTGGTCATGTCGTAGCTTTGCGACGCAGCGGCCGGGGAGGAGCGGTAAAAACTGATGGCCAGATGAAGAACGATGGCGACCAGTGCTATTGCCAGGCTGAGCAGGACGGCCGGGTGGCCACCCACTTCAGGCATAGGCGCCAGCAGGGTGAGGGTTTGCACGACAACAGCCAGGACCAGCAGGGCGCTGACCAGGTTTTGCAGTTGATGACGCGGGCCTTTGTTCCAGTATGGAATGACTGGAGCCAGTGTCAGGTTAAGAAGACCAAAGAAGGTCAGGTAGAGAGCGTCAGGTTGCTGCAGGTAAGGCAGGGTCTCTGATCGCAGGCTGGGGATAAAGGACAGCAGCAAAGCTGCAGCGCCCGTTAGCAGGTGGACGATTTTCAACATTTTGATTAACTCACGTTAAGACGGATCACAAGGAAGAGCTGACGGGCACGGTTCGCTTCTGAACAATGGGAGGCGTTGGGCACGTGCACGGGTATCAGCCTATGCCGCTTGCCGCGAAAAATATCGGCGGCGACACGCTGCCTATTTAACAGCAAAGCCTGTGCCTACTCAAATCAAGCATTTCAGGCTGTTACAAGGGGCACGGCATTTCTGCGTCAAACACTTGTCCTAGACAGGTGCAGGCTTTTTCGCAGGTGCTGGGTAATTTTTCCGGTAGCTGTTGAAGCCTTGCCTGTCGGGCAAGCCCGCTCTGCAAGGGGCGATTTGCCGCACCTCGAAAGGGTCAGCCAGGCTGCGCACGGCCGGCACTCTTGCTAGAGTGGTCCTGCACCTGATCAATGAATTTTTATCAATTGAAGGGGAAACACATGGCAATCGATATTGGTATCAGTGAAGAAGACCGTAAATCAATCGTTGATGGACTTTCGCGACTGCTTTCCGATACCTATGTACTTTACCTGAAGACCCACAACTTCCATTGGAACGTAACGGGGCCCATGTTTCGTACACTGCACTTGATGTTTGAAGAGCAGTACAACGAACTGGCGCTGGCGGTGGATTCAATCGCAGAGCGTATTCGTGCCCTGGGCTTTCCCGCACCGGGTGCCTACTCGGTGTATGCGCGACTTTCTTCGATCAAGGAAGAAGAGGGTGTGCCGAGCGCTGAAGACATGATCAAGCAACTGGTCGAAGGCCAGGAAGCGGTGACTCGCACAGCCCGGGGGATCTTCCCGTTGTTGGATAAAGTCAGTGATGAACCGACGGCGGACTTGCTGACCCAGCGTATGCAAGTGCATGAAAAGACCGCATGGATGTTGCGTTCCCTGCTCGAAAACAAATAACACCGGTGGCGGGCGGGCGTCGAGCTGACGCCCCTCGCATGCCTGCTTTCCGGCGATTTCCGCGATTCCGCGAGCTTCCTGATACGCGCGTTGGCTTGTCCTACGGTGATCGGCTCCCTGTCTTCTGGCTGCACTTGTCGTCTTGATGTTTTATAGCTCAACGGCCAACGAGAACATGAGTGGCCGTCAGGCAATGGAGTGTCAAGTGTATGTCACGCGGAGCAGGTAATGGAGTTATGGAAACGTGCGGATTGCACAAGATAAAGGTAGATCCCTTTGCCAAGGGGTTCGATATGAACTTGGCCAGGCCATTGTCCCGATCGGTTCGGCTTAATGGTTTTTCGACGTGTTTGCGGCTCGAAGAGGTGTATTGGAATATCCTCGCGGAGATCGCCAGGATCAATACGTGTTCGGTCAGTGCGCTGCTGTCTTACGTGGACCGGGAAGTGCACTTGCGTTATGGCGGTGTAAAGAACTTCAGCGGTCTGGTCAGGGTGGTTTGCGTGGTGCATGTATTGAAAGGGCGGCTTGTCGCGCCCAGTGTCCAGCCGGACCCTGCATGAACCTTGTGCCGGGCGCCCGTCCCGGGATTGCCCCGGCTCGGGCGCCCGGCAGAAGCCTGCTGCAGTCATCTATATAAAGAGCAGCGCGCCGCTACGGCTGCACAGCCTCGATTTACCAGATATAATCCCGGGCTTTGCTGCGCATGCCGGGACTTTCCCACAGGATAGAGCCAGGGCAGGGCGTGGCGCAGTAATGATCTGATCGCCGAGACATCTCCATGCCCATGTACGACTATCAATGCGCTTCCTGTGGTCATCAGTTGGAAGCCATTCAAAAGATCAGCGCAGCGCCGCTGGTCGATTGCCCTGCCTGCCAGGCACCGGAGCTCAAGAAGATGTTGTCCATGCCGGGCTTTCGCCTGAGTGGCAACGGTTGGTACGAGACCGACTTCAAGACCGGTTCGAAGAAGAATCTGGCCGGCGGCGACAAAGCAGACTGAGTTGAACTCTACGCGCAGGCTCCTGCATTATCCGTCACCTGACTTAGCTGTACGGTGATGAGGCGGGCCTCCACCGAATTTCGAATTACGAGAAGCGAAACCACTATCATGATGCGCAGCCACTATTGCGGCCAACTGAACGAGACCCTGGAAGGTCAGGAAATCACCCTTTGCGGATGGGTTCACCGTCGCCGCGACCACGGCGGGGTGATCTTCCTCGATATCCGTGATCGTGATGGTCTGGCCCAGGTGGTGTTCGATCCGGACCGCGCCGAGAGCTTCGCCGCCGCCGATCGCGTGCGCAGCGAGTACGTCGTGAAGATCACCGGCAAGGTTCGCCTGCGTCCGGCCGGTGCCACCAACGCCAACATGGCGTCGGGCATGATCGAAGTGCTGGGTTACGAACTGGAAGTGCTGAACGAGTCGGAAACTCCGCCGTTCCCGCTGAACGAGTTCTCTGACGTTGGCGAAGAAACCCGCCTGCGTTATCGCTTCCTGGACCTGCGTCGCCCGGAAATGGCCGAGAAGCTGCGCCTGCGTTCGCGCATGACCACCAGCATCCGTCGCTTCCTCGACGAGAACGGCTTCCTCGACGTCGAGACGCCGATCCTGACCCGTGCTACCCCGGAAGGCGCCCGCGACTACCTGGTGCCGAGCCGTACCCACGCCGGTTCCTTCTTCGCCTTGCCGCAATCGCCACAGCTGTTCAAGCAACTGCTGATGGTCGCCGGCTTCGACCGTTACTACCAGATCGCCAAGTGCTTCCGTGACGAAGACCTGCGGGCCGACCGCCAGCCGGAATTCACCCAGATCGACATCGAGACCAGTTTCCTCGATGAAAAAGAGATCATGGGCATCACCGAGCAGATGATCCGCAACCTGTTCAAGGAAGTGCTGAACCTGGAGTTCGGCGAATTCCCGCACATGACCTTCGAAGAAGCCATGCGCCGTTACGGTTCCGACAAGCCAGACCTGCGTAACCCGCTGGAACTGGTTGACGTTGAAGACCAACTGAAAGATGTCGACTTCAAGGTGTTCAGCGGCCCGGCCAACGACCCGAAATGCCGTATCGCCGCACTGCGTGTGCCTGGCGCTGCGAGCATGCCGCGCAAGCAGATCGACGACTACACCAAGTTCGTCGGCATCTACGGTGCCAAGGGCCTGGCGTACATCAAGGTCAACGAGCGCGCCAAGGGCGTTGAAGGCCTGCAGTCGCCAATCGTCAAGAACATCCCTGAAGCCAACCTCAATGTGATCCTGGATCGTGTTGGCGCGGTTGACGGCGACATCGTGTTCTTCGGTGCCGACAAGTCGAAGATCGTCAGCGAAGCGCTGGGTGCACTGCGGATCAAGGTCGGCAACGACCTGAACCTGCTGACCTGCCAGTGGGCGCCGATGTGGGTTGTCGACTTCCCGATGTTCGAAGAAAACGACGACGGCAGCTTCAGCGCACTGCACCACCCGTTCACCGCGCCGAAGTGCACGCCGCAAGAGCTGGAAGCCAACCCGGCTGGCGCTCTGTCCCGTGCCTACGACATGGTGCTCAACGGCACCGAGCTGGGTGGCGGTTCGATCCGTATCCACCGCAAGGAAATGCAGCAATCGGTCTTCCGCCTGCTGGGCATCAACGAAGATGAGCAGCAAGAGAAGTTCGGCTTCCTGCTTGACGCCCTGAAATACGGCGCGCCACCCCATGGCGGCCTGGCCTTCGGCCTGGACCGTCTGGTGATGCTGATGACCGGTGCCCAGTCGATCCGTGAAGTGATTGCCTTCCCGAAAACCCAAAGTGCTGCCGACGTCATGACGCAAGCGCCGGGTGTGGTGGATGCCAAGGCACTGCGCGAGCTGCATATCCGTCTGCGCGAGACACCAAAGGCTGAGTAAGGCCGCAGCGTGAAAGCGCGATAGGGTTTTACATTGTCAGCTAAGGGCGCATCTTCGGATGCGCCTTTGCGTTACAAGGGCTGCACGTTAAAGAGGGAAGTCCCGCCTGGGGCGGGATCGACAGGTTTCTACAGAATTTCGGAGTTGTGTTATGGCTGGCCATTCCAAGTGGGCGAACATCAAGCACCGCAAAGAGCGTCAGGATGCCAAGAAAGGCAAGATCTTCACCAAGTGGATTCGCGAGCTGACCGTTGCCGCGCGCCAGGGTGGCGGTGACCCGGGTTCCAACCCGCGCCTGCGCCTGGCCCTGGACAAGGCCCTCGGCGCCAACATGAGCCGCGACATCATCGACCGCGCCGTGGCCCGTGGTGCCGGTGCGGCCGATACAGACGACATGGTCGAGTTGAGCTACGAAGGCTACGGCCCGGGTGGCGTGGCGGTGATGGTCGAGTGCATGACCGACAACCGCAACCGTACCGCGGCTGCCGTGCGCCATGCGTTCAGCAAATGTGGCGGCAACCTCGGCACAGACGGTTCGGTAGCCTACCTGTTTGAGCGCAAGGGGCAGATTTCCTTCGCGCCGGGCGTGGATGAAGATGCGCTGATTGAGGCTGCAATGGAGGCCGATGCCGACGACGTGGTGACCAACGAAGACGGCTCCATCGACGTGTTCACCTCGTTCGCGGGCTTCTATTCGGTGCGTAACGCCCTGGAAGCGGCTGGTTTCAAAGGCACCGACGCGGAAATCGTGATGCTGCCGACCACCAGCGCCGAGCTGGACCTGGACGGGGCGCAGAAGGTACTCAAGATGCTCGACATGCTTGAAGACCTGGATGACGTGCAGAACGTCTATTCCAATGCCGATATTCCGGAATCGGTGGCTGAACAGCTAGGCTGAAGGATGATGCAGATCTAATGTGGGAGCGGGCTTGCTCGCGAAGGCGGCGTGTCAGTCAGTCAATACGGTGACTGATACACCGCCTTCGCGAGCAAGCCCGCTCCCACATTTTGATCTTGGCTATATCAAGAATTTTTTATCCAACTGCAGGCGTTATGACTCTAATCCTAGGTATCGACCCCGGTTCGCGAATCACCGGCTTTGGCGTGGTCCAACAGACCCCGCGAGGCTGCGTGTACGTGGCGTCGGGCTGTATCCGTACCGGCGCCGGCGAGTTGGCCGAGCGCTTGCAGATCGTGTATCGCGGCGTGCGCGAAGTGATCCAGACCTATGGGCCGGTGACCATGGGCATCGAAAAAGTGTTCATGGCGAAAAACGCCGACTCCGCCCTGAAGCTCGGCCAGGCCCGCGGTGCGGCCATCGTGGCCGGAGCCGAGGAGGGCATGGAGATCGCTGAATACACCGCGACCCAGGTCAAGCAAGCCGTGGTCGGTACCGGTGCTGCCAATAAAGAGCAGGTGATGATGATGGTCATGCACATGCTCAAACTCACCGCCAAACCGCAAATCGATGCCTCCGACGCCCTGGCCATTGCCATTTGCCATGCCCATACCCGTTCCAGCCTGATGCCCCATGGCTTGGGGACCGCACGCAGTCGTGGCGGCCGGCTGCGTCTCTGATAGCATCAGCGCATTCATTCTGCGTGGGGTGCATGAACGGCCTGTGCTGTCGGCCGGCATGCCCGCGTTATTACCGGCCAGGCCTTGATTTGAGCCGATTCTTAAGGATTCGAACGTGATTGGACGCTTGCGCGGCACCCTGGCTGAGAAACAGCCACCGCACCTGATTCTGGATGTAAACGGGCTGGGTTATGAGCTTGAAGTGCCCATGACCACCCTCTACCGCTTACCGTCGGTCGGTGAACCGCTGACCCTGCACACTCACCTGGTGGTGCGCGAAGACGCGCAATTGCTCTATGGGTTCGTTGGCAAGCGTGACCGGGATTTTTTCCGTGAGCTGATCCGCCTCAACGGCGTGGGGCCGAAGCTGGCGCTGGCGCTGATGTCGAGCCTGGAAGTGGATGAATTGGTGCGCTGTGTGTCGGCCCAGGACACGTCCGCGCTGACCAAGGTACCGGGCGTTGGCAAGAAAACCGCCGAGCGCCTGCTGGTGGAGCTCAAAGACCGCTTCAAGGCCTGGGAGGTTGTGCCGAGCATGTTTGCCCTGGTGCCCAACCAGCCTGATGCGCCGGGTGTGCCGGTGGCCAGCGCTGAAAGCGATGCGGTCAGCGCGCTGATCTCCCTGGGCTACAAGCCGCAAGAGGCGAGCAAGGCCGTGTCAGCCATCAAGGACAAGAACCTGAGCAGCGAAGACATGATCCGCCGCGCCCTGAAGGGAATGATTTAAGTGATTGAAGCTGATCGTCTGATCGCGGCCACCGGGCCTCGTGATCGTGAAGAAATCCAGGACCGGGCGATTCGCCCCCTGAGCCTTGCCGAATACATCGGCCAGCCCACCGTGCGCGAGCAGATGGAGCTGTTCATCCAGGCCGCGCGCGGGCGCAGCGAGTCCCTGGACCACACGTTGATCTTCGGCCCGCCCGGGCTCGGCAAGACCACCCTGGCCAACATCATCGCCCAGGAAATGGGCGTGTCGATCAAGTCCACCTCCGGCCCCGTGCTGGAGCGCCCGGGCGACCTGGCGGCGCTGCTGACCAACCTGGAGCCCCACGACGTACTGTTTATCGACGAGATCCACCGGCTTTCGCCCATCGTCGAGGAAGTACTGTACCCGGCCATGGAAGACTTCCAGCTGGACATCATGATCGGAGAAGGCCCGGCGGCGCGCTCGATCAAGCTCGACCTGCCACCGTTCACGCTGGTGGGTGCGACCACCCGTGCGGGCATGCTGACCAACCCGCTGCGAGACCGTTTCGGGATTGTTCAACGTCTAGAGTTCTATAGCACGGCGGATCTGGCCACCATCGTCAGCCGTTCGGCGAGCATCCTTGGCTTGCCCCTGGACCCGGAAGGCGCCTTTGAAATCGCCCGCCGCGCCCGTGGTACCCCGCGGATTGCCAACCGTCTGCTGCGCCGGGTGCGCGACTTTGCCGAAGTGCGGGCCAAGGGGCATATCACCAAGCCCGTGGCAGACCTGGCGCTGAACCTGCTGGATGTGGATGAGCATGGCTTTGATCACCAGGACCGGCGCCTGCTGTTGACCATGATCGAGAAGTTCGACGGCGGCCCGGTGGGCGTGGACAGCCTCGCCGCCGCCATCAGCGAAGAGCGGCATACGATTGAGGATGTACTGGAGCCGTATCTGATTCAGCAGGGCTACATCATGCGCACACCAAGGGGGCGTGTGGTCACCCGGCATGCGTATCTGCACTTTGGGTTAAACATTCCGTCACGATTGGGCGAGATGCCCGTAGTAGACGAATTCCTCGATGCAGTAGACGATTAAAAACGCTTGGCGATTCGATTTATTCGGAGTTTGTGCTGTCCTAGTGGCTGGCGTCGTCATTCTTTCGTTAGAAATGTGCCACAGAATGAAAAACAGTTGCCTGGCCGGATTGGCAACCTGAGGAGTAAGCACTAGAGTATGCGCGCGCAAAACGGGGATCAGTCGTTCGCACATCGCTGTCGCGTTTATTACGAGGACACCGATGCTGGCGGCATCGTTTATTACGTCAATTACCTAAAGTTCATGGAGCGGGCTCGAACCGAGCGGCTACGGGAGCTGGGCTTTGCCCAATCCCAGCTGGCAGGGGAGGACCTGTTGTTTGTCGTGCATTCCAGCGAGGCGCGTTACCACGCGCCGGCGCGACTGGACGACGAGCTGCTGGTCAGCGCAGAAATAACCGAATTGAACCGTGCCAGCCTGCGCTTTAAACAGCAGGTCAGGCGGGCTACGGATGCAACGCTGCTCTGTGAGGGGCAGTTCCTGGTGGCCTGTGTTCGCACCAATAGTTTGAAACCCCGGGCCATTCCCGAAACTCTACGCGCGGCCTTTGCCGGCGTGAGCGGCGCGGGTAAACATTCAGAGCAGGAGATTTAGCGTGGAACCTACCGTCGTCGACCATTCCTCCATGTGGAGCCTGGTCAGCAATGCCAGTGTCGTGGTTCAACTGGTGATGCTGGTCCTGGTAGCCGCATCGGTTACCTCTTGGGTCATGATTTTTCAGCGCAGCAACCTGCTGCGTGCTGGTCGACGTGCCCTGGAGAGCTTCGAAGAGCGCTTCTGGTCGGGTATCGACCTGTCCAAGCTGTACCGCCAGGCGGGCAGCAACCCGGACCCGGATTCGGGCGTCGAGCAGATCTTCCGCGCAGGCTTCAAGGAATTCTCCCGTCTGCGCCAGCAGCCAGGCGTTGACCCGGAAGCGGTCATGGAAGGTGTGGCCCGTGCCATGCGCGTCGCCATCTCCCGGGAAGAAGAAAAGCTTGAGCAAAGCCTGCCGTTCCTCGCCACCGTAGGTTCCGTCAGCCCGTATATCGGCCTGTTCGGTACCGTATGGGGGATCATGAACTCCTTCCGCGGCCTGGCCCAGGCCCAGCAAGCGACCCTGGCCACCGTGGCCCCGGGTATCGCCGAAGCGCTGATCGCCACCGCCATCGGCCTGTTCGCAGCTATTCCCGCAGTAATCGCCTACAACCGTTTTGCCGCTCGTGGCGAAACCTTGATCAGCCGTTACTACACCTTCGCCGATGAATTCCAGGCGATCCTGCACCGTAAAGTGCACACCAGCGAAGAATAAGCAGGTAATTCCCAATGGCTTTAATCGCTCGAGCTCGCAAAAAGCGCAAGCCGGTCGCCGAGATGAACGTGGTGCCTTACATCGACGTGATGCTGGTGCTGCTGGTTATCTTCATGGTGACCGCGCCGATGCTCAATCAGGGCGTGAAGGTTGATCTGCCCAAGGTTTCCAGCGAAGCCTTGCCGCAGGACAACAACACCCAGGTCCTGACCATTTCGATCAAGGCTGACAAGACCTATTACTGGAACCTTGGCAGCGAAGTCGACACTCAGAAACAGCAGGACAAGGCCATGACCTTGCCGCAGATGACTGATGCCGTGACCAAGATCATTCGCGCCGGCAACGAAGGTGGCAAGCACACCCAGGTGTTCATTCGCGGCGACAAGGTCGTCGACTACGGCTCCGTCATGGGCGCCATGGGCGGGCTGCAGAAGGCCGGGGTCGGTAATGTTGGCTTGATTACCGAGGCGCCCTGATGCACCAACAGCGAGAGCCGTCCGCCTCGGAAAGCTACTTCTGGCCTAGCGTCTGGGCAATTGCCCTGCACGTCCTGGTGTTTGGCATGCTGTTCGTCAGCTTTGCCATGACCCCGGACCTGCCGCCAGCCAAGCCGATCGTGCAGGCGACCCTGTATCAGCTGAAATCGAAAAGCCAGGCCACCACCCAGACCAATCAGAAGATTGCGGGTGAGGCCCAGAAGTCGGCTGCGCGCCAGACTGAAGTCGAGCAGATGGAACAGAAGAAGGTCGAGCAGGAAGCGGTGAAGGCTGCTGCGGAACAAAAGAAAGAAGAGGCGGCTCAAAAGGCCGAGGAATCGAAAAAGGCTGACGAGGCGAAGAAAGCTGCAGAGGCGCAAAAGGCTGATGAAGCCAAGAAAGCCGATAAAGCTGCCGAAGCCAAGAAGGCTGAAGAGAAACAATTGGCTGATATAGCCAAGAAGAAATCTGAAGAAGAAGCCAAGAAGGCTGCCGAAGAAGAGGCCAAGAAAAAGGCCGCTGAAGACGCGAAGAAAAAGATAGTCGAAGACGCGAAGAAGAAAGCCGCGGACGACGCCAAGAAGAAAGCTGAAGCTGACGAGGCGAAGAAGAAGATCGCCGACGATGCGAAGAAGAAAGCTGCCGCCGATGCCTCCAAGAAAAAGGCCCAGGAAGCAGCGCGTAAATCGACCGAAGACAAAAAGGCCCAGGCCTTGGCCGATTTGCTTTCCGACACGCCGCAGCGCCAGCAAGCCTTGGCCGATGAACGTGGTGATGAAGTCGCGGGCAGTTTCGACGACCTGATTCGTTCACGGGCAGCGGAAGGGTGGACCCGTCCTCCTTCGGCACGTAAAGGCATGACAGTAGTGCTGCAGATCGGCATGTTGCCGGACGGTACGGTGACTTCGGTCAGCGTGGCCAAGTCCAGTGGCGACGGTTCGTTCGACAGTTCGGCGGTAGCAGCGGTCAAGAACATTGGCCGGTTGACCGAGATGCAGGGAATGAAACCAAGCGACTTCGCTCCCTACCGTTCATTCAAGATGACATTCACACCTGAGGATCTAGCCTTGTGAGAAACCTTCTTCGAGGAATGCTTGTCGTTATTTGCTGCATGGCAGGGATAGCGGCGGCGGATGAAAAGAACATCCTGGTCACCAGCGGTAGCGATCGGGCCACCCCGATCGCCGTTGTGCCGTTTGGCTGGCAGGGCGGCAGCGTGCTGCCGGACGACATGTCGCAGATCATCAGCGATGACCTGCGCAACTCCGGCTACTACGCACCGATCGACAAAGGCAACATGATCAGCCAGCCGACCCAGGCCAGCGAAGTCATCTTCCGTGACTGGAAAGCGCTGAACGCCCAGTACCTGATGGTGGGCAGCATCACGCCCGCCGGCGGTCGCCTGCAGATCCAGTACACCCTGTTCAACGTCGCGACCGAGCAGCAAGTGCTGACCGGCAGCGTGTCGGGCACCACGGATCAGCTGCGGGACATGGCGCACTACATCTCCGACCAGTCGTTTGAAAAACTGACCGGGATCAAGGGTGCCTTCTCCACGCGCTTGCTCTATGTAACGGCCGAGCGTTTTTCGGTAGACAACACTCGTTACACTTTGCAGCGCTCCGACTATGACGGCGCTCGTGCAGTGACGCTGCTGCAATCCCGTGAGCCGATCCTGTCGCCGCGTTTCGCGCCAGATGGCAAGCGTATCGCCTACGTGTCCTTTGAACAGAAGCGTCCACGGATCTTCGTCCAGCACATCGATACCGGTCGCCGTGAGCAGATCACCAACTTCGAAGGCCTGAATGGCGCGCCAGCCTGGTCGCCGGATGGTTCGCGCCTGGCATTCGTGCTGTCCAAAGATGGCAACCCGGACATCTACGTGATGAACATGGCTTCGCGCCAACTGAGCCGTGTTACCAGCGGCCCGGGTATCAACACCGAACCGTTCTGGGGCAAGGATGGCTCGACCATCTACTTCACCTCCGACCGTGGCGGCAAGCCGCAAGTCTACAAAACCAGCGTCAACGGCGGCGGCGCCGAACGAGTGACCTTTATTGGTAACTACAACGCTGCACCTAAGCTTTCGGCTGATGAAAAGACGTTGGTGATGATTCACCGTCAGGATGGTTTCACTAATTTCCGGGTTGCGGCCCAGGATTTGCAGCGTGGAACCGTAAAAATCCTTACAGATACCAACCTTGATGAGTCAGCTACTGTTGCGCCCAACGGCACCATGGTAATCTACGCCACCCGCCAGCAGGGCCGGGGAGTCTTGATGCTCGTGTCCATTAATGGACGCGTAAGGCTCCCGCTTCCTACCGCTCAAGGCGAAGTCAGAGAACCGTCCTGGTCCCCTTACCTGAACTGACGCGGCGCTACAAAAAGAAGTACTTAACACACTGGGGT
The DNA here is from genome assembly GCF_013385345.1 of Pseudomonas sp. I8001. NCBI lineage: Bacteria > Pseudomonadati > Pseudomonadota > Gammaproteobacteria > Pseudomonadales > Pseudomonadaceae > Pseudomonas > Pseudomonas sp. I8001. The sequence goes on from NZ_JACAQC010000028.1 coordinate 73,024, forward strand.
TCATTAGGAGTTTCACGATGGAAATGCTGAAGTTTGGTAAGTTTGCTGCTCTGGCTCTGGCTCTGTCCGTAGCCGTTGGTTGCTCGTCTAAAGGCGGCGACAATGCCGGTGAAGGCGCAGCTGTTGATCCAAACGCTGGTTACGGCGCTAACACTGGTGCAGTTGACGGCTCCCTGAGCGAAGAAGCTGCTCTGCGCGCTATCACCACTTTCTACTTCGAATACGACAGTTCGGACCTGAAACCAGAAGCCATGCGCGCTCTGGACGTTCACGCGAAGGACCTGAAAGCTAACGGCGCTCGCGTTGTTCTGGAAGGTAACACCGACGAACGTGGTACTCGTGAGTACAACATGGCACTGGGCGAGCGTCGTGCGAAAGCCGTTCAGCGCTACCTGGTTCTGCAAGGTGTTGCTCCAGGCCAACTGGAACTGGTTTCCTACGGTAAAGAGCGTCCAGTTGCTACTGGCCACGACGAGCAGTCCTGGGCTCAAAACCGTCGCGTCGAACTGCGTAAGTAATTCGTCATGCGAACGTGCCGTCGTGCTCTAACTGTATTGGCTCTCAGCCTGGCACCGCTTGCGGTGTGGGCTGCGGTTCCTGTGGAAGATAGCAACTCTGGCTATAACAATAGCGGGAGCAGTTATCCGCCAGCGGGTTATGGCACGAACGGCGCCTATGCCGGGGGCGCGGCAACTGCCGCGCCTTCGGCACAGGGCGAACTGTTCAACCAGCTGCAACGCATGCAGGATCAATTGTCGCAGCAACAAGGCACGATTGAGGTTCTGCAGAATCAAGTGAACCAGCTGAAGCAAGAAGGCCTGGAGCGTTACCAGGATCTTGATCGACGCATTGGAGCCGGCGTTACACCAGCCGCCACTCCTGATAATTCTTCTGCCGGTGGCGCCGCAAGCGCCGCCGGTGGTGCAGCGGCAGGGGCCGCGGCTGCGAGCCAAGCCCCTGCCGCCAGCAGCGAACCGGGTGATCCTGCGAAGGAAAAGCTGTATTACGATGCAGCCTTCGACCTGATCAAAGCCAAGGATTTCGATAAGGCCAGCCAGGCTTTTACCGCATTCCTGCGCAAATACCCGAACAGCCAGTACGCGGGCAACGCCCAGTACTGGTTGGGTGAGGTGAACCTGGCCAAGGGTGATCTGCAGGGCGCAGGCCAGGCATTTGCCAAGGTCAGCCAGCTGTACCCCAAGCACGCCAAGGTGCCGGATTCGCTGTACAAACTGGCTGACGTAGAACGCCGCCTGGGTCATACCGACAAGGTCAAAGGCATTCTGCAGCAGGTGGTGGCCCAATATCCGGGTACCTCTGCGGCCCAGTTGGCTCAGCGGGATCTGCAACGCATGTAAGCGTCGCAACCCGTTCAGAAGAAACCCGCGCCCTGCGCGGGTTTTTTCGTTAGAATCCACGCTCTTTTATGAAACACGCTTCCTGGGGTTTACGCGTTGGCGCAATTCCTTGAAGTGCCTGACGGAGGCGGACAGCCTGTTTAGCTGTTACGCCCGTGGCGACTATGCAAGACACATTACGTATCACCGAAGTTTTTTACTCGTTGCAGGGTGAAACGCGCACTGCCGGGCTGCCCACTGTATTTGTGCGCCTCACCGGTTGCCCGCTGCGTTGCCAGTACTGCGACAGCGCCTACGCCTTCAGCGGCGGCACCGTGCGCACCCTTGAAGACATCCTTGAGCAGGTGGCCGGTTACCGGCCGCGTTATGTCTGCGTCACGGGTGGCGAGCCCCTGGCACAGCCCAATGCCATTCCCTTGCTCAAGCAGTTGTGCGATGCCGGTTACGAGGTGTCCCTGGAAACCAGCGGCGCCCTCGATATCTCTGCAGTCGACCCTCGGGTCAGCCGAGTCGTCGACCTCAAGACCCCAGGCTCCAAGGAAGTGCACCGCAACCGCTACGAGAACATTGAGCTGCTGACGGCCAACGACCAGGTCAAGTTCGTCATCTGTTCCCGTGAAGACTACGACTGGGCGACCTCCAAGCTGATCCAGTATGGCCTGGACCGCCGGGCCGGCGAAGTGCTGTTTTCCCCCAGCCATCATGACCTGAATGCTCGCGACCTGGCCGACTGGGTCGTTGCAGACAACCTTCCGGTGCGTCTGCAACTGCAGCTGCACAAGTACCTGTGGAACGATGAGCCGGGGCGCTGAGATGACTGATCAAAAACGTGCGGTGATCCTGCTGTCCGGCGGCCTCGACTCCGCGACCGTGGTCGCCATGGCCCGTGCAGAAGGCTACAGCTGCTACACCATGAGCTTCGACTACGGCCAGCGTCACCGTGCCGAACTGAACGCTGCCGCCCGTGTCGCCCGAGACCTGGGCGCGGTTGAGCACAAGGTGATCGGCCTGAATCTCGACGGCATGGGTGGCTCGGCGCTGACCGACAGCTCCATAGACGTGCCGCAAGGCCCCAGCGAAGGCATTCCGGTGACCTACGTGCCGGCACGCAACACGGTCTTCCTGTCCCTGGCCCTCGGCTGGGCCGAGGTGCTCAATGCCCGCGACATCTTCATCGGCGTCAACGCCCTGGACTACGCCGGATACCCGGACTGCCGTCCCGAGTACATCGAGTCGTTCGAGCGCATGGCCAACCTGGCGACCAAGGCCGGTGTAGAAGGGCAGGGCTTTCGCATACTGGCGCCGCTGCAGAACCGCAGCAAGGCCGATATCGTGAAGGCAGGCGTAGGACTTGGCGTCGATTACTCGCTGACTGTTTCCTGCTATCAGGCAGACACTGATGGTCGCGCTTGTGGGAAATGCGACAGCTGCAGACTGCGTGCAGAGGGCTTCCAAGCGGCCGGAATTACTGACCCAACGCGTTATTTCTGATTTATTTTAAATAAGGTGTTGAATAATCCTTAGAAATCAGTATTATACGCGCCACCACACAGCGGGTCGTTAGCTCAGTTGGTAGAGCAGTTGGCTTTTAACCAATTGGTCGTAGGTTCGAATCCCACACGACCCACCATTTTTGGCGGTTTAGAAAATCCGGAAGGCCCACGCAAGTGAGGATTTCCGGGTTTTTTTTTGCCCAGTAAAAAGCCGATCACTCTCGCGACAGAGAGTGATCGGCTTTTTTGTTAAAGCTAGCCAAACCGCCCGGTGATGTAGTCCTCGGTCTGTTTCATCTTCGGCTTGGTGAAGATCTCATCCGTATTGCCATGCTCAATCAGTTCGCCCATGAACATGAACGCCGTGCTGTCCGACACCCGGGCGGCCTGCTGCATGTTGTGGGTCACGATGATCACCGTGTATTGCTCTTTCAGCTCGGTGATCAACTGCTCGATGCGCCCGGTGGAAATCGGGTCGAGCGCCGAGGTCGGTTCATCCAGCAACAATACCTGCGGGCGCAGCGCAATGGTGCGGGCGATGCACAGGCGTTGCTGTTGTCCGCCTGAAAGACTCTGGGCGCTCTGCTTGAGTTTGTCCTTCACCTCATCCCACAGCGCGCCGCCGCGCAAGGCTTGCTCGACTCGATCATCCATTTCCCGGCGCGACAGCTTTTCGTGGTGACGCACGGCATAGGCGATGTTGTCGTAGATCGACATCGGGAACGGCACCGGCTTCTGGAAGACCATCCCGACGTGGCTGCGCAGGCGGTTCATCGAGTAGCCGGGGGCGAGGATGTTTTCGCCATTGAGCAGCACTTCACCGCGGGCTTCCTGCTTCGGGTACATCGAGTAGATACGGTTGAACACCCGCAGCAAGGTCGACTTGCCGCAGCCCGATGGGCCGATGATCGCGGTGATGCGTTTTTCCGGAATGTCGATGTCGATGGATTTCAGCGAACGCTGGTTGTTGTAGAAAAACTCCAACCCACGGACACGGATTTTGGTTTTTTCAGGATCAAGGCGGGTCGATTGCATCAGTGGGACCTATTGCGCAAAAGAATCAGGCGAGACAGCAAGCTCAGCACCAGCACGAACATCGTCAGTACCAAGGCGCCTGCCCATGCGAGGGAGTGCCAGTCATCGAAGGGGCTCATGGCGTACTGGAAAATAACCACCGGCACGCTGGCAATCGGCTTGAGCAGGTTGCTGCTCCAGAACTGGTTGCCGAAGGCGGTGAACAGCAGCGGCGCGGTTTCCCCGGTAATCCGCGCCAGCGCCAGCAGGATGCCGGTCACCACGCCGGCCTTGGCCGCTCTCAACACGATCTGCAACGTCAGTTTCCACTGGGGTACGCCCAGGGCCAGGGCCGCCTCGCGCATGGTGGAAGGTTGCAGTTGGAGCATCTCGTCGGTCGTGCGCACCACCACCGGAATCACCAGCAAGGCCAGCGCCAGGGCACCGGCAATGGCGGAGAAACCTACCTGGTGATTGGTCAGCAGGTTCAGCGGCAGGATCACCCCGGTGTAGATGAACAGGCCCAGCACGATCGACGGCGCGGACAGCAGGATGTCGTTGATGAAACGCACCGTGGTACCCAGGCGCGAGTGCCGTGCGAATTCCGCCAGCCAGATACCGGCCATCAGTCCGATGGGCGTGCCAATCAGCAGCGCAATCCCGGACATCAGGGCGCTGCCATAAAACGCGTTGGCCAGGCCGCCGTCTGTTCCGGGTGGCGGCGTCATCTCGGTAAACAGGCGCAGGTTGAGCGCCTGAAAGCCGTTGATGATGGTGGTCAGCAGAATCCACGCCAGCCACAGCAGGCCAAAGACTGTCGCGCCACAACTGAGCAGCATGGCCACCCGGTTCTTCAAGGCACGCTTGCGGTACAGGCGTTCGTTGCTGCTCATAGGCCCTCCTTGCGGGACAGGCGCATGAGCATCAGCCGCGCCAGTGCCAGCACCACGAATGTCACGATAAACAGCAGGAAGCCCAGGGCGATCAGCGCCGAACGATGCAGGTCGGTGTACGCCTCGCTGAACTCGTTGGCGATGACGGACGCGATGGAACTGCTGGGCATCAGCAACGAGGCGGAGAACTGTTGCGCGTTGCCCAGCACGAAGGTGACGGCCATGGTTTCACCCAGGGCGCGACCGAGGCCGAGAAAGATCCCGCCGACCACTGCCGAACGGGTGTAGGGCAGGACGATGTCCCAAACCACTTCCCAGGTAGTACTGCCCAGTGCGTAGGCCGACTCCTTCAATTGAGTCGGCACACTGCGGAACACCTCATGCATCACCGACGTGATGAACGGCGTGATCATGATCGCCAGCACGATGCCGGCGGTCAGCATCCCGATGCCCAGCGGCGGCCCCTGGAACAGCGAGCCAATAAACGGAAGCGCACCCAGGAAGTCATTGATCCAGGGTGACAAGTGTTCAGCCATAAAGGGCCCGAAAACAAACAGGCCCCACATGCCATAGATAATCGAGGGAATGCCCGCGAGCAATTCAACGGCGGAGGCGACCGGCATTCTGAGCCAGGGCGGCGCCACTTCGGTGAGGAAAATCGCGATGCCGAAACTCACCGGCACCGCAATCAGCAACGCCAGCAACGAGGTGACCAAGGTGCCGTAGATCGGTACCAGGGCGCCAAAGTGGTTGTTGACGGCATCCCACTCGGTGCTGGTGATGAAACCGAAACCGAAGGTCTTGAAGGCCAGGCCACCGCCCCACAGGGTGGAGGCGGCGATGCTTGCCAAGAGCAGCAGCACCAGCATCGCGGCCCCGAACATCGAGCGTTTGAACCACAGATCGTGGCGCTGATCGCGAGCGGCGCGGCTATCACCCGACACGTCGCTTGCGTGAGTAGTCATAACCAAGGGTTGCACGGTGTCGTTCATATCAGAAGTGCTCACCCGCCTCCATCAAGCATGCACATGCTTGAGGAAGGGGGCTATAGAGGCGGATCAGTGGGCGAAGTCAGACTTCCAGTAACCTTCGATCCGGGTCACGAGGGAATCGGGCAACGCTACGTAGTCCAATGCCGCAGCCTGCTGCTGACCTTTCTCCAACGACCATTTGAAGAAGTTGAAAGCGGCCTGGCTTTGCTCGGCGTTTTTTGCCTGCTTGTACATGATGATCCAAGTGGTCGCCGTGATCGGCCACGCGTTCTCGCCCGGTGCGTTGGTCATGATCAGGTTGAAGTCATGGGCGTTGGCCCAATCGGCAGTATCAGCCGCTGCCTGGAAGGCCTTGGCGTTGGGCTCGACGAATTTGCCGGACGCGTTCTTCAGTGAGGCGTAGGTCATCTTGTTTTGCAGGGCGTAGGCGTATTCAACAAAGCCGATGGAGTTCTTGATCTGCTTCACGTAGGCCGAAACACCTTCGTTACCCTTGCCGCCCACACCGACCGGCCACGGCACGGTGGTGCCGAAACCGATTTTGGTTTTCCAGCCATCACTGACTTTGGAGAGGTAGTTGGTGAAGTTGTACGAGGTGCCCGAGCCGTCCGAGCGGTGGACCACGGTGATATTCGCGCCCGGCAGTTTCAAGCCGGGGTTGAGGGCGGCAATCGCCGGGTCGTTCCAGGCCTTGATGTCACCGAGGAAGATCTTCGCCAGCACATCACCATCGAGTTTCAGCTGGCCAGCTGCAATGCCCTCGACGTTCATCACCGGCACGATGCCGCCAATCACGCTTGGGAATTGGCCGAGGCCGCCGGCCTTCAGTTCATCCGCCGACAGCGGCGCGTCGGACGCACCGAAGTCCACGGTAGCCGCCTTGATCTGGGCGATACCACCACCGGAGCCGATGGACTGGTAGTTGATCCGGTCACTGGAGCTTTTGCTGTATTCCTGGGACCACTTGGACAGCACCGGGTAGACGAAACTGGAGCCTGCGCCCGTGACGTCAGTGGCGTGAGCGACACCACTCAGGCACAGGGCAGTGAACAACACTGACAGACTCTTTTTGGTCAGCAACATCACGACGACACCTCAAAGGAAGGGGGCAGGTGGAGGACTCCACCTGGCTGGGACGTGACGATTTAATTCCTGAAATGTGTCTGTTTAATGACGGTTTGGCTTTATGAAGAAACATTTAGAAATATCTGTGGGCGACCCCGGAAGGGATGCTCCGAGGTCGCTGCACTGATCAACCCTGGCTGCGCACCAGGATCGACTCATCGATCTGGGCGATCGACGTGACTCCGGTCAACGTCATGGCCACGCGCATTTCCTTGGCGAAGATATCCAGCAGGTTCTCCACGCCACGCTGCCCGTCGGCGGCCAGTGCGTAAGCCTGTGCACGGCCCAGCAGAACGCCCTTGGCGCCCAGCGCGAGCATGCGCACCACGTCCAGCCCCGAGCGTACGCCGGAGTCCACCAGCACCGTCAGATCGCTGCCCACGGCTTGTACGATAGGCGCCAGTGCCTTGGCTGTGGACAGCACGCCATCCAACTGGCGCCCGCCGTGGTTGGAGACGACGATGCCGTCGGCACCAAAGCTCACCGCGTCCTTGGCATCCTGTGGGTCGAGGATGCCTTTGATGATCATCGGGCCTTTCCAGAATTCGCGGATCCACTCCAGGTCTTTCCAACTGATGGAAGGGTCGAAGTTGTTGGCCAGCCAGCCGATGTAGTCCTTCAGTTGGGTGGGCTTGCCCAGGTACTTGGAGATGTTGCCCAGGTCGTGGGGGCGACCCAGCAGGCCCACATCGAAGGCCCAGGCTGGTTTGGTCATGGCCTGCAGGATTTGGCGTTGCGGCCCGTAGGCACCGGACATACCCGAATGGGCGTCGCGATAACGCGCGCCGGGGGTGGGCATGTCGACCGTGAACACGAGGTTTTTCACCCCGGCGGCCTGGGCGCGCTCCAGGGCGTTTTTCATGAAGCCGCGGTCTTTCAGCACATACAGCTGAAACCAGATCGATTGCGGGCTCTGGGACGCCACTTCCTCGATCGGGCACACGGAAACGGTCGACAGGCAAAACGGAATGCCCTTGTTCGCTGCCGCCTTCGCCGCCTGGACTTCACCACGCCGGGCAAACATGCCGGTCAGGCCCACCGGGCTGAGGACCACCGGCATCGCCAATGGCTGGTCGAACAACGTGGTTTCAAGGCTCAGGCTTTCGACGTTGCGCAGGATGCGCTGGCGCAGGCTGATATCCGACAGGTCCGAGCTGTTGGCCCTGAGGGTGTGTTCGGCGTAGGCGCCGCCGTCGATGTAGTCGAACAGGAAGCGCGGCAGTTTGCGGCGGGCGGCTTCGCGGTAATCCGATGCAGACGAAATGATCATGAACAGTGATGCCCCGAGTGAAGAAAACGGTGGGGTGAGGATAGACAAAGGCCTTTCATGGTAAAAACAACTTTTCCAACTTGAATCAAGTCGCAAACGGAATACTCATGAACCTTCGTACGTTGCTGGCCTTTGTCGAAGTAGTTCGCCAGGGCAGCTTCTCACAAGCAGCCGAGGTGGTTTCGCTCACCCAGTCTACCGTCAGCAAGGCGGTCAAGACTCTGGAAGATGAATTGGGCACGCCGCTGTTCAATCGCATCGGCCACAAGAGCGAGCTCACGGCCGCCGGCGAAATTGCCTACCGCCGAGCGCTGGTGTTGCTGGCGGAGCGCAGTGACCTGGTGGCCGAGATCAACGACTTGCTGGGGCTCAAGCGCGGTGTATTGCGCATCGGCTTGCCGCCGGTGGGCAGTGGGGTGCTGTTTGCGGCGATGTTTGCCTTGTATCGACAGCGTTATCCGGAAATCGAGATCGAGCTGATCGAGCATGGCAGCAAGAAGTTGGGCGAATGCCTGGAGGCCGGGGAGGTGGACCTGGCCGCGTTGCTGGTACCGGTGGCGGGAGAATTTGAATATCAGGATGTGCGCGTCGAGCCACTGATGGTGGTGATGCCGATCGACCATCCTTTGGCCGGGCGTAAAAGCGTCGATTTTTCCGACCTGGCTGACTCGCCCTTTATTCTGTTCGAGGCCGGGTTTGCGCTTAACCGGATCATTCTCACAGCCTGCGAGCGCAGAGGCGTAGTCCCGCGTATCACCGCCCGCAGTGCCCAGATCGACTTTATCGTCGACCTGGTTGCCGCAGGCCTGGGTGTCGCGTTTCTACCGAGCATGCTGGCTTACAAACACCTGCACGCCGGCATCGCCCTGATCCAGCTGGACGAGCCCCAGACTGATTGGCACATCGCCCTGGCCTGGCGGCGACAGGCGCACTTGCCACCGGCGGCGCGGGCCTGGCTGGATCTGGCCCTGGAGATGGGGAATGTTCCGGACACGACCCGGCCTGCGGTCTAGCCTTGTGCGACCAGGGGCAGGCGGCTCTTGACGACTTTTTGCAGCAGCAGGGCCAGCACCTCGGTGGAATACGGCTTCTGCAGCAAGACAAAACGGCTGGCTTCTTCCTGGGCGATACGCGCGTATTCGTCGTTGTAGCCGGTGGTGAGCACCACCGGCAGCCATGGGTACAAGGCTTCGATTGCGTCCAGCAACTCCAGGCCACTCATGCCGGGCATGGAGATATCGGAGAACACCACCTGGAAGCTTTCCGGGTTGGGGGCCAGGGCTTCCAGCGCGCTGTTCGCATCCGGCACCCACAGCACGTGAAAGCCCATCTGTTCCAGGGTTTGCGAGGTGTACAGGCCCACATCGGCGTTGTCCTCGACCATCAGCACGCACAAGCCTGAGATGATGGGCGAAACGCTGGTGTCTTGAGGTACCGGCATGGCACTTGGCTCGACCTTGGGCAGGTACAGCGTAAATTGGCTACCCCTGCCGCACTCGCTCTGTACCAGGATTTCCCCGCCTGATTGCTTGGCGAAGCCGTACACCTGGGACAAGCCCAGGCCGGTGCCCTGGCCGATACCCTTGGTGGTGTAGAAGGGCTCAAAGATCGCGTCGAGTTTTTCCGGCGGGATACCCGAGCCGGTGTCCGCCAGTTCGATGGTCACGTAATCGGCGACACGTACCGGGTGAGCGCGAACCGAGGGTAGCCAGCTTGCCGTCGAAACGGTGATGGTCAAATGCCCGTTGCCGGCCATGGCATCCCTGGCGTTCACCACCATGTTGACCAGCGCGGTATCGAACTGGCTTTCGTCGGCGTTGATAAAGCAGGCGTCGTCAGGCACCTGGATGCTTACCTTGACCCGCGAGCCGGTCAGGCTGTCCATCATCTCGCCCACCCGCTTTACACTTTCGCCGACGTTGAACACCTCGGGTCGCAAAGCCTGGCGGCGGGCGAATGTGAGCAACTGGGCCGTCAGGCGGGCCGCGCGATCGACCGTGCTGGCGATGGCTTCCACGTATTTCACGCGGCGTGCTTCGCTCAGGGCAGGTGGCTTGAGCAAGTCGGCACAGGACTTGATCACCGTCAGCAGGTTATTGAAATCATGTGCGACACCGCCAGTGAGCTGGCCGATGGCTTCCAGTTTCTGTGACTGACGCAGGGCGTCTTCCGACAGTCGCAGGGCTTCCTTGGCTTCTTCCTCAGCCTGGATGTCGCGGCCCACGGCGTGGATGTAGTCGCTGTCGGGCACGGCCGTCCAGGCGATCATGCGGTAGCTGCCGTCCTGGTGGCGGTAACGGTTCTTGAAATTGGGGAAGTTCTTGCCATCGCCCAAACGGCTGACCGCCGAGGATGAGACGGCCAGGTCGTCGGGGTGAACCAGGGCCAGCAACTGGCTGCCCACCAGGTCGTTTTCGGCGTGGCCGAGCATGCGTGTCCAGGCCGGGTTCACGGCGGAGATCACACCGTCGAGTTGTGCCACCAGCATCAGGTCCGGCGACAGACGCCAGATACGGTCGCGATCGCGAGTGCGTTCGACCACCCGCTGTTCCAGGGACTCGTTGAGTTTGCGCAGGGACTCTTCGGCTTCGCGCAGGGGCGTGATGTCCCGGGACACGCAGAGGATTTTCTCCGGCAGGCCGTCACTGCCCATGATCGGGCTGACGTTCACGTGCCACCATTTAAGGTTGCCGGCCAGGGTGTGGGCAGCGCCGACAAAGCTGGCATTGCGACCGGCCTTGGCGGCCTCAACGGCAGCCTTGGCATCGAGATTGCCCTGGTCGTGCCAGAAGTCGGGCCAGGGGCAGCCGCGGATCGCATTGAAGTCGCTGACTTCCATGATCTGCTTGCCGCCTTCGCTCATGAAGGTCAGGCGGGCGTCGAGGTCCAGCACCTTGATGCAATCGTTAATGCTGGCAAGCACGCGTTCGGTGAAGGCTTCGCTGTGGTTGAGGCCCGCGGCGGACAAATCACTCTCGCCAGATTCAGGTGGGCTGTTTGTCTCAGGACCCGTCCCGATAGTGCTATTCATTTGAGTGCTGCCACGCGTGTTAAATGGCCGTCATCATGTCATTGCGACACTTATATCACCAGCGCCTTGACGCTTATTCGATGGCAGGCAATCCGGCCTGCTGCAAGCGTGACGGCGAGATTAAAACCCGTCAGTCATATTCAGGTTCCGGGGTCTGAATAAGTGCTGGAAAAACCGTCGAAGTCTTTGAAAGAAATAGGATTGTCGGACAATTTTGCGCATGAAAAACTCTTCATAATTTGCCCGCTCGAAGATTGGTAGCTTCCCCTCGCTGCCCAATAATTCGAGTTCTAATAATGAATAAAAAACTCTTCAAGAGCGCTTTGGCGCTGTCGATTTCCCTTGCCTCCACTTCCTTGTTTGCCGGTGGTTTCGCCCTCAACGAACAAAGCATCAGTTCAATGGGGACCGGTTACGCCGGGCGTTCCTCCTCCGCGGATGACGCCAGCACGGTGTTTGGCAACCCGGCGGGTATGTCTCGCCTCAAGCAGAATGAAGTGAGCATCGGGGCGACCTACCTGGATGCCAAGTCGAACATCAAGGATGCCAGCTCCAGCCAAGGTGGCGTGGACAACCCCGGCACCGACAAAGGCGATATGGTCCCCGGCATCGCCGTACCGATGGGCTACCTGGTGACGCCGATTGATGAACACTGGGCGTTTGGCCTGGGAATCTACGCGCCGTTCGGCCTCGTGACCGACTATGAACACAGCTTCCAGGGCAATGGCTTTGGCAACAAAAGCAAGGTTCAAGTCATCACCGTGCAGCCAACCGTCAGCTATGCCTTCAACGACAAGGTTTCGGTGGGCTTCGGTCCGACCTTCAACCGTATCAGTGGCGAACTGGACTCCAAGGTCCCGGCATTTGGCCTCGGCACGGAAAACGTAAAGGTCAAGGGCGACGACACCGCCACCGGTTTCAACGCCGGTATCCTGGTGCAGCCGATTGAAAGCACGCGCATTGGTGTGACCTACCACTCGCAGGTTGTGTATCACCTGTCGGGCAAAACCAACGCCTCGGGGGTGCTCACCGACCTGGTGGATGGCGGCCCGCAGCGGTATGACGCCAAGCTGGATGTCACCACGCCGTCGTCCGTGGACTTCTCGGTCACCCATAAACTCAACGATGACTGGACCCTGTACGTCGGCAGCACCTACACCCGCTGGAGCCAGTTGAAGAAGATTACGATCAACAACAGTGGCGTCTCTGACCTCGCCACCGAACTGGCCGGCCTGAACTCCATCACCGAAGAACAGCACTGGCATGACACCTGGTCTCACGCCATCGGCCTGTCGTACCAGTTGAACAAGCAACTGGTGCTGCGTACCGGCTTTTCGGTGGACCAGACGCCCACCAACAACACCGACCGGTCCGTACGTATTCCTACGGGCGATCGCACGGTGTTCAGCTTGGGCGCCGGCTGGACGCCAGTGGATAACCTGACCTTCGACGTCGCTTATTCCTACCTGAAAGAAGAGCCGATCAAGGTCCGCGACAATAATCCGCAACTGGCGCTGACCTACGACGCCAAGTATGAAAACAGCGCCAACGGTTTCGGCGGTTCGGTGACTTACCGCTTCTGATGCACCGGAAGAGGGCAAAGAGTCAGTTTTCTGACATGGCTCTTTGCTAGCAATTGTATCGGTCGCGCTACCAAACCTTCCCTGTCTTGGTTAAATTGGCTGCAATCCAGCTCAAGACAGGGATCGTCATGACTACGCTTTCGCCGATCAGCTCCGCCATCGCCCTTACCAATCGACCCGCCGTTACCCCGCCAGCTACGCAGGCGCCAGAAACGGACGCCGCTGCCGTGCGACCTTCCTCGGTGGTCAGCCTTGGCAATGTCACGGTGGACGTTCAAGCCGAGACGTATTCCCGCAACGGCCAATTGCCCGGCCATGGGCCGATCAATGCCTGGGAAAGTGACAGCGACGATGCGGTCACCAAAGCGATCAGCACGAATTTCCCTGCACTGCCCAGAGGCACAGGCTTCAGCGGCCTGGGCGCCACCCTGATTGAGCAATTTGCGAAGAGCGGTACCGACATTTCCCAGTCGGCGCTGAGCACCAGCGCTTCCAGGACCCAAAGCCCCGCCGAACTCAAGGTTCAACAGGCGCTGCTGCACAGCAGGGCCGACAACCTGGTCAGCCTGACCGTCAAGACGGCCAGCGGCAAGACCGTCACCTTCAGCCTGGCCAGCCAGTTGGGAGGCTTGGCCGCGCAGGCGAAGGTGGACGGTGGCGCCCTCAGCGCCGCCGAACTCAAGGAAGTCGCCAAGTTGGGCGAAGCCTTCCAGGACGCGATCGACGGCCTGGCCGCCCAGCCGCCGAAACTCGAGCTGAGCAAGCTGACGCAGTTTGATTCCAGCGTATTGGCTTCGGTGGACCTCAGCGGCAAATTGAAAGTGAGCAATACTGACGACCTCACACTTGCATTCCATGCGGACAGCCAGGGCCGCACCACGCGCATGAGTAGCCCGGCGGGGGAAGTGAATCTCTCGGTCGACCTGAAGAACGCCGGCATCCTCGGCAACGCCAAGCAACAGGCAATCGCGCTGAAAAGCTACCTGGCCCAGTTCGACAAGGCCCAGGCGCGGGGCAAGGCCAATGCTGACCTGATGGCGATGTTCAAGGATGCGTTTACCGCCATGAACAGCAACTACCCGCAGAGCGCCAAAGCGCCTGCGCCGCTGACCCGCAGCGCGGCAGATCAAGGCCTGCTGACGGGCCTGGCGGATTTCAAGGCCTCCATCAGCCAGGCGGCCAGCTCCCCCAACCCGGCGCGCCCAGGGGAAACCGATACGTTTGCCTATGGGATTTCCCAGAAAACGCGCATCGGCGGCAATGACCTCTCCAATCGCACGATCGATCAGGTCCAGCGATCAAGCCTCAAGGCCAGTTTCCATCAGGGCCTGGATGGCGGGAAGCCGCCGGCTTTCGATACTAGGCGCGAGTCGCAGAACTACCTCTATGTGAAGGTCGACGACAAGGCCAGCAGTGCGGCGAACATCACCTACAAGGATGGTTTCCTGACCAACGCCTCCGTGGACCAAAGCGCCAGTCAGAACACCCGCACCCAGCGATACGAGATGGCTCGACTGGTTAAAGACAGCGTGGTACCGAACGAGGCCACCAGCCATCGCGACTACCTGGTACTGCTGGAATATGCGGCGCGGGAAGGCAAGAGTACCAAGGGCGCCGATGAAACCATCCTGAAGGATGCCCTGGCGAACATGCATCAGTGGGCGTTGCTGCAAGACGATCCGTCCGCTTTGCCCGGTTAAACCGGTCGTTGTAAAAAAGGGAAACCCCTGGCCGGGTTTCCCTTTTTCATGCCTGGCCGAATCCCAGATTAGGCTTTTGAAACCATTCGATATTCTGTAGCCTTGCGCAGCTTCACCGTGCTTGATGAACACAATCACTTCGTCCGGCGGCGCCCGAAAGGCTCCAGAGCCGGTGGTACACTCGACTTTCGCGCAACTGCGCCTGCAGGTCTTGCGAACATGACGCAAATTTCCGAACGCCTTCTGGTCCAAGCCCACCTCGACGCCAAGCAGCCCAAGGTGCTGAGCGCCGAAGAAGAGGCGGGCTACCGCGCCGCCATCGCCGCCGAGCTCAAGGCTCAGGACGCGGTGCTGGTGGCACACTTCTACTGCGACCCGGTGATTCAGGCCCTGGCCGAAGAAACCGGTGGCTGTGTCTCCGACTCCCTGGAAATGGCCCGCTTCGGCGCGGCGCACCCGGCCAAGACCGTATTGGTGGCGGGCGTGCGATTCATGGGGGAGACGGCCAAGATCCTCACGCCTGAAAAACGCATCCTGATGCCGACACTGGAAGCCACGTGCTCCCTGGACCTTGGCTGCCCGGTGGATGAGTTCTCGGCATTCTGTGATCAGCACCCTGAGCGCACGGTGGTGGTATATGCCAACACGTCGGCGGCGGTGAAAGCCCGTGCTGATTGGGTGGTGACTTCCAGTTGTGCGCTGGAGATTGTCGAAAGCCTGATGGATAACGGCGAGACGATTATCTGGGGGCCGGACAAGCACCTGGGCACCTATATCCAGCGTCAGACGGGTGCAGACATGTTGCTGTGGGATGGTGCGTGCATCGTGCACGAGGAGTTCAAGTCCAAGCAGTTGGAGGACATGAAGGCGTTGTACCCGGACGCGGCGATTCTGGTGCACCCGGAGTCGCCCACTTCGGTGATTGAGTTGGCGGATGCGGTGGGGTCTACCAGCCAGTTGATTGCGGCGGCGCAGCGGTTGCCGAACAAGACGTTTATCGTGGCCACCGACCGCGGCATTTTCTACAAGATGCAGCAGTTGTGCCCGGACAAGGTGTTTGTCGAGGCGCCGACGGCGGGGAATGGGGCGGCGTGTCGCAGTTGTGCGCATTGCCCGTGGATGGCGATGAATACCCTGGAGCGCACGCTGCAGTGCTTGCGTGAGGGGAGTAATGAGATTTTTGTTGAGCCTTCGGTGATTCCGCAGGCGGTTAGACCGCTGAAGCGGATGTTGGATTTTACTCAGGCGGCTCGGTTGAGGTTGGCGGGGAATGCTTGATCTTGTTTGAGTACATATCCGTTATTTAGGTAACGGCCGCTTATGGTTCC
>NZ_JACAQC010000029.1:0-25054 GCF_013385345.1 Pseudomonas sp. I8001
CAAATAACGGATATGCCCCCCATCCAACAAATACGAAAGTTCCCCCACGCCAGCCGCTTTGTCCCCGCTTCCCATGTCACCCCCCACCCCCCGAATCCTCTAATTTCCCAACCCTGCGGGAAGCCTCCCGGCCCACGACTGCGCCCGCGCTTTAAACCGGGCCTCCCAGGCACTTACGCGACAGCTGAAAACGGACTTTCTCCTCAACCGTATCCGACTCAAAAAAGCAGGTTACCCCATGCAGTTCAGCAAATTACTGGCAGCTCTTTCCACCCACCCGATCCGCCTGCAAATGGACGAAGGCGACCTGATCATCCTGGGTGACGACGACGCGCTGGATGACGCCCTATGGGACCAACTGATCGCCCACAAACCCCAACTGCTCGACCTCGTCGCCCAACACGGCGGCGACTGGCTCAGCCCGGCCTATCGCATCACCCCGGACATGCTGCCCCTGGTCAACCTCGACCAACCCGCCATCGACCGCATCGTCGCCGCGATCCCCGGCGGGGCGGCGAATGTGCAAGATATCTACCCCTTGGCGCCGCTCCAGGAAGGCATGCTCTACCACCATCTGTCAGCGCACCAGGGCGACCCCTACGTGCTGCACGCGCAGTTCGTGTTCGACAGCCGCGCCCGTCTTGAAACCTTCGCCCAGGCCTTGCAATGGGTCATCGACCGCCACGATATCCTGCGCACCTCGATGGCCTGGGATCGCCTCGACGAACCCCTGCAAGTCGTCTGGCGCAAGGCCTCGCTGGCCTGCGAAGAAGCCCGCCTCGACGGCGATGTACTGACCCAACTGCAAGCCCTCTACGACGCCCGCAACTACCGCATGGACCTCGGCCAGGCGCCGCTGCTGCGCCTGGTATTCGCCGAAGACCCGCGCAACCAGCGCGTGGTCGCCATGCTGCTGTTCCATCACACCATCCTCGACCACACCGCCCTCGACGTAGTGCGCCGCGAGATCCAGCTGCACCTCGCCGGCCAGACCGAACAGGCCGGCGCTCCGGTACCGTTTCGCAACTACATCGCCCAGGTCCGCCACGGCGTCAGCGAACAGGCTCACGAAGCGTTCTTCCGCGAAATGCTCGCCGACATCGATGAACCCACCCTGCCGTTCGGCCTCCAGGATGTGCAGGGTGACGGCCATGGCATCGATGAAACCCGCATCACCGTCGACAGCGATCTAAGTCGCCGTCTACGGGCCCAGGCCAGACCGTTGGGTGTCAGTCCCGCCAGCGTGATGCACCTCGCGCTGGCCCAGGTGCTGGGCAAGGTCTCCGCTCGCGAAGCCGTGGTATTTGGCAGCGTGATGCTCGGCCGCATGGGCGCGGGCGAGGGCTCCGACCAGGCCCTGGGCATGTTCATCAACACCCTGCCGCTACGGGTAGATGTAGGCGAACAAAGCGTGCGCGAGGGCGTACAAACCACCCATAAACGCCTGACCGAATTGCTCGATCACGAACACGCCTCCCTGGCCCTGGCCCAGCGTTGCAGCGGTGTGGCCGCACCCACGCCGTTGTTCAGTGCCATCCTCAATTACCGTCACAGCGATGCCTCGGACACCCAGGCGGTGATCGACATCGCCGAAGGCATCCAGGTGTTGGGCGCCGAAGAACGCACCAACTACCCGCTGACGGTCAACGTCGATGACCTGGGCGAAGGCTTTGCCTTTACCGTGATGGTGGACGCCTCCATCGGCGCGACGCGCATTGCCGGTTACCTGCACACCGCCCTGGAAAACCTGGTGCTGGCCCTGGAACAAACGCCAGATGCACCGTTGCACAACCTGGGCATCCTGCCTGCCGCCGAACGCCAGCATCTGCTGCACGGCCTTAACGCCAGCACCCAGCACTACGCCGATTCGGCCCTGATCCACCAGCAAGTCGAAGCTCATGCCGCCAGCCATCCCGAAGCCATCGCGCTGCGCTTTGAACACGAACACCTGAGCTACCGCGAGCTGAACGAGCGCGCCAACCAGGTTGCGCATTGCCTGCTCAAGCATGGCATCCGCCCCGACGACCGGGTGGCGATCTGTGTCGAACGCGGGCTGGAAATGATCATTGGCCTGCTGGGGATTCTCAAGGCTGGGGCGGGTTATGTGCCGATCGATCCGGCCTACCCGCTGGACCGTATCGCCTACACCCTGAAAGACAGCGCGCCGCTGGCGGTGCTGGTGCAGGACGACACCCGCCACCTGGTGGGCGACGTCACGTCGATCGACCTCAACAGCCTGCAGCACGAGCCCATCGTCAACCCCAACGTTGCAATCAGCGCGTCCAGCCTTGCCTATGTGATCTACACCTCCGGCTCTACCGGCCTGCCCAAGGGCGTGATGATCGAACACCGCAACGTCGCGCGACTGTTCAGCGCCACCGAGCATTGGTTCAAGTTCAACGCCAATGACACCTGGGCGCTGTTCCACTCGTTTGCCTTCGACTTCTCCGTGTGGGAGATCTGGGGCGCGCTGATGCATGGCGGGCAGTTGCTGGTGGTGCCGCAGTTGGTCAGCCGCTCGCCGGACGAGTGTTACGCACTGCTGTGCGAAGCCGGCGTCAGTATTCTCAACCAGACCCCGAGCGCGTTCCGCCAGTTGATCGCGGCGCAGGGCCGCAGCCAGCAACTGCACTCGCTGCGCCAGGTGATCTTCGGCGGTGAAGCCCTGGAACCGGGGATTCTCAAGCCGTGGTACGCCCGGGTGACCAACGCCGGTACGCGGTTGGTCAACATGTATGGCATCACCGAAACCACCGTGCATGTGACCTACCGTGCCCTGGAGGCGGCGGATGCACAGCGGGTGGGCGTGAGCCCGATTGGCGTGCGCATTCCCGACTTGCAACTGTATGTGCTGGATGCCCGCCGCGAACCGGTGCCGAGCGGCGTAGTCGGGGAGTTGTACGTCGGCGGTGCCGGCGTGGCGCGAGGTTATCTCAACCGCGATGAGCTGACGGCCGAACGTTTTCTGACGGATCCCGCAACCGGCCTGCGCCTGTACAAGACCGGTGACCTCGGCCGGATGCTGGCCGACGGCAGTGTCGAGTACCTGGGGCGCAACGACGACCAGGTGAAGATTCGCGGTTTCCGTATCGAACTGGGGGAAATCGAAGCACGCCTGGCCACCTGCGAAGGTGTGCGCGAAGCCGTGGTGATTGCCCGCGAAGACGAACCGGGCGACAAGCGCCTGGTGGCCTACGTGATTGCCCAGCCTGAACACACGCCCACTGCCGCTGAGCTGCGTGACCACCTGCTGCTGTCCCTCGCCGAGTACATGGTGCCCAGCGCCTTTGTGCTGCTCGACGCGTTCCCGCTTACCACCAACGGCAAGCTCGACCGCAAGGCCTTGCCGGCACCGGACGCCGATGCCCTGGCCCGTCGTGGTTATGAAGCGCCACAAGGCGCGGTGGAAACCGCGATCGCGAATCTCTGGCAAGACCTGCTGAAGGTCGACCGGGTCGGGCGCCAGGACAACTTTTTCGAGCTGGGCGGCCATTCGTTGCTGGCGGTCAAGCTGATCGAGCGCATGCGCCAGCTCGAGCTGAGCGCCGATGTGCGGGTGCTGTTCGGCCAGCCGACCCTGGCTGCGCTGGCCGCTGCGGTGGGCGGGCAACATGAAGTGCAGGTCCCGGCCAACCTGATCGGCGAAGCGACGCGGCACATCACCCCGGACATGCTGCCGCTGGTGAATCTCGACCAGCAGGCCATCGACCATATCATCGCCAGTGTCCCCGGCGGCATCGCCAACGTGCAGGACATCTACGGCCTGGCCCCGTTGCAGGCCGGCATCCTCTACCACCACCTGGCAACCACCGAAGGCGATCCCTACGTGTTGCAGGTGCAGTTCAGCTTCAGCGGCCATGAGCCGGTCGAGGCGTTTATCCGTGCGCTGCAAAGTGTGATCGAGCGCAACGATATCCTGCGTACCGGGATTGTCTGGGAAGGCCTGGACGAGCCGGTGCAGGTGGTCTTGCGCCAGGCGCTGCTGGTGGTTGAGCAGGTTGAAGCCGATCCTTCCAGTGCCGTATTGGCGCAACTGCAGGAACGCTTCGACCCACGCCACTACCGCCTCGACCTGTCCCGCGCCTCGTTGATGCGGTTTGCCTACGCCGAGGATCACGGCCGTTACGTCGGCATCCTGCTGCTGCACCACATCCTGCTGGACCACACCGCGTTGCAGGTGCTGGTGGAGGAAATGAGCGCGAGCCTTGCAGGCGAAACCGGCTTGCTGCCCGAAGCCGTGCAGTACCGCAACTACGTGGCCCAGGCGCGCCTCGGTGTGAGCGCT
The DNA here is from genome assembly GCF_013385345.1 of Pseudomonas sp. I8001. NCBI lineage: Bacteria > Pseudomonadati > Pseudomonadota > Gammaproteobacteria > Pseudomonadales > Pseudomonadaceae > Pseudomonas > Pseudomonas sp. I8001. The sequence goes on from NZ_JACAQC010000029.1 coordinate 4,286, forward strand.
GCGCAGCATGAGGCATTCTTCAGCGAAATGCTCGGCGACATCGACGAGCCGACCCTGGCCTTCGGCTTGCAGGACGTGAACCGCGACGGCAGCGGTGTGCGCGAAGCGCACGTGGCATTGGAACCGGCCCTCAGCCTGGGCCTTCGCGAGCAGGCCCGGCAACTGGGGGTGAGTGCCGCAAGCCTGGTGCACCTGGCATGGGCCCAGGTCCTCGGCCAGGTCTCGGGCCAGGACGACGTGGTCTTCGGCACCGTGCTGCTGGGCCGGCTGCACGGCGGCGAGGGCGCCGACCGGGCGCTGGGAATGTTCATCAATACCTTGCCGTTGCGGGTCAGTGTCGGCGCGGTGGGCGTGCAGGCTGGCGTGCGCGCCACCCATGCGCGGCTGGCACAGTTGCTGGGGCATGAACATGCGTCCTTGTCCCTGGCCCAGCGTTGCAGTGGCGTGTCCGGTGCGCTGCCATTGTTCAGCACCTTGCTCAACTACCGCCACAGCGCGCCGGGTGAAGCGCCGGGCGCCAGCCCGTTCGCCGACGCCGGGATCGAAATCCTCAGTTCCGAGGAGCGCAGCAACTACCCGCTGGTGCTGAACGTCGACGACCTCGGCGCAGGCTTTGCCCTGACCGTGCAAGGCGTGGCGGAGGTGGATGTGCAGCGCGTCGGCGACTACATGCTCAGCGCCTTGCGCAACCTGGCCACGGCACTGCAACAGGCGCCGACCACACCGCTGCATCAAGTGTCGATCCTGCCAGCCGCCGAGCGGCATCAAGTGCTGGTGGACTTCAACGCCACTGCCCGCGCCTACCCGGCTGCGCACACCGTGCACGGGATCTTCGAAGCCAGCGTCCTGACCAGCCCCGACGCGCTGGCGGTGGTGCACGGCGACGTGTCGCTGACGTACCGCGAACTCAACCTGCGGGCCAATCGCCTGGCCCACTATTTGATCGACCAGGGTGTAAAACCGGGCGACAGCGTGGCCATCGCGCTGCCACGTTCCATCGACCTGCTGGTCAGCCAGTTGGCCATCCTCAAGTGCGCGGCGGTGTACGTGCCGCTGGATATCAATGCGCCGGACGAACGCCAGGCGTTCATGGTGCAGGACAGTCACGCCGGGCAGGTGCTGCGTAATCTCGACGGGCTGAACCTCGACAATCAGCCGGCCCATAATCCGAACCTGTCCCAGTCTGCCGAAAGCGTGGCGTACATCATGTACACCTCCGGCTCAACCGGCGCCCCCAAGGGTGTGCAGGTGCCCCATCGCGCCGTCTCTCGATTGGTGATCAACAACGGTTATGCCGACTTCAATCACCGCGACCGGGTGGCCTTCGCCTCGAACCCGGCGTTCGACGCCAGCACCCTCGATGTGTGGGCGCCGTTGCTCAACGGCGGCTGCGTGGTGGTGGTCGAGCATGCCACGTTGCTGTCCCAGGCCGCGTTTGGCGCCCTGTTGCAGGAGCAATCCGTCAGCGTGTTGTGGATGACCGCCGGGCTGTTCCATCAGTACGCCGACGGGTTGATGCCGATGTTCCGGCAACTGCGCTACCTGATCGTCGGCGGCGATGTGCTCGACCCGCAGGTGATCGCCCGGGTGCTTGAGCACGGCGCACCGCAGCACCTGCTGAATGGCTATGGCCCCACCGAAGCCACGACGTTTTCCACCACCTTCGAGATCAAGTCGGTGGGTGAGGGCGGTATTCCGATTGGTCGACCGATTGGCAACAGCCGTGCCTACGTGCTGGATGCGCGGCAGCAGCCGGTGGCGTTGGGCGTGGTTGGCGAGCTGTACATCGGTGGCGCGGGCGTGGCCAAGGGGTACCTGAACCAGCCGCAATTGACCGCAGAGAAATTTATCGTCGACCCGTTCGGCGATGGGCTGCTGTACCGCACCGGCGACCTGGCGAGCTGGCAGGCGGACGGCACCTTGCTGTACCAGGGCCGCAATGACCATCAACTGAAAATCCGGGGTTTCCGTATCGAGCCGGGTGAAATCGAAAGCTGCCTCGCCAGCGTTTCCGGCGTCAAAGACACGGTGGTGCTGGCCCGTGAAGATGAGCCCGGCGACAAGCGCCTGGTGGCTTACTACACCGCCCAGGCGCCGCTGGGCATTGAAGCGCTGCGCGCGCACCTGCAAAGCCGGCTGCCGGACTACATGGTGCCGTCGGCCTATGTCTGGCTGGAACTGTTGCCGCTGACCGCGAACGGCAAGCTGGACCGCAAGGGCCTGCCTGCGCCGGATCAGGCGTCGCTGCTCAGCCGTGGTTTCGAAGCGCCCGAAGGCGAGGTGGAAACCCTGCTGGCGCAGATCTGGCAGGACGTGCTGAAGGTCGAGCGTGTCGGGCGCTTTGACCACTTCTTTGAACTCGGCGGCCATTCGTTGCTGGCGGTAAGCCTGATCGAGCGCATGCGCCAGGCGGGCCTGAGCGCCGATGTGCGGGTGCTGTTCAACCAGCCAAGCCTGGCGGCGCTGGCGGCGGCGGTGGGCAGTGGCCGGGAAATCGTGGTGCCGGTTAACGGCATTGTGCCTGGCTGCGAGCACATCACGCCGTCGATGCTGACCCTGGTCAAGCTGGACCAGCCGGCCATCGACCGCATCGTGGCCACGGTGCCCGGCGGTGCGGCCAACGTGCAGGATTTCTACCCGCTGGCGCCGTTGCAGGAAGGCATCCTCTACCACCATATCAGCGCCGAACAGGGTGACCCCTACCTGCTGCAATCGCGCATGGCGTTTGACAGCGTCGAGCGTTTGCAGGCCTTCATGGGCGCGCTGCAAAAGGTCGTGGCGCGCCACGATATCCTGCGCACCGGCGTGGTGTGGGAAGGCTTGGACAGCCCGGTGCAAGTGGTGTGGCGTCATGCCGAATTGGTCGTACAGCACATCCCGCTGGACCCGGCCGATGGTGATGTGATCGAACAACTGCACGCGCGTTTTGATGCCCGCCACTATCGCCTGGATATCACCCAGGCGCCGCTGCTGCGCATGGTGTATGCGCAGGACCCGGCCAACCAGCGGGTCGCGGCGATCCTGCTGTTCCATCACCTGGCACTGGACCACACCGCCATGGAAGTGGTCGGCCAGGAAATGCGGGCGTTCCTGTTCAACCAGGCCGATGACTTGCCGGCCGCGGCACCGTTCCGTCACTACGTGGCCCAGGCTCGCCTGGGTGTCAGCGCCCAGGAACACGAGCAGTTCTTCCGCGAAATGCTCGCCGATGTCGACGAGCCCACGCTGCCCTTCGGCGTGCAGGATGTGCAGGGCGATGGCCGGGATATCGAAGAGGCCGAATTGCCCGTCGATGCAGGGCTGGCGCTGCGGGTTCGTGAACAGGCGCGGCAACTGGGGGTCAGCGCTGCGAGCCTGATGCACCTCGCGTGGGCCCAGGTCCTCGGGCTGGTGTCGGGCCGTCAGGACGTGGTATTCGGCACCGTATTGATGGGCCGCATGCAAGCCGGCGAAGGTGCCGACCGGGCATTGGGCATGTTCATCAACACCTTGCCGCTGCGGGTGGAGGTGGGTGCCGACGCGGTACGTGCCGGCGTCAAGGCGACCCACGCCCGGCTCAGTGCCTTGCTGGGCCATGAACATGCGTCCCTGGCGCTGGCCCAGCGGTGCAGCGGCGTGCCGACCTCGATGCCGTTGTTCAGTGCCTTGCTCAACTACCGCCACAGCACCCCGGGCGAAATGGCCCGCGACGGCCACGGTATCTGGGAAGGCGTGCAGTTGCTGGGCGGCGAAGAACGCAGCAACTACCCGCTGACCTTGAGTGTGGACGACCTCGGTACGGGCTTCGGCCTGACGGTACTGGCGCTGGAATCCATCGGCGCGCAGCGCCTGTGCGACTCCATGCACAGTGCGCTGGAGCAACTGGTGGAGGCCCTTGAGCACGCGCCGCAAACGCCGTTGCATCAGTTGCCGGTACTGCCTGCCCGCGAACGCGAACACCTGCTGCGCAGCTTCAACGCCACCGCCCGCGACTACCCGCAAGGGCAGACCCTGCACGGCGCTTTCGAAGCCCAGGCCCTGCGCCTGCCGCAGGCGATTGCCGTGAGCCAGGACGGCCAGCACCTGACGTACCAACAGCTCAACCAACGCGCCAACCAATTGGCCCATCACTTGCTGGCGCTGGGCGTACAGCCCGACGACCGTGTGGCGATCTGCTGCCGACGCGGCCCGCAGATGCTGGCGGGCCTGCTGGCGATTCTCAAGGCGGGCGCGGCCTACGTCCCGGTAGACCCGGCCTATCCGGCCGAGCGCATCGCTTACCTGCTGCAAGACAGCGCACCGGTCGCGGTCCTGGCCGAAGAGAGCACCCGTGGCGTGCTCGGTGATATCGCCATCGTCGATCTGCATGGCGCCTATCCCGACGGCACCAATCCCCACGTCGCCAGCCTGACCCCGGCGAACCTCGCCTATGTGATCTACACCTCCGGCTCCACCGGCCAGCCCAAAGGCGTGATGGTGGAACACCGCACCGTGGAAAACCTGGTGCATTGGCACTGTGAAGCCTTCGACCTGCAGGCCGGCAGCCACACCAGCAGCGTGGCCGGCTTCGGTTTCGATGCCATGGCCTGGGAAGTCTGGCCGGCATTGTGCGTGGGGGCGACCTTGCACCTGCCACCGGCCCATGTCGGCAATGAAAACATCGACGAACTGCTGGCCTGGTGGCTGGCCCAGCCGCTGGACGTGAGCTTCCTGCCCACCCCGGTGGCCGAGTACGCGTTCAGCCAGGACCTTGAGCACCCAAGCCTGCGCACCCTGTTGATCGGCGGTGATCGCCTGCGCCAGTTCAGCCATGAGCGACGTTTCGCGGTGATCAACAACTACGGCCCCACCGAAGCCACGGTGGTCGCCACCTCTGGCCGGGTGCGCGCCGGCCAGCCGCTGCATATCGGCAAGCCGATGGCCAATGCCACGGTGTACCTGCTGGATGCACAACAACGGCCGGTGCCGGTGGGTGTGGCCGGTGAGCTGTATGTAGGCGGCCGCGGCGTGGCCAGCGGCTACCTGAATCGCCCGGACCTGACCGCCGAGCGATTCCTCGATGACCCGTTCAACCCGGGCCGCATGTACCGCACCGGCGACCTGGCGCGCTGGCTGCCGGATGGCAACATTGAATATCTGGGCCGCAACGACGACCAGGTAAAAGTCCGGGGCGTGCGCGTCGAGCTGGGAGAAATCGAAACCCGCCTGGCCGCCGTCGACGGCGTCAAGGAAGCCGTGGTGCTGGTGCGCGACGGCCGCCTGGTGGCCTGGTTCACCGAACAAAAACCGCTGGTTATCGAAACCCTGCGCGCCGAGCTGCACAGCCAACTGCCCGAGGCCATGGTGCCGGTGGTCTACGTCAAACTCGACAGCTGGCCGTTGACCGCCAACGGCAAGCTTGACCGCAAGGCGCTGCCGGCACCGGATCAGGCCGCCGTGCTCAGCCGGGAATATGAAGCCCCACGCGGCGAAGTCGAGACCACCCTGGCGCGGATCTGGGCCGAGGTGTTGCAGGTGGAGCAAGTGGGCCGCCATGACCACTTCTTCGAGCTGGGCGGCCATTCCTTGCTGGCGGTAAGCCTGATCGAGCGCATGCGCCAGGCCGGCCTCAGCGCCGATGTGCGGGTGCTGTTCAGCCAGCCGACGCTGGCGGCATTGGCAGCGGCAGTGGGCAGTGGCCGGGAAGTGGTGGTGCCGGTGAATGCCATCGCCGCCGATTGCCCGCGCATCACGCCCTCGATGCTGCCATTGGTGGAGCTGGATCAGCCGATGATCGACCAGATCGTCGCCAGCGTGCCGGGTGGCGCCGCCAATGTGCAGGATATTTACCCGCTGGCACCGTTACAGGAAGGCATTCTTTACCACTACATCACGGCGGAGCAGGGCGATCCGTACCTGCTGCAATCGCACCTGGCATTCGATACCCAGGCGCGCCTGGACAGCTTCGCCCAGGCCTTGCAGCAGGTGATCGACCGCCACGACATCCTGCGTACCGGTGTGGTCTGGGAAGGCTTGGCGCAGCCGGTGCAAGTGGTGTGGCGCAAGGCTCGATTGACGGTCGAAGCGCTGCACCTGGACGGTGATGTGCTGGCCGGCCTGCATCAGCGTTTCGACGCCCGGCGCTACCGGCTGGACATCGCCCAGGCGCCGCTGATCCGCCTGATGTACGCCAACGACCCGGCCAATCAGCGGGTGGTGGCGGTGCTGCTGTATCACCACATCGTGCTGGACCACACCGCGTTCGACGTGGTGCTGCGGGAAATGCAGGGCTACCTGCTGGGGCACCCCGCACCGCAGTCCGCGCCGATGCCTTATCGCAACTACGTGGCGCAGGCGCGACTGGGTGTCAGCGAGCAGGAACATGAAGGGTTCTTCCGCGAGATGCTTGGCGATATCCATGAGCCAACGCTGCCGTTTGGCTTGCAGGATGTGCAGGGCGATGGTCGGGATATCGAAGAATTCACGCATCACCTGGACGCTGCCGTCAGCCGGCGCCTCAGGGCCCAGGCACGCCTGCTGGGCGTGAGCACCGCGAGCCTGTTCCACCTGGCATGGGCGCAGGTGTTGGCGGTGACGTCGGGCAAGCCGAATGTGGTGTTTGGCACGGTGCTGGTCGGTCGGATGCAGGGCGGCGAGGGCGCGGACCGGGCCCTTGGCGTGTTCATCAACACCCTGCCATTGCGCCTGGATATCGACGGGCAAGGCGTGCGCGACAGCGTGCGCAGCACCCATGCCCGGCTCACCGCGCTGCTGGGCCATGAACATGCTTCCCTGGCCCTGGCCCAGCGTTGCAGCGGGGTGGCGGCGCCGCTGCCGCTGTTCAGCTCGATGCTCAATTATCGCCACCGGGGCGGCGCCACCCGTTCACAGGACGCGCAGCACGCCTGGGAAGGCATGCAGACCCTGACCAATGACGGGCGCACCAACTATCCGTTGACCCTGAACGTCGATGACCTGGGTGATGGTTATGACTTCACCGCGTTGACCCCGGCCCAGGTGGGCGCACAACGGGTCTGCGGTTATATGCAGATGGCGTTGACCCAGTTGGTGGAGGCCCTGGAGCACGCGCCGCACCAGGCCCTTGACCACCTGCCGATCCTGGGGGATGCAGAGCGTCAGCAGCTGCTGTTTGATTTCAATGCCACCGAGGTTGACTACGACCTGGCGCAGACCCTGCACGGCCTGTTCGAGGCCCAGGTCGAGCGCACGCCGGATGCATTGGCGGTGAAGGCGGGTGAGCAATGCCTGACCTATGCCGAGCTGAACCAGCGCGCCAACCAACTGGCGCACCACCTGCGGGAACTGGGCGTGCAGCCGGATGCGCGGGTGGCGATCTGCGTCGAGCGTGGGCTGGAGATGGTCATCGGTCTGTTTGCGATCCTCAAGGCCGGCGGTGGTTATGTGCCGCTGGACCCGGCGTACCCGCTGGATCGCCTCGCCTACATGCTGCAAGACAGCCAGCCCGCGGCGCTGCTGGTGCAGGGCGCTACCCGTTCGTTGCTGGGCGACGTGACGGTGCCGGTGGTGGACCTCGACCAGAACACCTGGGCGCACCAGCCGGTGTCCAACCCACAGGTTCCCGGGTTGACCGCGCAGCACCAGGCCTACGTGATCTACACCTCCGGCTCCACCGGCCAACCCAAGGGCGTGATCAACGAGCACGCGGGTGTGGTCAACCGCTTGCTGTGGATGCAGGACGCCTACGGCCTGAACGCCACTGACGCGGTACTGCAGAAAACCCCGTTCAGCTTCGATGTGTCGGTGTGGGAGTTCTTCTGGCCCCTGTTCACCGGTGCGCGGCTGGTCATGGCTCGCCCCGGCGGGCACAAGGAGCCGGCTTACCTGTGCGAGGTGATCGCGGCAGAACAGATCACCACCTTGCACTTCGTGCCGTCGATGCTCGATGTGTTCCTGGCCCACGGTGATGTCAGCCAGGGCGCCGGACTGCTGCGGGTGATGTGCAGCGGCGAAGCCTTGCCCGGCAGCCTGGTGCGGCGCTTCAAGCAGCAATTGCCCGGCATCGGTTTGTACAACCTCTATGGCCCGACGGAAGCCGCGGTGGACGTGACCGCCTGGAACTGCGCCAGGCCCGTGGTGCCGGACAACACGCCTATCGGCAAGCCGATTGCCAACACCCGCATGTACCTGCTGGATGCCCGGTTGCAACCGGTGCCGCTGGGCGTGGTGGGCGAGCTGTTTATCGCCGGTGTGCAAGTGGCTCGCGGTTACCTGCACCGTCCCGAACTGACGGCCGAGCGCTTCCTCAAGGACCCGTTCAACCCAGGCCGGATGTACCGCACCGGTGACGTCGGGCGCTACCTGCCGGATGGCAATATCGAGTACCTGGGCCGCAATGATGACCAGGTAAAAATCCGTGGCCTGCGTATTGAACTCGGAGAAATCCAGGCGCGGCTGACCGAGTACCCACAGGTGAAGGAAGCGGCCGTGTTGGCCCGCGACGAACGCCTGGTGGCGTACTACACCGGCGTGCCGGCCGATATCGAGCTACTGCGGGCGCACCTGCTGGCGCGCTTGCCGGACTTCATGGTGCCCGCGGTATTCGTCCATCTCGACGCTCTGCCCCTGAGCCCCAACGGCAAGCTCGACCGCAAGGCCTTGCCGACGCCGGGTGTGGAATCACTGATCGTGCGCGAGTACGAAGCCCCGGTGGGCGCTACCGAAATCACCCTGGCGCGGCTGTGGGCCGAGCTGCTGAAGGTGGAGCGGGTCGGGCGTCACGACAACTTTTTCGAGCTGGGCGGGCACTCGTTGCTGGCCGTCAGCTTGATCGGACGCTTGCGTCAGGAAGGCATGGAAGCCGATGTGCGGGGCCTGTTCGAACAGCCGACCCTGGCCGGCTACGCCGCAATTACCGAACGAATGGAGATCGTCCTGTGAGCATCATCGAACTGTTGGCGACACTCAAGGCCAAGGATGTGCAACTGGCGCTCAAGGGCGATCAGTTGTCGGTGCAAGGCAACAAGCAGGCCCTGAGCGACGCGGCACTGGTGGCCTCGCTGCGCGAACACAAGCCGGCGCTGATCGAGCTGATCAAGGCCGGGGAGTACTCGGCCACCAAGGCCGGTGAGGTGCAGGTGCCGGCCAATGGCATTCCACCGGGCGCTACCTCGATTACCCCGAAGATGCTGAGCCTGTCGACCCTCAGCCAGGCGTCCATCGACCGTATCCTCGAGACCGTCGAGGGTGGCGTCGCCAATGTGCAGGACATCTACCCGCTGGCACCGTTGCAGGAGGGCATCCTCTACCATCATGTGAGTGCCGAGCACGGCGACCCGTACATCATGCAGTCGCTGTTTGCCTTCGACAGCCTTGAGCGTTTCGAGGGCTTTGCCCTGGCCTTGCAACAGGTGATCGACCGTCACGACATCCTGCGGACCGGCGTGGTGTGGGAAGGCCTGGAAGAACCGTCGCAAGTGGTCTGGCGCACCGCGCGCCTGCCGGTGCAGGCGATTGAACTGGACCCGGCAGACGGCGATATCGCCGCCCAGTTGCATCGCCTGTTCGATGGCCGCCACTACCGCATGGACGTGACCCGCGCGCCGCTGCTGCGCCTGGTGCGGGCCTGGGATGAAGCCGGCCAACGGGTGGTGGCGATGCTGTTGTTCCACCACATGGCCCTGGACCACAGCGCGCTGGAAGTGGTCTGCCACGAGATGCAAGCCTGCCTGCTGGGCAGGGCGGGTGAACTGGGCCAGGCGGTGCCGTTTCGCAACTATGTCGCCCAGGCGCGCCTGGGCATCAGCGAGCAGGAGCACGAGGGGTTCTTCCGGCAGATGCTCGGCGACATCAGCGAGCCGACCTTGCCCTACGGCCTGCAGGATGTGCAGGGCGACGGCGACAACATCCAGGAGATCAGCCTGCCGCTGGCCCCGCAGTTGAGCCGGCGCTTGCGCGCCCAGGCCCGGCAGTTGGGCGTCAGCGCCGCGAGCCTGTTCCACATGGGCTGGGCCCAGGTGCTGGGAGTGCTGGCGGGCAAGGAACAGGTGGTGTTCGGCACGGTGCTGATGGGCCGCATGCAGGGCAGCCACGACACCGACCGTGCCCTGGGGATCTTTATCAACACCTTGCCATTGCGGGTGGATGTTGGCGCCGAAGACGTGCGCACCGGGGTCAAGGCGACCCATGCCCGGCTGACCACCTTGCTGCGTCACGAACACGCGGCGCTGGCCCTGGCCCAGCGTTGCAGCGGTGTAGTGGCGCCGACGCCGCTGTTCAGCGCGTTGCTCAACTACCGCCATAGCGCAGGCGGCGCGAGCGCCGAAGCGGTCTCGGCCTGGCAGGGTATTCAAGCGTTGCGCTCCGAGGAACGCACCAACTACCCGTTGACCCTGAGCGTCGACGACCTGGGCGAAGACTTCAGCCTGAGCCTGTTGGCCTGCGCCCAGGTTGATCCGCAGCGGGTGTGCGCTTATCTGCAAACTGCCCTGGGGAACCTGGTTCAGGCGCTGGAACAGGCACCCGAAACACCCTTGAATCGCTTGTCGGTGTTGCCCGAGGCGGAGCAGCGGCATCTGCTGGAGCAGTTCAACGCGACAGCCATCGACTTCCCGCAAGGCACCACCCTGCATGGGCGTATCGAGGCCCAGACCCTGCTGACCCCGGACGCGGTGGCCGCGGTGTATCAAGGCCGCCAGCTGACCTACGCCGAGTTGAATCAACAAGCCAACCTGCTGGCCCATCACCTGCTGGCGCTGGGGGTAAAACCCGACGATCGCGTGGCCATCGTTGCCCGGCGCGGGCTGGACACCCTGGCCGGGTTGCTGGCGATCCTCAAGTCCGGCGCCTGCTATGTACCGGTGGACCCGTCGCACCCGGCCGAGCGCCTGAGCTACCTGCTCGGCGACAGCGCCCCGGTCGCGGTACTGACCCAGCATGCACTGCTGGAGCGCCTGCCCGCGCTCGATGTGCCGGTGATCAACCTGGACCGTTTTACCTGGCATCACCATTCGGCGAGCAACCCGCAGGTGGCCGTCACGCCCACCAACCTGGCCTACGTGATCTACACCTCCGGCTCCACCGGCCTGCCCAAGGGCGTGATGGTGGAACATCACACCGTGGCCAACCTGGTGGACTGGCACTGCACCGCGTTTGACCTGTGCGCAGGCCGCCACACCGCGAGCGTTGCCGGGTTTGGCTTTGACGCGATGGCCTGGGAAGTCTGGCCGGCACTGTGCGTGGGGGCCACCTTGCACCTGCCGCCGGCCCACGACGGCGCTGAAGATATCGACGCGCTGCTGGACTGGTGGCGCGCACAACCGCTGGACGTGTGTTTCCTGCCCACGCCGGTGGCCGAATATGCGTTCAGCCAGAACATCGAGCACCCGACCCTGCGCACCTTGCTGATTGGCGGCGACCGCCTGCGCCAGTTCACCCGGGCCCAGCGTTTCGAGGTGATCAACAACTACGGCCCCACGGAAGCCACGGTGGTCGCCACCTCCGGGCGGATCGAGCCCGGGCAGCCGTTGCACATCGGCAAACCCATCGCCAATGCCACGGTTTACCTGCTGGACGAACAGCAGCGCCCGGTGCCCTTGGGGGTTGCCGGTGAACTGTACGTGGGCGGCAAGGGCGTGGCGCGGGGTTACCTCAATCGCCCGGAAATGACCGCCGAACGTTTCCTGGATGACCCATTCAATTCGGGCCGCATGTACCGCACCGGCGACCTCGCGCGCTGGTTGCCGGACGGGAATATCGAGTACCTGGGCCGCAACGACGACCAGGTGAAAATCCGCGGTGTGCGCATCGAACTGGGGGAAATCGAAACCCGCCTCAACCAGCTGCCCGGTCTCCAGGAAGCCGTGGTGCTGGCCCGTGAAGACCAACCGGGCCAGCCCCGGCTGGTGGCTTACTTCACCGAAAACCCGCAATTCGAACCGCTTGAAGTGGGCGCGATTCGCGCCCACCTGGTGGCGCACCTGCCGGACTACATGGTCCCGGTGGCCTACGTGAAACTCGATGCGTTGCCCCTGACCGCCAACGGCAAACTGGACCGCAAGGCGCTGCCAAAGCCGGACCTGGCCGCCGTCTTCACCCGCGAATACGAGGCGCCTCATGGCGATATCGAAACCGTCCTCGCGCAGATCTGGGCCGATGTGTTGCAAGTGGAACGTGTTGGGCGCCAGGATCATTTCTTTGAGTTGGGCGGCCATTCGTTGCTGGCCATGCGCATGGTGTCCCAGGTTCGCCAGCAACTGGGGGTCGACCTGGCACTGGGCGAACTGTTCGCCAATGCCGAACTGGCGGCGGTGGCGCAGGTAGTGGCCCAGGCCGGGCGCAGCACCTTGCCGGATATCCTGCCGGCGGCGCGGGACACGGAGTTGCCGTTGTCGTTTGCCCAGCAACGCCTGTGGTTCCTGGCGCTGATGGAGGGCGCCAACACCGCCTACAACATTCCCATCGGCCTGCGCCTGCGCGGGCAGTTGCACGTCGACGCGCTGCAACGGGCCCTGGCGCGGATCGTCGCGCGGCATGAGACCTTGCGCAGCCGGTTTGCCCAGCAGGATGACGACGCCCAGGTGCTGATCGTGCCGCCTGAAGAAGTGATGCCCCTGCAAGTCCAGGACTTGCGTCGCCACCCCGAAGCACAGCAGGTGCTGGACGCGTTGATCCAGGGCGAAGCCTCGGCGCCTTTTGATTTGCAGCGCGGCCCGCTGTTGCGCGGGCGCCTGGTGATCATGGCCGACGATCACCACGTGTTGCTGCTGACTATCCACCACATTGTGTCCGATGGCTGGTCCATGGGCGTGCTGACCCGCGAACTGATGGCGCTGTACCAGGCGTTCAGCCACGGTGAGGCTGACCCACTGCCGCCGTTGCCGATCCAGTACAGCGACTTTGCCGTATGGCAGCGCCTGTGGCTGAGCGGCGAAGTGCTGCATCGCCAGAGCAGCTACTGGCAACACACCCTGGCCGGTGCGCCGGCGTTGCTGATGTTGCCGACCGACCGTCCACGCCCGGTTCAGCAGGACTACGCCGGCAGCAGCGTCGACGTGCACCTGGATGAGCGCCTGACCGCCGGGCTCAAGGCCCTCAGCCAACGCCACGGCACCACGCTGTACATGGTGATGATGACGGCGTGGGCCTCGTTGCTCGCGCGTTTGGCCGGGCAGGAGGAAGTGGTGATCGGCTCGCCAGTCGCCAACCGCCAGCGGGCCGAGGTGGAAGGCCTGATCGGGTTGTTCGTCAACACCCTGGCAGTGCGCATTGATACCTCGGGCGAACTGAGCGCCGAGGCGCTGCTGGCGCGGGTCAAGGGGCTGGCGCTGGACGCCCAGGCTCATCAGGATCTGCCGTTTGAGCAGGTGGTGGAAATCACCCGGCCATTGCGCAGCCTGGCCCATAGCCCGCTGTTCCAGACGATGTTGACCTGGCAGGACAGTGACGCGCCGGTGCTGGCTCTCGGCGACCTGAGCCTTGAAGGCATTGTGGAGGACAGTCACTTTGCCAAGTTCGACCTGTCCCTGAACCTCGGTGAGACCCGGGGCGAAATTCGCGGCACCCTGGAATACGCCATCGCGTTGTTCGACGAGTCGACCATGCAACGCTATGTCGGCTATTTCACCCGCGTGCTGCAGGCCATGGTGGATAACGATCAGGCGGTGCTGGAGCAGGCTGACTTGCTGGACGATCAGGAGCGCCAGCATCTGCTGTTCGACTTCAATAACACCACAGTGGATTACAACCTCGACCAGACGCTGCACGGTATGTTCGAAGCCCAGGTGGCGAGAACGCCGGATGCGCTTGCGGTGAAGGCAGGCTCGGAGTGCCTGAGCTATCGCGAGCTGAACGAACGGGCCAATCAGTTGGCGCACCATCTGCGGGAGCTGGGTGTACAGCCGGATTCGCGGGTGGCGATTTGCGTCGAGCGCGGCCTGGAGATGGTCATCGGCCTGTTCGCAATCCTCAAGGCGGGCGGCGGTTATGTGCCGCTGGACCCGGCGTATCCGCTGGAACGTATCGCCTACATGCTCAAGGACAGCGCCCCGGCCGCCGTGCTGGTGCAGGGCGAAACCCGTTCGTTGCTGGGCGACGTCACGGTGCCGCTGGTGGACCTGGACAGGAACACCTGGCAGCACCAACCAACGTCCAACCCACAAGTGGATGGGCTGACCGCGCAGCATCAGGCCTACGTGATCTACACCTCGGGTTCTACCGGCCAACCGAAAGGCGTGATCAACGAGCACGCGGGCGTGGTCAACCGCCTGCTGTGGATGCAGGACGAGTACGGACTGACTGCCCAGGACAGGGTGTTGCAGAAAACCCCGTTCAGCTTCGACGTGTCGGTGTGGGAGTTCTTCTGGCCGCTGTTCACCGGCGCGCGGTTGGTGATGGCGCGTCCTGGCGGGCATAAAGACCCGGCCTACCTGTGTGAGGTGATCGAGGCGGAGCAGATCACCACGCTGCACTTTGTGCCATCGATGCTTGATGTGTTCCTGGCCCACGGCGACGTCAGCCAGAGCGCCGTGCTGGTGCGGGTGATGTGCAGTGGTGAAGCGTTGCCCGGCAGCCTGGTGCGCCGCTTCAAACAGCAGTTGCCGGGCATCGGTTTGTACAACCTTTATGGCCCGACGGAAGCGGCGGTGGACGTGACGGCGTGGGATTGCGCCGGGCCCGTCACGCCGGACAACACCCCCATCGGCAAGCCGATTGCCAACACCCGCATGTACCTGCTGGACGGGCAGTTGCAGCCTGTTCCGTTGGGTGTGGTGGGCGAGCTGTTCATCGGCGGTGTGCAAGTGGCGCGGGGTTACCTGCACCGTCCTGAGCTGACCGCCGAGCGCTTCCTCAAGGACCCGTTCAGCGCGGGCCGGATGTACCGCACCGGCGACGTCGGGCGCTACCTGCCGGACGGCACCATCGAGTATTTGGGCCGCAATGACGACCAGGTGAAAATCCGTGGCTTGCGCATCGAACTGGGGGAGATCCAGGCGCGACTGCTGCAATTCCCGCAGATCAACGAAGCCGCCGTGGTCGCCCGCGATTCACGGCTGGTGGCTTACTACACCGGCGTGCCGGCGCAAATCGACGCTTTGCGCAGCCATTTGCTGGAACACCTGCCGGACTACATGGTACCGGCCACCTTCATGCACCTGGAGGCCTTGCCCCTGAGCCCCAATGGCAAGCTCGACCGCAAGGCACTGCCGGCGCCAGGCCTGGAATCGGTGAGCGCCCGGGAGTACGTCGCGCCTGTGGGGGAAACCGAAATCACCCTGGCCGGCCTGTGGGCGGATTTGCTCAAGGTGGAGCGTGTGGGTCGGCACGACCATTTCTTCGAGCTGGGCGGCCACTCGCTGCTGGCCGCCAGCCTGATTGGCCGCATGCGTCGGGTCGGGTTGTCGGCGGATGTGAAAGTGCTGTTTGGTCAACCCACCCTTGCAGCCTTGGCGGCTGCCGTGGGTGGTGGTCGCGAAGTGGTGGTGCCAGCCAATGGGATCGCCGCGGATTGCACGCGGATCACCCCGGACATGCTGACGCTGGTGAACTTGAAGCAACCCGCCATCGACCGCCTTGTCGCGAGCATTCCCGGCGGCGCGGCCAACGTTCAGGACATTTACCCGCTGGCGCCGTTGCAGGCCGGGATCCTGTATCACCATCGCGCAGTGCAACAGGGTGACGCGTACCTGTTGCAGGCGCAGTTTGCCTTCGCCAGCGTCGAGCGCCTTGAAGCGTTTGCCCAGGCGTTGCAGGCGGTGATCGAGCGGCAGGATATCCTGCGCTCGTCGATGCACTGGGACGGGCTGGAAGAACCGGTGCAGGTGGTGTGGCGCCAGGCTTCGCTGCGGGTTGAGCCGATTCAACTGGCGGGCGATGTGCTGGAGCAATTGCAGGCGCGCTTCGAACAGCATCGGCTGAACTTGGCTCAGGCACCGCTGATGCGCCTGGTATACGCCGAGGACCCGGCCAACCAGCGGGTGGTTGCGTTGTTGCTGTTCCATCATCTGGTGATGGACCACGTTGCGCTGGAGGTGCTGCAGCACGAGATGCAGGCGTGCTTGCTCGGCCGGCGCGAGCAGTTGGGTGCGGCGGTGCCGTATCGCAATTATGTGGCGCAGACGCGTTTGGGCATGCGTGAGGAAGAGCACGAAGCGTTCTTCCGCGAGATGCTCGGGGAGGTCGATGAGCCGACGCTGGCATTGAGTGCACCGGGTGAAGCGCAACAGGCACATTTGCGCGTCGACCCGCTGTTGAACGGGCGCCTGCGCACCCTGGCACGGCAGCTTGGGGTCAGTGCTGCGAGCCTGATGCACCTGGCCTGGGCGCAGGTGCTGGGTAAGGTTTCCGGCCGCGAGCAGGTGGTGTTCGGCACCGTATTGCTGGGCCGGCTGCAAGGCGGCGAAGGCGCCGAACGTGCCTTGGGCGTGTTCATCAACACCTTGCCGCTGCGGGTCGACCTGGGTGAGCGCACGGTGCACGCAGCGCTGATGGCCACCCACGCAAGCCTGACCCGGTTGCTCAGTCACGAACATGCGCCACTGGCCCTGGCCCAGCGTTGCAGCGGGCTGCCGGCCAATACGCCGCTGTTCAGCGTGCTGTTCAACTATCGCCACAGCGCCCCGCACGCTGGCGGCGTAGCCGAGGCGTGGCAGGGCATGCAGGTGCTCAAGGCCGAGGAACGTACCAACTTTGCGCTGTCCCTGAGTGTCGATGACCTGGGCGACGGGTTTGGCTTTGACGCCATGGGGCAGGGCGCGCCACGCCTCTGCGAGTACCTGCATGTTGCCCTGGAGCAACTGGTGCAGGCCCTGGAACAGAA
The DNA here is from genome assembly GCF_013385345.1 of Pseudomonas sp. I8001. Taxonomy (NCBI): domain Bacteria; kingdom Pseudomonadati; phylum Pseudomonadota; class Gammaproteobacteria; order Pseudomonadales; family Pseudomonadaceae; genus Pseudomonas; species Pseudomonas sp. I8001. Next base: position 21,039 of record NZ_JACAQC010000029.1, read on the forward strand.
TGCAGGGGGCTCAATCAGCCAACTGTCGATTCTGCCGGCGGCGGAGCGTGAAAAACTGCGGATGGAATTCAACGCCACCCAGCGCGAATTCCCTCACGAACATACGGTGCAGCGTTTGTTCGAAGCCCAGGCGCAGGCACGCCCGGGTGCTATCGCAGTGGTGCATGGTGAACACACCCTGAGTTACGGCGCGCTGAACACCCGCGCCAACCAGTTGGCGCACCACCTGCGCAACCTGGGCGTGCAGCCCGGCGACCATGTGGCGATCCTGTTGCCGCGCTCGATTGACCTGTTGCTCAGCCAACTGGCAATCCTCAAATGCGCGGCGGCCTACGTGCCGCTGGACATCAACGCCCCGGCCGAGCGCCAGGCCTTTATGGTGCAGGACAGTGGCGCGGTGTGGCTGTTGACCCACAGCAGCGAGCCTGTCGCTTACCCGGCCCGACGTATCGACCTCGACACCCTGGCGCTGGACCCGCAACCGAGCCACAACCCGGACCTGTCGCAGTCCTCGGAGCGCGTGGCGTACATCATGTACACCTCCGGTTCCACCGGCACCCCCAAGGGTGTGCTGGTACCGCACCGGGGCATCACGCGGCTTGTGATCAATAACGGCTACGCCGATTTCAACGCCCATGACCGCGTGGCGTTCGCTTCCAACCCGGCGTTCGACGCGAGCACCATGGACGTGTGGGGCCCCTTGCTCAACGGTGGCCAGGTGCTGGTGATCGACCATGCGACCTTGCTCGACCCCGGCGCGTTTGGCCGGGCACTGAAGGCGGGCGGGGCGACGATCCTGTTCGTCACCACTGCGCTGTTCAACCAGTACGTGCAATTGATTCCCGACGCGTTGGCCGGGCTGCGCATCCTGTTGTGCGGCGGTGAACGGGCCGACCCGGCGGCGTTCCGCAGCCTGCTGGCCCAGGCGCCGGCACTGCGGCTGGTGCATTGCTACGGCCCGACGGAAACCACCACTTACGCCACCACGCATGAAGTGCAGGCCATCGCCGCCGATGCCGAAAGCGTGCCGATCGGCAGGCCGATTGCCAACACGCAAATCCACCTGCTGGATGCGCACTTGCAGCCGGTGCCGCTGGGCGTGGTCGGGGAAATCTGCATTGGCGGGCATGGCGTGGCCAAGGGGTACCTGAACCGGCCGGAGCTGACGGCCGAGAAGTTTGTCGATGATCCGTTTGGCGATGGCTTGTTGTACCGCACCGGCGACCTTGGGCGCTGGTCGGCGGACGGACTGCTGGAGTGCATCGGGCGTAATGACGACCAGGTGAAGATCCGCGGCTTCCGCATCGAGTTGGGCGAGATCGAAGCACGCCTGGCCACCTGCAGCGGCATCAAGTATGTGGTGGTGCTGGCACGAGAAGATGCGCCGGGGGACAAGCGCCTGGTGGCGTACTACACCGGCGAGCCGCTGGCCATCGAAGTGTTGCGCAGTCATCTGCTGCAGCACCTGCCGGACTACATGGTGCCATCGGCCTATGTACCGCTGGAAAAAATGCCCCTGACAGCCAACGGCAAGGTCGACCGCAAGGCCCTGCCGATGCCCGCGCTGGAGGCATCGGCGAGCCGCGTGTTCGAGGCACCGGCGAACGAGCTGGAACGGACCCTGGCACGCCTCTGGGCCGAGGTGTTGCGGCTGGAGCAGGTCGGTCGCCATGACAGTTTCTTTGAACTGGGCGGCCATTCGTTGCTGGCGATCCGGCTGGTCAACCTGATGGAAGCGGCGGGGCTTGAGGTGTCGTTGGCCGAGCTGTTCCAGCATGCCAGCGTAGCCTCGGTCGCCTCGATGCTCGGTCAGCGCACGACGCGGGAGGACAACAGCTCGCTGATCACCGTACGCGCCAGCGGCAGCCAGCCGCCGTTGTTCCTGGTGCATGAGTTCAGCGGCATGGACGTGTATTTCCCGGCGCTGGGCCGGCACCTGCCGGGGGACTACCCGATCTATGGCCTGCCCGGTACGCCCCTTGGCGAGGTGCAGTTGCAGACCATGGAAGGCCTGGCGGCGCGGCTGGTGGGGATTATCCGCTCGGTGCAGCCCCATGGGCCGTATCGGCTGGCGGGTTGGTCGTTCGGCGGGGTGTTGGCCTATGAAGTGGCGATGCAACTGCAGGGGCTGGACGAACCGGTGGCATTCCTCGGGTTGATCGACAGCTACGTGCCGCGCATGACCGACCAGGGCAAGGCGCGCTGGAGCGGGCCGGATGCCCTCAAGCGGCATTTGCTGTTGCAGTGCACGGCGTATTGGAAGGCACAGGGAGGTGTGGATGAGTTGGCGAGCCTTGAGCAACTGGAAGCGGACATTGGACAGCTGGACTTTGCGGGTTTGCTGCAACGCTGCCGCGATCGGCATTTGTTGTACGCGCAGATGGCGGCGGCTTCGGACGCGGACCTGTTGAGTTTTATCCAGCGGGAAGTCGGGCATGGGCATGCGTTGGCGCATTACAGCCTGTTCCCGATGCCACTGGCGGTGCACTTGTTCAGCGCCGCCGAGCGGCCGACGGAACTCTCGCGGCGCAGCCTGGATTTGGGGTGGGATGAGGCACTGGCCGTGGGGCAATTGCGCCGCATTGAGGTGCCGGGGGATCACCAGAGCATGATGCAGGCACCGCATATCCAGGCGCTGGGGCAGGCGATGGGTGAGGCCCTGGCGTTGAGTGAGGCGCCGGCTGTGGCGGTGTATCAGCCGTTGTTGCGGATCCAGAGTGGTCGCGCCGGGCAGGCACCGATCTTCTGTGTACCGGGGGCGGGGGATAGCGTGACCGGGTTTGTGGGGTTGACCGAGGCGTTGGGCCGGGACTGGCCGATCTTTGGCTTGCAGCCCCGTGGGCTGGATGGGGAGGTGGTGCCCCATAGCCAGGTTGAGGCGGCGGCGCGCTGTTATTTGCAGGCCCTGGAGCAGGAATGTCCTTCGGGGCCGGTGCATTTGGTGGGGCATTCGTTTGGCGGTTGGGTGGTGTTCGAGATGGCCACGCGGTTGCAGGCTCAGGGGCGTGAGGTGGCGTCGTTGACGTTGATCGACAGCGAGGCGCCCGGGGGCAATGGGGTGGTGGGCCGGCCCTATACCACGACGGCGGCGTTGTTGCGGTTGGTGGAGTCGATGCAGGTGGCTTCGGGTAAGTCGCTTGGGATTGATGCGGTGGATTTTGCCGGGCGCGATGAAGTGGAGCAGCGGCGGTTGTTGCATGGGGGGATGGTGGGGGTTGGGTTGTTGCCTGCGCGGTCTTCGGTGGAGGCGATGGATGGGCCGGCGCGCACGTATGCGTCGGCGTTGCGTACGGTTTATCGGCCTGCCCGGCGGTATGAGGGGGTGGTGCGGTTGGTGTTGGCGGAGGACCCGACCCTGGATGCGGCGGGGAATCAGCGGGAGCAGGGGTTGATGGTTGAGGGGTGGCGCGGGTGCGTGGGGGTGTTGGAGGTTTGGTATGGGCCGGGGAATCATTTTTCGCTGCTCAAGGCGCCGAACGTCTTTAGTTTGGCGGCTTGGTGGCGGGATGGGGTTGTGATTGGGGAGCGGGTTTCGTGAGTGTACATATCCGTTGCTGCGGTAACGGCCACTTAGGGTTCCGCTCTTACAGCGGGTCACTTTTGGCAAACGCCCCAAAAGTAACCAAAAGGTCTTTGCCCCACCACTCGGTGCCTCGCCCAGGCTCGGCATGCCCGCACTCCGGCACGCTTGCGCGGGCCGCCGCGACGGGCCANNGGGGCCCGCAGATCAAGATCAAGATCAAAAGCACGGCGGCCTGAAAGCCGACCTGAGTGTTAGAAGCAAAGGCAAAAGCTGCTTTTCTGTAGGAGCTGGCTTGCCTGCGATGCAGACACCTCGGTGGATCAGGCAGACCCAGTTGATGCCATCGCAGGCAAGCCAGCTCCCACATTTGACCGTGCCCGCTCTTGATTTGGCTTGTGCCTTTGCTTCACCACACTCAAGCCGGCTCTCAGGCCGCTGTGCTTTTGCTTTTGCTTTTGCTTTTGATCTTGATTTTGATCTTGGGCGCCCCGTT
>NZ_JACAQC010000029.1:25196-31422 GCF_013385345.1 Pseudomonas sp. I8001
AAGAGCGGAACCCATATCAGCCGTTACTAAAAAAACGGATATGTACTCCGAGCCAAAAGCCGGACCAACTTCAACGTCTTCTGTGGTCACTTATGGAAAAGTCAAAGCTTCGCAAAACAGGAATGGCCCTGGCCCTGGCAATCGCCGCCGCCCTGACCATCTACACCGTGCAGGCCCCCGCAGACGCGCCGCAATACCTGACCGCCACCGCCGAGCGCAGTGACATCGAAAACGCCGTCCTGGCCACCGGCCTGCTCGAAGGCGTCAAGCAGGTCGATGTCGGCGCCCAGGTTTCCGGCCAACTCAAATCCCTGAAGGTCAAGGTCGGCGACAAGGTCAAGAAGGGCCAATGGCTGGCCGAAATCGACCCGTTGATCCTGCAGAACACCCTGCGCAAAGCCCAGGTCGACGAAGAAAACCTCCAGGCCCAACGCCGCGCCACCGCCGCGCAACTCAAGGAAACCAAATCCGTCTACGAACGCTATCAGGGCCTGCAAGAGGACGAATCCGTGTCCCGCCAGGACTTCGAAACCGCCGAGTCCAATTACGAGGTACAGCGCGCCAACCTGATGTCCCTCGACGCCCAGATCAAAAGCGCCCACATCCAGATCGACACCGCCAAGATCAACCTGGCCTACACCCGCATCGTCGCGCCAATCGACGGCGATGTAGTGGGCATCGTCACCCAGGAAGGCCAGACCGTGATCGCCAGCCAACTGGCACCGGTGCTGCTCAAACTCGCCGACCTGGACACCATGACCGTCAAGGCCCAGGTCTCCGAAGCGGACGTGATCCACATCAGTCCGGGCCAGCAGGTGTATTTCACCATCCTCGGCGAGGCCGACAAACGCTACTACGCCAAATTGCGCGGTACCGAACCTGCCCCGCAGAATTTCCTCGAAACCCAGACCGCCGGCACCCCCAAGCAAAACACCGCGGTGTTCTACAATGCGCTGTTCGACGTACCCAACCCCGACCACCGCCTGCGCATCGCCATGACCGCCCAGGTGCGCATCGTGCTCGACACCGCCAAGGCCGCACTGACCGTGCCGGTGGCCGCACTCGGCCCGCGCAATGCCGATGGCAGTTTCCCGGTGCGGGTGCTGGACGCCAAGGGCAAGGCCAACACGCGGCAGGTGCAGACGGGCATCAACAACAACGTCAAGGTGCAGATCCTCGATGGCCTGGCCGAAGGCGACAAGGTGGTGATCGGCGACCCATCGCCTGCCGTGGCGGGGGGCTGATTGATGACTCAGCCACTGCTGGAGCTTAAAGGCATCGTGCGCAGTTTCATGGCCGGTGACCGCGAATTCATTGCGCTCAAGGGCATCGACCTGACCATCCACGCCGGGGAAATGGTCGCGATCACCGGGGCCTCGGGTTCGGGTAAATCCACCCTGATGAACATCCTCGGTGGCCTCGACTACGCCACCGCCGGCAGCTACAAGATCAATGGCATCGAAACCCGCACCCTGGGGGATGAGCAACTGGCCGAGCTGCGCCGCGACTACTTCGGTTTTATCTTTCAGCGTTACCACTTGCTCGCGCACCTGAGCGCGTTGCACAACGTGGAAATGCCCGCGATTTATGCCGGTACGCCGGAAACCGCCAGGCATAGCCGCGCCGGTGAATTGCTGGCACGCCTGGGGTTGTCGGGGCATTTGACCCATCGCCCGAGCCAGCTGTCCGGCGGCCAGCAACAGCGCGTGAGTATCGCCCGGGCCTTGATGAACGGCGGCGAAGTGATCCTCGCCGACGAACCCACCGGCGCCCTCGATACCCACAGCGGCAAGGAGGTGATGCGCATCCTGGCCGAGCTGCACGCCGCCGGGCACACGGTGATCATCGTTACCCACGACCCGAAAGTCGCGGCCAATGCCCAGCGGATCATTGAGGTGCGCGATGGCGAGATTGTCAGTGATCGCGCCAATCAGAGTGTCGGCCTCGACCTGCCCACCGAAGCGCCCATCGAGCCCAAGCGCAGCGGTGCGCGCAAGTTGGTGGCCAGCCTCGGGCTGTTCAAGGAGGCCTTCAACATGGCCTGGGTCGCGCTGATTTCCCATCGCATGCGCACCTTGCTGACCATGCTCGGCATCGTCATCGGCATCACCTCGGTGGTATCGATCTCGGCCATCGGCGAAGGCGCCAAGCGCTATGTGCTCAAGGACATCCAGGCCATTGGCAGTAACACCATTGATATCTTTCCCGGCAAGAGTTTTGGTGACAGCCGTGCGTCAGCCATCGAGACGTTGTTGCCGTCGGATGTGGATGCGCTGAACCAGCTGTATTACGTCGACAGCGCCACGCCGGTGGTGGGGCGCAACCTATTGCTGCGTTACGGCAATATCGACCTGGACGCCCAGGTCAATGGGGTCAGCGATCGCTATTTCCAGGTCAAGGGCCTGAAGCTCGAAGCCGGAATTACCTTCAGCGAAAGCGACGCCCGGCGCCAGGCCCAGGTGGTGGTGATCGACCACAACGCGCGCCATCGACTGTTCGCGCCCGGCGTGGATCCGCTGGGTCAGGTGATCCTGGTGGGCAACCTGCCCTGTACGGTGATCGGGGTGACGGCCGACAACAAAAACATGTTCGCCGCCAGCAAGGCGTTGAACGTGTGGGTGCCGTACGAGACGGCAGCGGGGCGGCTGTTGGGCCAGCGTCATCTGGACAGCATCACGGTGCGCATCAAGGACGGCCAGCCGAGCAAGGTGGTGGAAGAGAACGTCACCAAGCTGATGTTGCAACGTCACGGCACCAAGGACTTCTTTACCAACAACCTCGACAGCATCATGCAGACGGTGCAGAAAACCAGCCGTTCCCTGGCGTTGCTGCTGTCGTTGATTGCAGTGATTTCGTTGCTGGTGGGCGGCATCGGGGTGATGAATATCATGCTGGTGTCGGTGACCGAACGCACCCGCGAAATCGGGATTCGCATGGCAGTGGGCGCGCGGCAATCGGATATTCGCCAACAGTTCCTGGTGGAAGCGGTGATGGTCTGCCTGATTGGCGGGATGATCGGCATCTCGCTGTCATTCGCCATCGGCTATCTGTTTTCGTTGTTTGTGAAAGAGTGGGAAATGGTGTTTTCCCTGGGCTCGGTAGTGACGGCGTTTGCGTGTTCAACGTTGATCGGGATTGTGTTCGGGTTTGTGCCGGCGCGGAATGCGGCGCGGTTGGATCCGATTGAAGCCCTGGCCCGGGATTAGGCCGGGCAGAGATCAAAAAATGTGGGAGCGGGCTTGCTCGCGAATGCGGTGGATCAGTCACACATGTATTGACTGACACTGCGCATTCGCGAGCAAGCCCGCTCCCACATTTGTTCCTCGGTGTTCTAGAGAGTGGCGTTTTCTTCTGTGGAATACATCCACCGCATCAACGAATGCCGGCCACTGATGCCCATCTTGATCGCAGCCCGCTTGAGGTAGCTCTCGATGGTATTGACCTTCAGTGCCAACTGCTCCGCCAGTTCCGGTGCGGTACGCCCGGCCAGCAGCCCCACGCACACCTCAAGCTCCCGGCTGGACAGGGCCAGCCCCGATTGCGCGAGGCGCTCTTCAAAGCGCCGGCGCAAGGTGTCGATGCCTTGTTGCTGCGGCGCTTCGCTGTCCGGACCGCTGGGTTGCAGGGCGCTGATGTGTTTTTCAACCATCGGCAGCAGCAGGGAGGAGAAGTCTTGCAGGATGATCCGCTCCTGCTGGGAAAAACTTTCGCAGGGGTTGGAGCGATACACCGACAGCACGTAGCTGACGTCATCCTTGCGCCGGGTCAGGTGCAGTTGGGCGGCGGCCTGGGCCTCTTCCTGCCCTGGCAGCGGGTCGGTGTACACCGGGCTGACCCCCGTCATTCGCGAACTGCCTGCCTTGCGCGGTGAACTCACAGGCATTTGCGTGATGTGCGTGGCGTCGACCGCCAGTTGGGTGAGGATCAGGTCGTGCAGCATGCGCGGGAAATGTCGGCTGCCGGTGCTGGCGATGACTTTGCCAATGTGGGGGAACAGGTGTGAGTTCATCATTTCATCCATGAGTTTCAATGAGGGCGGCGTACAGGGCAGTGATCTCCATGACTGCCGCCTCGTATGCTAGTACAGGCTTTCGCAAACGGGCCAATGAATGGATCAAATTTTTTGCGGTGCAGGGCGCAACGGGAGAAGCCCGACCTTTTCAGGCCGGGCTATTGATAAACGTCGCGCCTGCCTGTGAATTTACTTCAAGCGTGATGAACGTTGTGTTGCACCGCCCGGGATTTCGGCTTTACGGCACAGGCCTCCAGGGCTTGGGCAACGTCGGCCAGCAGGTCGGCGACATCCTCAAGGCCCGCCGAGAGTCGCACCAGCCCTTCGGAAATCCCGTGGTGGGCGCGCTGCTCCGGGGTGTAGGTGGAATGGGTCATGCTGGCCGGGTGCTGGGCCAGTGACTCGGCGTCCCCCAGGCTCACGGCTCGGGTGAACAGCTTGAGGGCGTTCATGAAGCGTCGGCCCATGTCGATGCCGCCCTTGAGTTCAAACGCGATCATGCCGCCGGATTGTTTCATCTGCCGCGCGGCCAGTTCGTATTGGGGGAAGGAGCGCAGGCCGGGGTAGGTCACCCATTCCACCAGGGGATGGGCCTGCAAGGCTTCGGCGATGGCCAGGGCGTTGCTGCAATGGCGGTCCATGCGCAGGGCCAGGGTCTTGAGGCCGCGCATCAGCAGGGCGGCGTCCTGGGGTGACATCACCGCACCGGTCAGGTCCTTGAGCCCTTGCAGGCGAATGCGCTGGGCCAGGGCCTGGCTGCTGACGGCGATGCCGGCGGTGATATCGCCGTGGCCACTGAGGTATTTGGTGGCCGAGTGCACCACCACGTCGGCGCCCATTTCCAGCGGGCGTTGCAGGTAGGGCGTGCAGTAGGTGTTGTCCACCACCACGGTGATCCCGGGTTGCCGGTGGGCGATCTCGGCGACGGCGGCGATGTCCACCAGTTGCAGGTTGGGGTTGGCCGGGGTTTCGAAGTAGATCATGCGCGTGGCCGGGTTGATGGCCTCGCTCAGGGCGTTCAGGTCGGTGAGGTCGACGTGGCGCACCTTGATGCCGAATTCGCCGATGCCGTGGTGCAGCAGGGCGAAGGTGCAGCCGTAGAGGGTCTGGCTGACGATGATTTCATCACCTGGGCGCAGCAGGGTCCAGAACGTCGCGGCAATTGCGCCCATGCCGGAGCTGAAGGCGACGGCGGCTTCGCCGTTTTCCAGGGTGGCCATGCGCGATTCCAGCAGGGCCAGGGTGGGGTTGGAGATGCGGGTGTAGAAGTGTCCGCTCTCTTCGCCGGCGAAGCAGGCGGCTCCGTATTCGGCGGTGGGGAAGGCGAAGGTTGCCGTCAGGTAGATGGGCGGCACGAGGGCGCCGTGGTGGTCCTGGGGGTCATAGCCGTGGTGGATGGCGCGGGTGGAAAAGCCGAACGTGTTGTGTTTATTTTTCATGGTCGGACGCTCCTTATTTCCTACAATGCTATGCTTATAACGGCGGCCGAACGTTCCATAGTTTGCTGGGAAAGGCCGGTAGATTGGGATGAAAAACAATAAAAACGACGTTTTGAGGCAAGATATGCCCATGCATCTGGATCGGACTGACAAGGCACTTTTAAACGCCTTGCAGGGTAATGCGCGGTTGACGGTGGCGGAGTTGGCGGAGCGGGTGTCGCTGACCACTTCGCCGTGTTGGCGGCGGGTGAAGAACCTTGAGGACAGCGGGGTGATCGGCGGTTATCAGGCGATCCTGTCGCCCAAGGCGCTGGGGTATGGGGTGACGGCGTTTGTCAGCATCATGATGGATACGCACTCCCGGGAAGTTGCCCGGGCGTTTGAGCAAAGGTTGCTGGAGATTCCCGAGATTGTGGCGTGTCATAACGTTTCGGGGCGGTATGATTTTTTGTTGGAAGTGGTGGCGAAGGATCTGGAGTCGTTTGGAGAGTTTGCGCGGGAGGTGTTGCAGGGGTTGCCGTGTGTTAAGGAGATTTACTCGAGTTTTTCTTATAAGTCGGTGCGGCCGTTGCGGGTGATTCCTTTGCCGGAGTGATGGTGTGCATATCCGTTATTTGGGTAACGGCTGCTTATGGTTTCGCTCTTACAGCGAGTCACTTTGCAAAAGCGGCAAAGTAACCAAAGCGCTCTGCCCCGCCTGTCGGCACCTCGCCTAGGCTCGGTGTTCCCTCACTCCGGCATTACTCCGCGGGCCGCCGCGACGGGCCATCCATGG
>NZ_JACAQC010000003.1:0-113815 GCF_013385345.1 Pseudomonas sp. I8001
CGAGTGGTGGGGCAAAGACCTTTTACTTTTGGCTGGGCCGGCATTCCGGGCGTTTGCCAAAAGTGACCCGCTGTAAGAGCGGAACCATAAGTCGCCGTTACCTAAATAACGGATATGCCCCCAAGCAACCGCTCAGCGCCCCCTAGCGAACAATCTTGTCCACCTGAATCCCCAGCTTCTTCAACCGATACCAAAAACTGCGCTCGGAAATCCCGATCTTCTGCGCCGCCGCAGCCTGCACCCCGTTGCTCTCCTGCAACGCAGCCATGATGTAAGCCTTCTCCACCTCAGCCAGCGCCGCATCCAGATCCTGCGGCACACCCGGCCCGTTGCTGAGTATCGCGCCCACCCCGTCCTCAGCCGGCGTCGAAGCAAACAGATACGCCGGCAAATCAATATCCTCGATCACCGGCGTCGCCGCGACAATGGTCGCCCGCTCCACACAGTTCTGCAGCTCACGAATATTGCCCGGCCAGGAATACGCCGCCATGGCCTGCAACGCCTCGGGGCTGAAACCGGTGATGCGTTTGCCCGCCGTGGCACTCAAGGTCTGGGCAAAGTGCCGGGCCAGCGGCGCGATATCTTCCACCCGCTCACGCAAGGCCGGCAGCGGAATCGGAAATACGTTCAAGCGGTAGTAAAGGTCTTCACGAAACTCTTTGTTCGCCACCGCATCCAGCAAATTCTTGTTGGTGGCAGCGATCACTCGCACATCCACCTTGCGCTCGCGCGGGTCACCCACCGGCTCGATCACCCGCTCCTGCAAGGCCCGCAGGATTTTCGCCTGCAACGCCAACGGCATGTCACCCACTTCATCGAGAAACAACGTGCCCTTGTCGGCCTGCATGAAGCGCCCGACCCGATCCGCCACGGCGCCAGTGAAGGCGCCCTTGCGGTGGCCGAACATCTCGCTTTCCAGCAAACCTTCGGGGATTGCCGCGCAGTTGACCGCCACAAACGGCTTGTCGGCGCGGTTGCCGTGCTTGTGGATGGCGCGGGCGACCATCTCCTTGCCGGTGCCGCTTTCGCCCGTCAGCAGCACCGTAGCGTTGCTGTCGCGCACCGAGTCCACGGCGTGCAGCACGCGGCGAAACGCCGGGCTGTCACCCACCAGGCTGTCGAACTGCGCATGTTCATCCAACTCGGCACGCATGCGCGCGTTGTCGCGCATGATGTCGCGGAACTGCAGGGCCTTCGCCACCGTGATGTCCAGCTCGTCGATATCGAAGGGCTTGGCGATATAGTCGTAGGCGCCGTTGCGCATCGACTGCACCGCGTTTTTCACGGTGCTGTAGGCGGTCATCACGATCACCGGCAACTGCGGGTAGCGCACCTTGATTTCCGCCAGCAGCGCCGGCCCGTCCATGCCGGGCATGCGCCAGTCGCTGATCACCAGGTCGATGTCTTCCTGCTCCAGCACCTTGAGCGCGTGCAGACCGTTGCCGGCGGTAAACACCTGGATCCCGCTCTGGCTCAAGGCCGACGAAAGCAAGTCACAGAGCTTGGGTTCGTCGTCAACTACCAATACGTTATGCGTCATCACCATCCTCATCATCGCCGTCGTCTGCACCCTGGGCCGGAATGTACAGGCTGAAGGTGGCGCCGGCATCTGTCTCGCTGACACATTCGATGCTGCCGTCATGACTTTCCATGATCGAGAACACTTTGGCCAGACCCAAGCCCGTGCCCGAGGCCTTGGTGGTGACGAATGGTGTGAAGATCCGCTCGATCATGTCCGGCGCAATGCCCTCGCCGGTATCGCCGATGCTGATCACCGTGTTGCCGCCCACGCTGTGGATGCCCAGGGTCAGGCGCCCGCCTCCGGGCATGGCGTCGATGGCGTTGAGAATCAGGTTCAGGCACGCCTGCTTGAGCTGCTTGGCATCGGCATAAATCGTCGCGCCGGGAGCCGCATCATCAATTTGCGCGTCGATGTTATGGGTCGCAAGCTCAGGCCCGCAGAAGCCGAGGATCTCCTCCACCACCGGGCGTGCCGCCTGCACGGTGCGCAGCGGTGCACTGGGTTTGGCGAAGTCGAGGAATTCGGTGATCAGGTCGTTGATCCGGCTGACTTCGCTGATCACATATTCGAGGTGACGCTTGTCGGTTTCCGGCAAATCGGCGCGGCGATGCAGCAATTGGGTGGCCGTCTTGATAATGCCCAGCGGGTTGCGGATTTCGTGGGCCAGGCCCATCGCGACTTCGCCCAGTGCATGCAGGCGGTCGCGGCGGCGCAGTTGCGCTTCCAGGTGATGCAACTCACCGAGGCGCTCGGTCATGTGGTTGAAGGTGCTGCTCAGTTGCGCCAGCTCGTCGCCGCCGCTGACCGCCACACGATGCTGATAGTTACCCGAGATCACCGCGCTGACGCCTTCGGACAGATCCCGCAATGGCCGGGTCAGGCGCTGGGACACCAGCATGCCCGCACCAAGGGACAACGCCGAGCTGAGCAGGAAGATCAACACGAACAGATTGCTCTGGTTCACCAGGCCCACCAGGCTGGTATGGCGCAGCAAGCCACTGAAGATCACCCCTTGCAGCTCGCCGGCATCGTTGAAGATCGGCCAGTACAAACCGCTGTAGTTGTTGGTGAACTGTTCGCTGGGCTGCTTGGTGCTGCGCAGCGCAGATTCGATACTCGAAGGAATCCGCGCGGGGTGATCGACAAAGCGCTGGGTGGAGAAAATCTCCGAAAACCCGCTGGGGTTGGCCAGGTACAAGCGCAGGTCGAGGGAATGCACATCGGCCACACTGGTCAGGAAACTGCTGTCCAGATAAGTGGCCACCAGCAGTTGATAATCGACGCCGTCCTCGCTGGTCTCGAAGGTGGACACCACAACCCCGGTGGTCACGCCACCCACTTCGACCGTCTGCAACACCGCATTACTGGCCAGGTTGATTTGCTTGACGATGTCGTCGGCGGCGGTGGTAAACACGATTTTGTGGTCACTGCTGCGGATCAGCGCGACCACGTCGATGTCGGTGGCGGCGGCAATATCAGCGGTCAGCTTGTCGTGTTTCTCGGCCTGGCGCGACGACGGCGGTTTGGTATAGCGCAGGAACAGTTGGGCAACCCGGGCGTTGTCGTGGAGGATGTCGCCGATCTCGTCCTTGACGATCTTGGTCGACTCCTGCAGCCAGATGCGCACGTTGCTGTCGAAGATCTGCGACAACGTCGTGGCGGCCAGCTCCGCCGCGATCATCGTCGGAATTACCGTCACCAGCCAGAACGCCAACACCAGCTTGCGCTGGACGCTCCAACGCGAAATGGCAAAGGGGCGGGCTTTTTGGCGGGTCTTGTTGATCATCAGGTTTCGCTTATCGCAGCAGCCATGGCAGGGTCGGATCGATCCGGTCGGAGAAACACTTTTGCAACGAACAGCGCACGGTTGACCAGCCAGTTACGGTGGCGGAAAAACATGCTGTTGCCCTGGAACTCGCAGCCCAGCAGCAACTTGCTGGCATAGCCGGCCTGACCACATTCATATAACGCAATATCGTTGCGAATACAGTAGTCGATGTTGGTTAACCAACTGCGCACCGCCAGGCTGTATTCGCGACTGTAGTTACTGTCTTCGCCGAAAAACTTGTCAATCAGGCGATCCCGGTTAAGCAGGATCAGGTTGAACGCCACCAGTTGCTCGTCCACCCAATAAAGCACACAGACCGCACGTTCCTGCAGCTGTTCAAGGATACCGGTGAAATAGCCTGCCGGCAGTCGCTCGAACTGCAGGTCGGAGCGTTCCAGGGTGGCCTCATACAGCGCCATGATGCGCGGCAGTACGTCGTCGATGTTGCGTCGCCACTCGACACGCGGCCCCGGCGCACGCAGTTTGCGGCGCAGGTCCTTGCGGGTGGCTTTGTCCAGGGAACCGAGGTAGGCGTCCACTGAACCAAAAGGGATCGGCAACAAGGCCGTTGGCAGGCTGGGCATGCTCTGGAAACCCGCGCCAAGGCAGCTGTTTGACCAGCCTTCGTCCCTGGTCGGTGCATCCTTGACCGCCACCAGCCCGACGCCGAACGTATCGGCATCCTGGCGCGCGGCAGCGAGCAATTGCGCAAGCAGAGCCTCGCGCCCTGATTCGGCAACGTGGCTGGCGATGCCCGCATTGCACTGCTCCGCCACCGGCGAGCCGATGGCATACAGGCCCAGCTTCAAAACACCCGGCCACAGTCGCTCCAGGCGCTCGGTAAAGCGCTTGCCTACGCCTGACACGGTGGTGTCCAGGCGATACCGCGTGATGAACGCCGGTGCGACCGCCACCAGCCTTGCATCGTCAAACACCGCGAGGTAGCGCCACTGAAAGTCATCAATAGCGGCGTTTTCCACGGCCACGTAATAGTCCCAATCCTCCAGGGCATCGGGAAAACAGTCGTTCCAGGCACTGCGTTCGATGGCCCGAATGGTCGAAAAGGCTTGGGCGGTGATCACGTCAAATCCTTAGGGTTCAAGCCAGCTGTCGATAATCTTCAGGTGCCTCTGTGGCGTGTGCGTGCTGCCCGACAAACTCGGCACTCAACTCGATCACCCGACGGTATTGCAGGTCGACGGTGATCATGTGGTAGCAGTTGTCCAGCAGGATCTTGGTCACGGGGCCGCCGAGATGGCGTTCCACGTAATCGGCGTTCCAGCGGCTGGTGATGTCATCCTCGATGGAATGCAGCACCAGGGCCGGGGTCTTGATCGATGGCATGAGCTTCTTCACCACGGCATTCATCCAGTGCAACTCGCGCACCGTGACGCCCTCCATGGTCAAGAGACCCGCCTCGCTGCTCTCCCCTTCCTTCATCTGCCGCTCGACGATCGCCCGCAGGCGCTCGTTCTTGATGCCGTAGGGCGGCTTTTCAGTAAAGCGGAACAGGCGCACACCGAAGGGAATACGGATCAGCAAGGGCGTGATGAACGCCATCTTGTTGATGCTCCAGCCGTCGTACTTCAACGTCGTGGAGTACATCAGCAAGCCGGCAACCTGGCCGGGGAACTGCGACGCCACGTACATCGACATCACCGCGCCCATCGACAAGCCGCCGACGAATACCTGCTCGTGGCGCTGTTTCACCGCGACGAACGTCTTGCGCACGCCTTCGTACCAGTCCTGCCAGCCGGTGGCTTGCAGGTCGCTGTTGTCCCCGCAGTGGCCGGCCAGGGTCGGCACGTACACCGTGCAGTTACCGACCTTGGCCAACCCCTGGGCCACCCGACGGAGTTCCGTCGGGGTGCCCGTCAGGCCGTGGATCAACAAGATCCCAATCGGACCGCTACCGAGAACGAAGCCGGCATCACCTTCACCGAGGTCGATCTCGTGGCTGCTCACCGTTTGGTCGCTCGCACAAGCAGTTGCTCGAGCAGCTTCAGGCCCAGGTCGATTTCCGGGTAGCTGATTTCCAGGGACGGTGCCAGGGTGATCACGTTCTTGTAGTAGCCGCCCACGTCGAGGATCAGGCCGAGTTTCTGACCGTCAACCACCATGTCGCCCTTCATGCCTTCCTCGACCATGTAGTCCAGGGTCGCCTTGTCCGGAGTGAAGCCGTCCGGGCCGCAGATTTCGCAGCGCAGTGCCAGGCCCAGGCCGTCGACGTCGCCGATGATCGGGAAGCGCTTTTGCAGCTCTTGCAGGCCGGCCAGGAAGTATTTGCCCTTGGCCATGACCATCGCGCCGTAGTCGACTTCGCTGGTCATCTTGAACATTTCCAGGCCTACCGCGGTGCCCAACGGGTTGGACGCGAAGGTGGAGTGAGTGGAGCCTGGCGGGAAGATCTTAGGGTTGATCAACTCTTCCTTGGCCCAGATGCCGCCCAGCGGGTTCAGGCCGTTGGTCAGCGCCTTGCCGAAGACGATCACGTCCGGCTTGACGTCGAAGTGTTCGATCGACCACAGCTTGCCGGTACGCCAGAAGCCCATCTGGATTTCGTCGACGACCATCAGGATGCCGTGCTGGTCGAGGACCTGCTTGAGCTCGCTGTAGAAGTTCATCGGCGGGATCACGTAGCCGCCGGTGCCCTGGATCGGCTCGACGTAGAAGGCGGCGTATTCGCTCTGGCCGACTTTCGGGTCCCACACACCGTTGTATTCGGTTTCGAACAGACGGGCGAACTGCTGCACGCAGTGGCTGCCGTATTCTTCCTTGGTCATGCCTTTAGGGCCGCGGAAGTGGTACGGGAACGGGATGAAGTTGGCGCGCTCGCCGAAGTGGCCATAGCGACGACGGTAGCGGTAGCTCGAAGTGATCGACGAAGCGCCAAGGGTACGGCCGTGGTAGCCGCCTTCGAAGGCGAACATCAGGCTCTTGCCGTTAGTGGCGTTACGCACCACCTTCAGGGAGTCTTCGATGGACTGCGAACCGCCCACGTTGAAGTGCACACGACCGTCGAGGCCGAATTTTTTCTTGGCGTCGACTGCGATCATTTCCGACAGCTCGATCTTGCCTTTGTGCAGGTACTGGCTGGCGATTTGCGGCAGGGTGTCGATCTGCTGTTTCAGCGCGTTGTTCAGGCGCGGATTGGCGTAACCGAAGTTAACGGCCGAGTACCACATTTGCAGGTCGAGGTAAGCCTGGTCTTCGGTGTCCCACACGTAGGAGCCTTCGCAGCGGCTGAAAATGCGCGGCGGGTCGATGTAGTGAACGGTGTCGCCGTAGGAGCAGTACTTGGCTTCTTTATCCAGAAGAACCTGGTCTTCTGCGGTAGCGATGCGGATATCAGACATGGTGGAAGAGTTCCTGATTGTCGGAAGAGGTGCTGAAGGAGGTGGCGTTGGCGGCGATGCCCTGAGGCAGCTTGGCCAGCAATGCCGGCAGTTCGGCGAAGGTGTCGAACCGCGCGTAAGGGATGTTGTTGGTTTCGCAGTAGTCGGCCAGGCTGGCCTTGGCGAAGACGAAGTCGGCGGTGGAGGCTACGCACATGTCGGACTTGCCGTCGCCGATCACCAGCACGCGCTTGTTGCGCGGCGTGGACTTGCACTTGCAGTTGCCGGAGGCGGCACGGCAGGCGTCGCTGGCATACGGGAAGTCGATGCGCCAGCTGTTCTGGTCGACCTGGCGCAGGCGGTTGGCGAGGATCGGCAGCAAGGTCACGTAGTTGCGCGACAGAATCCGCGCGATGCCTTGTTCGATGCCATCGCTGACCACTTCAATGGAAGCGCCCAGGCCCATGACGTGGTCGACGAAGTCCGGGAAGTCCGGATCGATCTCGACGCTGTCGAAATACGCCAGCAACTCGGCCGGGGTCGCCTTGATCAGCGCCAGTTGACGGCTCAGGCATTCGCGCGAACCGATGTGCCCATCCAGCCATTCCTGCTCGATGGTTTCCCACTCGGGGCCGGCGAAGCGTTGGAGGACGTTGTCGATGACGTCGGTAGGAGTGATAGTCCCGTCGAAGTCACACACGATATGCCAGTGGATCATCTGCATTTACCTATGAAGTAGGAGCGCGCTGTTGCGCTTGCAGAGTGCTAGAGCATGGACTGTGCCAAGTGCTCGCACCCCCTGTTTTCAAAGGGTTTGGCGGGTATTTGCATTTGGTTGTGTCGGAACTGGCTACAATTTTTGTAGCTTGCTACAACCTAGATGAGTGCTTGCCTAAGGTCGGGTGTTTGCGCGTTCATGCGCGCATGTTCACAAAAGGAAATGGCTCCATGTTCAGGGTTACTTTTGCTGTATTCACCGGTTTGCTGGGGCTGTGGGGCGTTTGCGGCGCTGCGCTGGCGGACGGAATTACCGGCGAGGTCGGCGCAGGCGTCAGCTATCAGCCCCATGATCCGACGGGCAGCCGCTACGAAACGCGGCCGATCCCGTATTTCGATCTGGATTGGGGGAGTGTCAGCCTGGGTACCGACGATGGGCTGACCTGGAGTGCCCTGAATACCCATGGCTTTACTGCCGGGCCTTACATCAACTACTTGCCGGGGCGGACGGCCAATGGGTCGCTGCGGGGCTTGCGTGATGTTTCGGATATGGCCGAGGTTGGAGGCTTTATTCAGTACGCTCCGGCTGATTTCTGGCGGGTGTATGCACAGGTGGGTCAGGCCGTGGGCGGGGCGCGTGATCAAAGCGGGGTTGTGGGCAAGCTCGGCGGCGAGTTGGGTTATCCGTTGGGGAGCGGCATTATCGGCAGCACCGGCCTGATGGCGCACTTTGCCGATGCCCGCCAGGCGCAGACGTTTTTCGGGGTGGATGCCAATGAGGCTGCGGCCTCCGGGTTTCGGCCGTATAACGCCAGTGCCGGGTTTCAGAACCTGACGTTGACGCAGAGTTTTGAGTTTCCTTTGGATGCGAAGTGGTCGCTGTTGACCAGTGCCAGTTGGATACACCTGGTGGGGTCAGCGGCCAATAGCAGCATCGTCAAGGAGACCGGGGATGTGAATCAGGGGCAGGTGCAGACTGCCATCAGCTATAAGTTTGATTGAAGCAACAGCAAAATCAAAGGCGGGCACGCTCCAAATGTGGGAGCGGGCTTGCTCGCGAAGGTCGTTAACGATGACTTGGGCCTCCTGATTCAACGCGGCGCCCTCTGGTTCTTCGCGAGCAAGCCCGCTCCCACATAAAGCGGCTCTGCTTTTGCTTCTAACACTCAGGTCGGCTGCTTTTGATTTTTATCTGACAGCCCCATTCAGCCCTTGGCCTCACTGATAATCTGCCGAATCGCCCCGACAAACGCCTCAGCCGGCTGCCCACCACTCACCGCGTACTGATCGTTGAACACGATGGTAGGCACAGAAGTCACCCCGCGAGATACCCACAACTGCTCCTGCTCCCGCACCTCGGCGGCATATTCGTCCGAAGCCAGAATTTCCTCTGCCCGCACACGGTCCAGCCCAACACCCTCGGCAATCCCCGCCAACGTCCCGTGATCAGACGGATCCTGCTGGTCAGTGAAATACGCCTTGAACAATGCTTCCTTGAGGTTGTACTGCAACCCCTCAAGCCCCGCCCAATGCAACAGACGATGGGCATCAAACGTGTTGTAGATACGACTCTGCCCGTCCGTACGAAACGCAAAACCCAACTCCGCCCCCATATCACGAATCCGCGCCCGGTTAGCCTGGGACTGCTCAGCCGTGGAACCGTACTTTTCAGTGATGTGCTCGGTAATGTTCTGCCCTTCGGCAGCCATGTTGGGGTTCAGCTCAAACGGCTGGAAATGAATCTCGGCCTGCACCTCCGGACCCAGTTGGTCCAGGGCCTCGGTCAAGCCACGCAGGCCAATGATGCACCAGGGACACGACACGTCGCTGACGAAATCGATTTTCAGGGGAGTACTCATGACTAGGCAACCTCGCTGGCATTAAACGCCGGAAAGGTCCCACGATACACCCCGTCAAGCCCTTACAAAACCTTCGCAGGCACCACCGGGTCGATCTGCGCCCAATGCGCCGCATCCTGCCGATGCTCTTGCAAGTAGGGCAAGACCGCCGCCAGCAACGGCGCCTTGAACGCCTCCTGGAAACGATGGGCCAGCCCCGGAATCAGCCGCAGCTGGCTGCCCTGGATATGCGCCGCCAGGTGCACCCCATGCATCACCGGCAACAACGGATCGGCCGTGCCATGCACCACCAGCGTCGGCACCCGCAGTTGATTGAGCAACGGCACCCGGCTCGGTTCGGCAAGGATCGCCATGATCTGGCGCTTCACACCGTCAGGGTTGAACGCCCGGTCGTACGACTGCGCCGCCTGCTGCAACAGCACCTTGCGGTCATCCTTCACATAAGGACTGCCCAGCGCCGCCAGCAGGTCGGCCTGTTGTTCCAGGGCCACTTCACGATTGGGCGCGCTGCGGCGCGACAACAGTTGCACCAGCGCCGCACTCGGTGCCGGCAGGCCTTCGGCGCCGGAGCTGGTCATGATCAGCGTCAGGCTTTCCACCCGTTGCGGCGCCATGGCCGCCAGGTGCTGGGCGATCATGCCGCCCATGCTCGCGCCCAGCACGTGGAATTGCTGGATGTGCAAGCCGTCCATCAAGCCCAGTGCGTCGTCCGCCATGTCGGTCAGGGTGTAGGGCGCCGCCACCGGCAGGCCGAGCTTGTAGCGCAGCACTTCAAAGGTCAGGTTGGCGCTGGCCGGTGCCTGGCGCCAGGTGGACAGCCCGACATCACGGTTGTCATAACGAATCACCCGAAAGCCCTGCTCACACAGGGCCACCACCACCTCGTCCGGCCAGTGGATCAACTGCCCGCCCAGGCCCATCACCAGCAGCAAGGCCGGGTCGGAGGCACGACCAATGCTCTGGTAGGCCAGGCTCACCTGTTCCAGATCAACCCGTTCAGTCGGGACATTCACATCACATCGAGAAGCCGCAAAGGACGGCAGGCCGAATAACAGAGCGGCCATGAAAAACAACACGCGCATGAAAAACACCGAAACGCAGAACCCCAGTAGAGCGCGAGTCTGATGAAATTTGTACAAGCGCGCTGCCACAGTTCAGTGACAGTTTGATGAAGGGCGCCCAACGGTCATCCGCGTATCTATCTATCACCTCACGCCCTGGCCCCGCCTTTTTAATGGTGCATTCACCGGCAAGCCCGGTCTCACCAGAGCATGAACACACCATCATGAGTGACCTCACCCTACTTCCCCCGTCTGCCACCCTGAGCGACTTCGCCTCACCGTCGCTTCCAGGCCAGGCCCGCCTCCAGGACCAGAGCCTGTCCCTGCAAGCCTCAGCGCGCTGGCGCGAAAGCCAACAGGAGCTGCATCAACTGATTGCCCAGGCACCCGGCGTGCGCGACTCCATCGAACAACTGCTCACAGAGCATTGGCAACTGGGCGCCGCACCGGTCGGCCTGGGATTTCTCAAGACCGAAGATCACGACGAGCACTTCGTCAGCCTGGTGGATGCCTGGGGATTTATCTGCCAGTTTCCAGACATCTCCCCCACCCTGGATACGCGCAGCACCGTGGTCGGCCTGGCGTCCCACCGCCTGTCAGCCCTCACGCCCGTGCAATTGCTCAAGCGGCTCCAGGCACTGGGCCTGGGGAAACTGCTCAGCGCCCGCTGGGAAAACTATTGGAGTACCCGGGCGCCGGGTACGCCGTTGTCCCGTCGCGAGCGGGCGGCACAACTGTACTGCCAGCATTTCGAGGCCTGCGGGCAATCGGCCTATGCCCAGGGAAGGCTGGGTGCCCAACAACTGATCTCGTTGCAGACAGTGCTCAACCCGGTCACCACCCCCAATGGCGTACGCCCCGTCGAGACCTGCCAGCTGGCGTTGCTGCTGCCCGACCAGAGCAAGGTCAAATTGGCTGGCGCCTGGGTCATCTCCGTGGGCCAGGAGCCGCTGTTGACACAAACCCTGTACCTGCCCTGCCGGCAACCCGGCGTGATGGTCTTCAGCCAACGCCGCGACATGGAGCAGTGGCTGGTCGCAGCGCATCAGCAACTGATCCCGCCGGACGTCGCGGCTGACGCTGTCACCGTCGAATACAGCTCGCGCACCGAACCCCTGGAGCACGGCATTCTGGACCTGCTGTCGCACCTGCACGCGGCTCAGCTGGAAAGCCTGCGCAACCGTCATCGCAATGGCAGTGACCTGGCCCGTTACGCCAGCCATGCCCTGGATGATGCCGACCGCCTGGACAGCCAGCGCCGGGAAATCCCGATGCTTATCGCACCGCATCAACCGGCAGATACGCCCGGCCCGGACGCTGACGACCTGCCTCCTGCCCTGCCCTTCGGCCACCTCAGCGCCGACATTGCCCTGGGCCAACGCTGGGCCGCGATCAGGCTGCAACGCAGCGCACTGGAGCGCTTCCTGGGCGATGGCCCTGAGCAAACCGCCCGGCTGGCGCAGTTGAAGGGTTTGATGCAGGCGCTGAAAGACGCAGAGCAGGCCGGCAATGATGCCGCCAGCGGCCTGCTGGCAAAAAAAGCCGCCTTCGATCAACTTGAGCTGCGGCAAAAACCCAATCCGGACTATGACGCGCTCTACCAGGCGCGGCTCGCCGCCCTGCGCGCCGAGGGCGCCATCCAGCATGCGCTCCAGCAGATCAACGATGAAGAACACGGCCTGCTCCTGGCCGTCACGGAACACCCCGCGGCCCCGGAACGCCGCCCGGCTGTCGCGGTGACCCGCCTGATCCTCTCCAGCCGTGACCCAAGGGAAGGTTCCGAGGAGCTGACAGGCCTGTTGCTCATCACCCAGACCAGCGCGCTGACCTCTTCGGCGCCCCACAGCCTGTTGCTGTACTGGCCCGGCAATGCAGGCGGCCTGCAGCATTTCGAATCCCGCCAAGCCCTGGAACACTCGCTGTTCAAGCTGTCGAGCGAAGCGCAGGACGTCACCCTGCAATTGTCGCTGCTCACCGGCGACCCGATTGAATACTCGTTGCAACAGCAGCTGTACGCCAGCGAACAACAGGCGTATGCGCTGATCTCCCTCTTCCCGGTGCCTCCGTTCGGCCAGGAGCGAACCGAAGGCCTGGACAGACTCAAAGAGCAAACCCTGTTTACCCTGCAAACCCCGGTGTGCCCGGCGCGGGAACTGGCGTATGGACAACTGCTCGAGCAACAACGCAGCAGCACCCTGGCCGGGGCACTGCCTGGGGAGTTGAGCCAGTTGCCGGCAGATGAACGCCTGGCGCTCAAGCACCTGATACACGCGCAGATCAGCGCCCTGCATCGCTCGCAGCAATTGCTCGAACGCGAGCTGGAACCCTTCGACGACTTCGGCCAGCGCCGCCTGGACCAACGCCTGCGCGAAGACTTCCAGCTTGAACACACCTGGTCGGTGCAACTGGACCTGCCCGATACGGTCAGCCAGGAGCGCGAATACCTGTCCGAATACGCGGGCCCGGGTACACCGTTCAAGTATGTGACGGTGCCCAGTACCCGCCGCAGCACCCTGTCATTGTTGCAACTGGCCCAGCAAAACATCGACCCGACGCTGGCCCAGCGCCTGACCTACATGAAGCTCGATGTCTCCGGCCCCAATGCCCCTGAAACCACCCGGCTGACCACCGGCCTGTCCCTGGAATACCTGAAGACCCTGGTCAAGGAGCTGGACCTCGCCGGGGCCTACGAAAGCTTGATCACCCGCACCTTCCTCGGTGATCCCGCGGCGGCGCCTTTCACCACGCAGCACCGTCGCGAATGCCTGGCCGAGCCGCTGCGCCTGATGCTCAAGCTGCAAGGCAAACGCGCCCGGGCCCTGGGGCGATTCGACGACAACGATCTGCGGCTGCTGAACATCGCCATCGACGCCGACAACGCGGATGCCTGGCAGGTGGAAGACAAGAAAATCGTGCTGCTGCCGGCCACCCTGAGTGCGGGCGGTGAAGATACCGACTTCGGTCCGACCACCCTGTCAGGGGTCACCTTCATCCAGGAACAAATCTCCGGCACAACCCTGCTGTACCTGCCAAACAGCCCGGACAACCAGGACCTGCGGCGCTACGCGAGCCTGGAACTGGCCCGCAAGGCGCTCTACGACCTCAGCCTGGTCAGCGGCATGAGCGCCTACCTGGCCGGCCTGGCCATCAAGGGCGACACCGCCGCCCACCTCGCCCGGATCGCTCAGGCCCAGCAACGGAATTTTGATCCGGTCTTTGCCGTCGGAACCCCGTGGCCGGCCACCACATCGCTGGCCGCCCATTTGCTGAACGCCCATATGGGCCGCGTCATAGAAGCGCATCGCGCGACCTCGCGCTCCAACGCGGCCTTGTTGCTGGAGCAGAATGCGCTGCGCGCCGGGCTGATCTTCAACTACCTGAAAATCGCCCTGGGGCTGGTGCCTTTCGTGGGTTCGGTCGTCGCGTTGTATGACGCCTGGTCCAGTGCCAACCTGGCCACTGCTGCGTTCTTGCGCGGGAACGTCGGCCATGGCCTGGCCGAGGTCGAGGCGGTGCTGTTGTCGCTGATCGACTGCGCCATGGACATTCTGCCGGGCAGCCTCGCCCTGCCGGTCAACGCCCGCGCCGCCACGCGCCAGCGTCAATTGCGCCATCTGGCCAGCAGCGCCGCCAGCCTGCACCTGCCCTCGGTCACCCAGGCTCGGCGGGCGGCACAGCGTTTCGCCGGTTATGAATATGAAGGAGTGATCTCGCTGGCCGGGCTGCAACCGCAGACCCACGGTTTTTATCGCAATGTGTACCGGCATACCGAAGGCGACTTCATCATGCGGCGCGGGCGCATCTATCAGGTTGAGCTGGCCGGCGATCCCCTGGACTGGCGCCTGAGCCCGACCCGCAGCAAAACCTACAAGCAGCCGATTGCCCTGGATGAAAACGGCGAATGGGACACTCACTACGGCGTCTACGGCAGCGCATTCAAGGGCGGCCTGGCGGGTGGCGGCAGCGTGCTCGGGCATATGGCCGAAGTGCTTGATCCGATCTGGCCCCAGTCGATCCGTGATTACTTGCCACGCTGGTGGACCGACCGCGCCCTGCGCCGCCAACAGGCGCTGGCCAACAGTATCAACAGCCGCGAAGACCTGATTGCGCTCTCCATTAACCGAACCGAAGAACTGATGGCCCGCACCGACAGCGCAGGCCCGGCGATCCGCAGAGCCTTCGAGCAGGACATCGAGCTGTACAGCCGCCAGTATCAGGAACTGACGGAGTTCGTGCCCTTTACCAGCGGCAACCGCCAGCGCGCGATCAGAGAGGACATGAGCCGCAATGCGGCGCGCCTGACCCTCACCACCCTGAACCGGGCGCGCTATCACTTCAAGCAGATCGAGGCACGGATCCTGGAGCTTGGAACCCATAACATGACCGCCATCAACCCCGAGATTTTCGGCACACCGGCGCTTGTTCCTGCCGTGCTGGACATTCTGCGGCAACGTAAAAGGATCAGTGTCGAGATTCTGCGCAACCTGGACATAATCGATGCCGACTTTCCCCAATTCAATCGCTGGTTCGAACAGGTGACTGACACCGCCCACCGTGCCCGGCTAAGCCCGATGCTGGAACGGTTCCGACACGTGCTTAATGACAACTACCGCATGCACCTGAGGCTGGCGCACCGCTTCGACACCCTTGAGGTATACCCCGAAGTGACCGAACTGTCCTGGTGGTACCTTAGAGCCCAGGCCCGTGACAGCTATGCCAAGGTCAACCGGGCCCAGGCTTCGCATTTTGAATTGCCTAACGCCACTGCCAACATCACACAGCGGCGCAAGGTGCTGGAAGACTGCATACAGGCCTATGAACAATTCCGGCTGACCATCCGCACCTGGAACCTCGGTTACCCCCAGCATTTCGACCAGGCGCAACTCAGTGCGTTTTTCGTCGACATTGACCAGATGATCGAACTCGCCCGCCGGGCCATCAAGGAGTCGCCGGCAAGCCGCCCACCGGCCGGGCAACCTGTACGGCGGGTATTCGACACCGAGGACAATATTTCCCTGGTAGGTACCGAGATCATAGACCCGCAAACCCAGGCCACCACTTACCGGGTCGATAGCGCCAGAGGGCGGTCCGAGACCTGGATCAAGGGCCCCGGCGGCAAGTCCCGGCTCAAGGACAATGCCGCCTCGGAACCCGCGCCGCCGGAGTCCAACGTCAAGCCGTTCGTGGTGAGCGAAGCCAGGGCTCGCCTGGACAACGTCGCGCTGTACGAAAACCGCGCCACCGCCTACACCGAGCAAAAAATGCTGCCGGTGGACCTGGAGCACCTGCTGGTCAGTGAAGCGGCCGAGTTGAACCTGCGGGCCAATCGCCTGGAACGCCTGAACCCCACCGAAGACCTCGTGCGCCAGTTGCGGGCCAAGGCCGCGGAGCTGACCATCAAGGGCCGCAACCTGCGAATCCGCCAGACCCTCGCCAGCAAAACCCCCACCGAAGGCTATCTGGACTACCTTCGCGAACAACGGGTGGTGGAGATTCGCAAGGGCGAACCGGCCCGCAACCTCAATGAAGGCAAGAAAGGACGGGCGGATTTTCTTCAGGAATACGTGATTCAGGACCTGACACAAACGCCGCCCGCCACCCTGTGGTATGCGCACTTTCATTACGACAAGGCCGGGGCGCAGTTCGACGAGTTCATCAAGGCCCACTTGAAGATTCCCGAGCAGCGCAACCTGGGCCTGCAATGGCAAGTCGCCCAGGCGCAAGCCGGGGTCGCGGTGGACCCTATCTGGCGCGGCAATATCGGGCGAGCGCTGGCCACCCGGCACTTTGCCGGGGTGTAAAGGCGGCGGGACTTGCGCACGACGGTCGACACACATAACAACATGAGACAAACTCAACCGATCCGAATTTGTCACAAGTTATATTCATGGAGACCCCGTGCTCGAAATCCGCCATCTCAAGACCCTGCACGCCTTGCGCGAAGCCGACAGCCTGGTGGAGGCCGCTGAGCGCCTGCACCTGACGCAATCAGCACTCTCCCACCAGTTCAAGGAACTGGAAGAGCGCATGGGCATGCAGTTATTCGTGCGCAAGACCAAGCCGCTGCGCTTCACCAGCGCCGGCCTGCGCCTGCTGCAACTGGCGGACGCCACCCTGCCCTTGCTGCGCGGTGCCGAACGCGACATCGCGCGCCTGGCCGGCGGCACGGCCGGGCGTTTGCACATGGCCATCGAGTGCCACAGTTGCTTCCAGTGGTTGATGCCGACCATCGACCAGTTCCGCGATGCCTGGCCGGAAGTCGAGCTGGACCTGGCCTCCGGCTTCGCCTTCGCGCCGCTGCCGGCCCTGGCCCGTGGCGACCTGGACCTGGTGGTGACCTCGGACCCGCTGGAGCTGCCGGGCATCACCTATGTACCGCTGTTCACCTACGAAGCCATGCTCGCCGTGGCCAACCAGCACCCGCTGGCGAACAAGCCGTACATCGTGCCCGAAGACCTGATCAGCGAAACCCTGATCACCTACCCGGTGGAACGGGATCGCCTGGACATCTTCACCCGCTTCCTGGAACCGGCAGATGTAGAACCGGCCCAGGTGCGCACCTCGGAACTGACGGTGATGATGATGCAGTTGGTGGCCAGCGGTCGCGGCGTGTGCGGCATGCCCCATTGGGCGCTGCATGAATACAGCTCCCGGGGGTATGTGAAGGCCAAGCGGCTGGGGGAGAAAGGTTTGTTTGCCACGCTGTACGCCGGGATTCGCGCCGACATGCTGGACGCGCCGTACATGCGTGATTTTCTGCTGACGGCCAAGGACACCTCGTTTTCGACCCTGGACGGCGTCAGCGCCGTTCGCTGACCTGTAGCGGATACCTGTGGCGAGGGAGCTTGCTCCCTCGCCACAAGATCAGGCAGGGATCAGAGAGGCGCGGTAGAACGGCAGAATCAAATCCCGGGTCAGCGGCGCAAGCTGCAAACCGCCGTCGCCCGCCGGGTCGATCCAGCACACCTCTTCAATCTCGGCAGCCGGCATCACCGCCACGTCGATGTGCACCTGGAACAATTCGGCCTGCACCACAAACCCCGGCTCATTCGCCGCCGGCGCCGAGAACTGCCCAAGGTACACAGCCGCCTCCGGATCAACTCGCAGGCCCAGTTCTTCGTGCAGCTCACGGGCCAAAGCCTCTGCGGGTTGCTCGCCGGCATCGATCTTGCCGCCCGGCTGCATGAAGGCCTGGGTGCCGCGCTTGCGTACCAGCAGGGTCTGGCCGTCGCTGCCGATCAGCAGGGCGGCGGCGATGCGAATGGTGGAGGTCATGAAAAGGTCGCCTTGAATACAAAGGCGCAAGGATCCCATGAACCGGTCTCACCCCGAAAGCAGTGCCTCATCCGGCTCCTTGATGAACACGCTGTACTTCGCCCCTTCCATGGCCTCGAACGCAATCAGCTTGTCCACCAGCGGCAGGTTCAACACCTTGCCGGCGTTGAGCAGCAGCATGCCGTTGTCGGCGTTGAGGTTGCGCGCCAGCACCATGCCTTCGGCCAGTTCGCGGGTGGTCAGGACCTTCACCGACGGGTCGCCCAGGGTCACGTCGCTGAGGAACGCGGCGCAGGCCTGGATGAAGTCCTCGACCATGTCCGGGTCGTAAAGGCGCCCGGCGTATTTGCGGATGTAGAGCAGCGCTTCGTCGCTGTTCATCTGCCGCTCAAGGATCAAGCCGCGTTGCAATTCGATGAAGTCCACCGCCAGTTTCAACAGGCGCGAACCTACAGGTATTGCTTCGCCCTTGAGGTGGTCGGGAAAGCCGCTGCCGTCCCAGCGTTCCTGGTGATGGCGGATCAAGCGTGCCGCGTCTTTCATCGGTTCCAGGGTCATCAGCAACGATTCGCTCTGGGCCGGATACGCCCGGTACCGCTCACGGTAGGTGCTGTGCAGCAGGTCGCTGGGAGAGACCATCATGTTGTCGCTCCAACTCAACTTGCCGATGTTGTAGAGCGCGGCGGCCATGGTCAGGTCGCGATTGCTGGCCTCATCCAGGCCGCGGCCGTGGCACCAGGTGCGCACCAGCTCGATGATCTGCCGGTTGGTTTGCTTGGCTCGGGGCAAGCGCAGGTTGGCCAGCAGCGAGAACACTTCGGTGCCGGTGGCGTAGCTGTGTTTGAGTTCTTCGTAGGCCAAGTCGAGCATGTCAGCGGTTTGCTGCAGCTCGCTGGTGCGTGAGGCCACGCGTTTTTCCAGGCTGGCGTTGAGTTGCTTGAGTTCGTCGTTCTGCTGGCGGGTCAATTGCTCCAGGCGCAGGCGCTCACGCTCGGAATGTTGATGGGCCAGGGATTGCCGCAACGCCAGCAGCAGTTCTTCGTCTTTCCAGGGTTTGCTCAGGTAGCGGTAGATCTGCCCTTCGTTGATGGCCTTGATGATCAGCGTCAGGTCGGTTTCACCGGTCAGCAGGATGCGCACGGTGTGCGGGTAATCATGGTGGATCTGCGCAAGCAGGGTGGCGCCGTCCATGTCCGGCAGGCGCGCGGCACTCATCACCAGGTCGACGGGTTGCTGCGCCAGAATCGCCAGCGCGTGAGCGGCGTCGGTGGCGCTGCATAATTCAAAGGGTTCCAGGCGCAGCAACTGCGTCAGGCGGTCCAGCACGTCCGGGTGTGCGTCAATCAACAGCACTACCGGGCGGTCGGGATTTGCGAAGGTCACTGACTCTCCCATGGGGCACCTCGTATAGCGTCGATGTGCGTGTCCTACGGTCAAGGTAACAGCCTCCTGGCCATTACCCAGCAGTTTAGTCGGTTTTTCTTTGCAGTGATGGCCTTGCGACATCACTTCGTCAGATGGGCATAAAAAAGGGCCACTTCATTGAATGAAGCGGCCCTGAGGTAACGCGCGGTGCATCACGCCTCGGCGGTTTTACCGGCCGAACCAAACGACGCAAATCGCTTGTTGAAGCCGGCGATGCGGCCTTCGGACTGGGTCTTGCGCTGTTGGCCGGTGTACACCGGGTGCGAGGCGCTGGACACGTCCAGGAGCACGTAGGGATAGGTGTTGCCGTCGCTGTGTTGTTGCGTACGGTCGGTTTCCACGGTGGAACCGATCAGGAAGAAAACGTCGGCGGCGGTGTCATGGAACAACACGGTGCGGTAGTCGGGGTGGATACCAGGTTTCATAAGGCCTCCGGGGCGTCTGGGTGAACATCAAGTGTTATACAGTAACACAAATGATGCACCCAAACGAGAACCGATTGCAATAAGAATAGATCCCGAGCTTCTATGCGGCTTCCTGAAAGTCCATTTCCGGGGGCTGCCGGGAGAAGCCCCGCGTCAGGAAACCCAGGTACACCAGGCCAATCGCCAACCAGCTCAGGCCCAGGTAAATCGCCAGGTGATCAAGGCTGACCATCAACCACAAATCCGCCACCAGGCCGATGGTCGGGAACACCAGGAACAGCACCAACTCCCGCAAACCGCGCTGCTTGGCACCGATCCAGTAGTGGAAGATCACCGACAGGTTCACCAGGCTGAAAGCCAGGAACGCACCGAAGTTGATGAACGAGGTGGAGGTAGTGACGTCCAGTCTCAACGCCAGTAACGCAACCACCGCGCACAGCAGGATGCTGTTGACCGGCGTACCGAAGCGCGCGTGCAAGGTACCGAAGAACGACTTGGGCAACACCCCGTCGCGCCCCATCGCAAACAGCAACCGCGAACCGCTGGCCTGCGCCGACAGCCCCGAGGCGAACTGGCCGACGATCAGGCCGATCAGGAAGATCGACACAAACAGGTCGCCGCCAATGTTGCGGGCAATCTCGTAGGCGGCAGAATCCACGTCGGTGAACTCAAACGATGGGTGGGCGATCTGCACGAAGTACGACACACCGACGAAGATCAGCCCGCCGATCAGGGTGATCAGCATGATCGCCCGGGGAATCGTGCGGCGCGGGTCGCGGGTTTCTTCGGTCAGGGTGCTGACCGCGTCAAAGCCCAGGAACGAATAGCAGGCGATCGCCGCGCCGCTCATGATCAACGGCATTTGCATCTGGCCGTTGAAGAACGGGGTGATGGTCCACAGCGGCTTGCTCGCATCACCGCCGATGTAGTGGATGCACAGCGCGACGAAGGCGACCAGCACCAGGAACTGCACCAGCATCAGCAAGGCGTTGATGCCGTTGGCGAGTTTCAGGCCGATGATGTTGATCACACTGGTGACCCCGATAAACGCCAGTACCCAGACCCATTGCGGCACGGCCGGGAAGGCCGAATGCAGGTAGGCCGCGCCGATCAGCCAGATGGCCATGGGCAGGAACAGGTAGTCGAGCAACACCGCCCAACCGGCGATAAACCCGAGCTTGGGGCTGATGGCCTTGCGCACATAGCTGTAGGCGGACCCGGCCACCGGGAACGCCGAGGCCATGCGGCCGTAGCTCATGGCGGTAAAGAACATCGCCACCAGGGCGGCCAGGTAAGCGGCCGGGACCATGCCGGCGGTGGATTGCGCCAGGATACCGAAGGTGCCCAGGACAATGATCGGTGTCATATAGGCGATGCCAAACAGCACCACCGACCCTAACGACAGGGTGCGTTGCAAACGAGCCATGAGCGATTCTCCGCGCAATTATTAGATTTATGGCAGAACTGAAGTCGGTGCAGCGAACGCAATAATTTTTATGGTTGAAGCAGCTTTTTGGTGAAATGCAGCTTCTGTGGCGAGGGGGCTTGTCCCCCGTTGGGCTGCGAAGCGGCCCCAGAAAAAGCGGGAGCGCTTCGCACTCCAACGGGGGACAAGCCCCCTCGCCACAACAGCATCCTTGCCACGAGACCCGTGTCAGGGTTTGGGGATCAACAATTCCCGCGTCCCGTCCTCGCGCTCAATCACCTCCCCCGGCAATTTCAAGCGCTGGTCATCCAGGTAGCGATAGTCCTGTCGCGCCGCCGCCAGTTGCCCCAGGTCCAGTTCAACCCTGAACTGCCCTTCCCCGCGCCCGGCTTCAAACAGCAAGCTGCCGAACGGGTCGACCAGCGCACTGCCACCGGCGAACATCAGGCCGTCGTCGCCCTCTTCCACTCGGTTGACCATCAGCGCGAACGCCTGGTTTTCCTGGGCGCGGGCCATGATCGCAGTGCGGTGGGTGGGGCCGTACGGGTCCATGTTGCCGTTGGTGACGATCAACACTTCAGCGCCCAACTGCGCCAGGGCCCGGGCGGTTTCCGGGAATTCGATGTCGTAGCAGATCAACAGGCCGACTCGCACGCCGTTCCACACGCAGGTGGCGTAGCGGTCACCCGGGGTGAAGACGCCGCGGTCCGAGGCCCACAGGTGGGTCTTGCGATAGCGCAGGGCGATGCCGTCCGGGGTGATCATCAAGGTGGTGTTATAGAATTGGCCCGCGTCGCTCTCGGCCATGCCGATGACCACGGCGATGTTGCGCGCACGGGCGGCCTGGATAATCGCCTGCACGGTCGGGCCGTCCACCGGCTCGGCCACCTCGGCCACGGTGCCGGCGGTCGGGAAGCCCATCAGGTGGGTTTCCGGGAATACGACCAATTGGGTATCCGCCGCACACGCAGCAATTGCCGCCAACGCGCGCTCAAGGTTGTAAGCTGTGCCGTTATCGCGGCCTGCCAGCTGGGCAAATTCGACCTTCATGGTTATTCCTTGTTCTTTATCTGTGGCGCAGTATGCGCAGCCGCGAACACTCGGGAAATCACGCAGCCGGGTTAACCCTATGGGGGTAGATGCATGACATTGTCGCTGGAAGACATCGCCTGGCACCGTTCGGTGGGGCAGATGATAGACGCCCTGGACCAGCCGAATTTCTGGACGCAGCTTGTCCGGTTGCTGGACCAATATGTGCCGTTCGACAGTTGGGTGGTGTTGCTGTTCAGCAGCGAGCACAAACCCCTGGTGTTCGCCGAATGCCCGGGCCAGGACGGCGAACCCGACCATCTGTTCCAGGATTACCTTAACGGTTTATACCTGCTCGACCCCTTCTACATCGCCAGCCGCGAACACTCGCGCACCGGGCTGTTTCGCCTGGCCGAAGTGGCCCCGGAGCATTTCGAGCTGACCGAGTATTACCAGCGCTACTTCCGGTTGAACGTGGTGGCCGATGAAATCCAGTTCAATTGCCAGCAACCGGACGGGCGAACCCTATGCCTGTCCCTGGGCTCCAAACAGCGCTTTGACCCACAGCAGATTGCCCTGCTGTCGCTGATTCAACCGTGGGTACTGGGCTTGCTGCGCCAGCGCCTGCCCCATGAACTCAACCAGGTGAGCGCTCCGGAGCAGCCGATCCACAACGATGGCTGGGGCGCGCAACTCACCGCGCGGGAGCTGGATGTGGGCCGTTTGATGCTCAGTGGTTGCTCCAGCAAGGAAATCGCTCGTAAGCTGGAAATCTCTGTTGAAACCGTGAAAGTCCATAAGAAACACATGTACAGCAAGCTGGGGATCAAATCCCAGTCGGAGCTGTTCTCGATTTTTCTGCAGGCGCAAAACGCCTGATCGAGCCCTGTAGGAGCGAGCTTGCTCGCGAAAAACGTCAATGCACCGCGGTCATCCAGACAACCGCGCTATCGTTAACGACCTTCGCGAGCAAGCTCGCTCCTACAGGATAAAAACTAAGGAACCCTGTATGAGCCTGTCCTTGTTAAGCCGTTACGCGTTCTTTGCCGTCTGCGTCATTTTCACCCTCGCCAGCATGCCGTTTATCGAACACGAATGGCTGTGGCCGATCGCCGTGGTCACCGGCATCCTTAGCCTGATCGGCATTTTCGACCTGCTGCAAAGCCCCCACGCGGTGCGCCGCAACTACCCGATCCTGGGCAATATCCGTTACCTGGTGGAAGGCATCCGTCCGGAAATCCGCCAGTACCTGCTGGAATCCGACAGCGACGCCCTGCCCTTCTCCCGGGCCCAGCGCTCGCTGGTCTATTCCCGCGCCAAGAATGAAAGTGCCGACAAACCCTTCGGCACGCTGATCGACGTGTACCAGTCGGGCTTTGAGTTTATCGGCCACTCCATGCGCCCCGCGCCGCTGAGCGACCCCAGCGCGTTTCGCGTGATCGTCGGCGGCCCGCAATGCAAGCAGCCCTACTCGGCCTCGGTGTTCAACATCTCGGCCATGAGCTTCGGTTCGCTGAGCGCCAACGCGATTCGCGCGCTCAACCAGGGGGCCAAGCTCGGCAACTTCGCCCATGACACCGGTGAAGGCAGCATCAGCCCCTATCACCGGGAAAACGGCGGCGACCTGACCTGGGAGCTCGGCAGCGGCTACTTCGGCTGCCGCACCAGCGCCGGCCTTTTCGACCCGGAACGCTTCGCCGTGCAGGCGCAGAACCCGCAAGTGCGGATGATCGAAATCAAGATGAGCCAGGGCGCCAAACCGGGCCACGGCGGGATCCTGCCCAAGCACAAGGTGACCCAGGAAATCGCCGACACCCGCGGCATCATGATGGGCGAGGACTGCATCTCGCCGTCGCGCCACAGCGCGTTTTCCACTCCTATCGAAATGATGCACTTCATCGCCCAGCTGCGTGAACTGTCGGGCGGCAAACCGGTGGGCTTCAAGTTCTGCCTGGGCCACCCGTGGGAATTCATGGGCATCGCCAAGGCCATGCTCGAAACCGGCATCCTCCCGGACTTTATCGTGGTGGACGGCAAGGAAGGCGGCACCGGCGCCGCGCCGGTGGAGTTCACCGACCACATCGGCGTGCCGCTGCGTGAAGGCTTGTTGTTCGTGCACAACACCCTGGTGGGCTTGAACCTGCGGGACAAGATCAAGCTCGGCGCCAGCGGCAAGATCGTCAGCGCGTTCGACATCGCCAGCGTCCTGGCCATCGGTGCCGACTGGGCCAACTCGGCGCGGGGCTTCATGTTCGCCATCGGCTGTATCCAGTCGCAAAGCTGCCACACCAACAAATGCCCCACCGGGGTGGCCACCCAGGACCCGTTGCGCCAGCGCGCACTGGTGGTGCCGGACAAGGCCCAGCGCGTGTTCAACTTCCACCGCAACACGTTGAAGGCCCTGGCCGAAATGCTCGCTGCCGCCGGTCTCGACCACCCTTCGCAACTGTCGGCCAAGCACCTGGTGCGGCGCATGTCGGCCACCGAGATCAAGTTGTTTTCGCAGCTGCATGTGTTCCTGAAACCTGGCGAATTGCTCACCGGCGAAGTGAACGGCGAGTTTTATTCGCGCATGTGGCAGATGGCGCGGGCGGACAGTTTTGAGCCGAATGAAATCGCCGCAGCCTGAGCCCGCACTGAACAACCCCGCTGAACCGGACCACCGAACGGCATCGTTGAAACAAGGAGCTTCACCATGCCGTTACTCGACTTCACCGCCCTTGCCGCCCAACTGCCGGACACCTGGAAATCCACCCGCGTGGGCCAGGTCGGCCCGGCGCGGATCAAGGTGCTGCGCATGGATGCACAGGCTTATGAAGAAGAAACCCACGACTACAACGAAGGGCTGTTGGTGATCGACGGCCTTTTGCGCCTGTCTATTGGCGAGGAGGCCATCGACGTCGGCGCCGGTCAGATGTATTTGGTTGAAGCCGGCATCGCCCACGCGGTACTCGCCGGCAGCCAAGGCACGCTGGTGATCATCGACGTTTAAACAAAGCGATGAGACATTCAGCAAAAAACTCAGCTTTGCAATTGCTTACAAATACCGCCAACCTGCGCCCGCCCGACGTACGGCTCGACTGAAGCCGTCGTCCACTTGTCATTACTAAACCCCTTGTTCAAGAGCCCGCTGCCATGTTGAACGGACGCGACCCGCGCATCGATTTTTTTCGGGGCCTGGCGTTGATCTTTATTTTCTGGGATCACGTGCCCCACAACCCTCTGGGCCAGATCACCCTGCGCAACTTCGGTTTCAGCGACGCGGCGGAGGTCTTCGTGTTCCTGGCCGGTTATGCGGCCGTGCTGGCCTACGGCAAGATCCTGCAGCGCGACGGTTATCTGATCGCCTGCGTGAAGATCTGGCGGCGCACCTGGGTGCTGTACGTGGTGCACATCTTCCTGCTGGCGATGCTGATGGGCATCGTGTTCTTCGCCAACAGCCATGTGGAAACCCGCGACCTCGTTGAAGAGATGGGCCTGACGCACTTCGTCACCCATCCCCAGCAAGCCCTGGTGGATGAACTGCTGTTGCGCTTCAAACCCAACCTGATGGACCCGTTGCCGCTGTACATCGTGCTGCTGGGTTGCCTGCCGCTGGTGTTGCCGTTGCTGTTGCGCAAGACCTGGGCGGTGGTGGCTGTTTCGCTGGCGGTGTACTTGCTGGCGCCGCACCTGGGCTGGAACCTGGCGGCGATTGCCGACGGCGTGTGGTACTTCAACCCGGTGACCTGGCAGTTGCTGTTTGTGCTGGGCGGCGCGGCGGCGATTCATGCCGGGCAACCCCGCCCTGTCGAGACTCGGCGCCTGTTGCGTCAGCCGTTGTTCGTCGCTGCGGCGGTGTATGCGCTGTTGGCGGGGGTTCTCACGCTCTCGTGGCGCTGGCCGGAAATCCACGACGCGCTGATGCCGTCGGCGCTCAGTGACCTGCTGTACCCCATCAGCAAGACCGACCTGTCGCCCGTGCGTTTGCTGCACTTCCTGGCCCTGGCCTATGTCACCGCCAAGCTGTTGCCTGGCCACGCCTGGACGCAAAACTGGCTGGCGCAGCAAACCTGCCGCATGGGCCGCTACTCCCTGGAGGTGTTCTGCCTGGGGGTGCTGCTGGCACCGCTGGCGGACATGATCAATGCGATCACCGGCGATGCCTTCGCCATGCAAATCTTCACCGCATTGGTAGGCGCCGGGCTGATGGCGCTGCTGGGGGCCTGGCTGGATTTGAACAAGCGGCTCACCCAACCGGCGCCTCCCGCCACCGCCTGAAAAACAAAAAGCCCCGTAAGGGGCTTTTTGTTGAGCGCAGGAAACTCAGCTCGCGGTGCGTGCCGCCGCTTGAGTCGGCTGCAACTTGAACACGTAGAACAACACCGTCAGCAGCACCAGGAACACCGGCCCCACGTAGAGCGCCACACGGGTGTCCGGGAAGTACGCCATCAGGCCCACCACCAGCACCAGGAACGCCAAGGCCAGGTAGGAGCTGACCGGGTACAGCCACATGCGGTATTTAAGGCCGTCACGTTCGGCCTGGGTCAGGCTCTTGCGGAATTTGAGCTGGGCCAGGAGGATCATCAGCCAGGTCCAGATCGCGCCGAAGGTAGCGATGGAAGTGACCCAGACGAAGACTTTTTCCGGAACCATGTAGTTGAGCAGCACGCCCAGCAACAGCACGAAGATCGACAGCAGCAGCGCCTTGCGCGGCACGCCGTTGCTTGAGGTGGTACCGAACGTGGCCGGGGCCTGGCCGTTCTGCGCCAGGCTGTAGAGCATGCGCCCGGTGCTGAAGATACCGCCGTTGCACGACGACAACGCTGCGGTGATCACCACGAAGTTGATGATGCCGGCGGCGGTCTTGATACCCAGGCGCTCGAAGGTCATCACGAACGGGCTGCCCTGGGTGCCGATTTCGTTCCACGGGTAGATCGACAGGATCACGAACAACGCACCGACGTAGAACAGCAGGATGCGCCAGAACACCGAGCCGATGGCACTCGGGATGGTCTTCTGCGGGTTCTTCGCTTCACCGGCGGTGAGGCCGATCATCTCCACGCCCAGGTAGGCGAACATCACCATCTGCAGGGACATCAACACACCCTGCACACCATTGGGCATAAAGCCGCCGTGGGTCCACAGGTTGGAAATGCCCAGGGCCACGCCATCGTTGCCAAAGCCGAACGCGATGATGCCGACGCCGCCGATCACCATGGCGATGATGGTGACGATCTTGATCAGTGCGAACCAGAACTCGAACTCACCGAAAGCCTTGACCGCGATCAGGTTGATGGTGCCCATGCTGATCAGTGCTGCCAGGGCCCAGATCCAGCGGGGTGTATCGGGGAACCACACGCCCATGTACACGGCGACGGCCGTGATTTCTGCCACGCAGGTCACCAGCCACAGGAACCAATAGTTCCAGCCGGTGAGAAAGCCCGCCAGCGGGCCGAGGTAATCCTGGGCGTAGCGGCTGAACGAACCGGCCACCGGGTTGTGCACGGCCATCTCGCCGAGGGCGCGCATGATCACCAGGATCGCCAGGCCGCCGATGATGTACGACAGCATGATCGCCGGGCCGGCCATTTCAATGGCCTTGGCCGAGCCTAGGAACAGGCCGACGCCGATGCATGCACCGAGGGCCATCAGGCGAATATGCCGTTCGCCGAGTTCGCGTTTCAGCGGACCGCCCTGAGCGGTCTCGCCATGGGGCAGATGATTGCCAGCTGGCATAGGGATACAACCTCGTCTTGTTATTGGATATGAGCCACCGAGTCCGGGGCGTCATGGCGGGTCTGCCATGGCGTACCGTTGCCGGATCACCTTTTGGGTAAAACGGTCTGGCCGGGCCAGATCAGCGGGGGTGCAGTATAAAAAGCTAAACCCAGGGGTTTTCACTCTATAAACGGCAAGATTCAGCGGGAACTCTCGGTAAAGGCGCCTTTTGCGGAGGAGCATCACCTGGTTAGCGTAGGAATCATCGCCACCGAACGGCGGCGAGTATTGCACGGTAATGGTGCAGCGTCATGCCCCTACCTTTGGCGGGTTTACGAGTGGGGGAGGCTCTAGCTCGACGGTTTGGGGTTATGTGGCGGGGTTATCTGTGACGAGCGGGCTTGTCTGTGGCGAGGGGCTTGTCTGTGGCGAGGGGGCTTGTCCCCCGTTGGGCTGCGTAGCAGCCCCAAAACCTGCCATAAGTTCTATCCGGAAAAATGCGGTGTCTTTACTGGGGCTGCTGCGCAGCCCAACGGGGGACAAGCCCCCTCGCCACAGACAAGCCCGCTCGCCACAAATCTACCTTCGAGAAACACGCCGACACTGAACTGCAAGAGAGCACTCCACAGCAGCTGCTAACGTCAATTGACTACTTCCCCTCAAGGAGCAAAGGAATGCTTCATCAACCCAACTCTCATCTGTTACGCCGTGGTCGACATTCAGAATCTGGCCGTCCTTATCTGATTACCGCCGTGGTTCACAACCGGCAACCCCTGTTCAAAGACTTCCATTTGGGAAGACTACTGGTAGCAGAATTCAGGAAGACCCATGAATTGGGAATGGTCGACTCTCTGGCATGGGTCGTCATGCCTGATCACTTTCATTGGCTATTTGAGCTGCAAGGCACAACGTTGTCGCAGGCTGTGGGACGTACCAAATCCCGCAGCACCCTCACCATTAATCGCGCACGCGGCAGCAAAGAACGATTCTGGCAACTTGGCTACCATGACCGAGCAGTGCGTAGCGATGAAGACCTTCGCAAAATTGCCCGCTACATCATCGCCAATCCTCTGCGAGCGGGCCTGGTCGAACATATTGGTGACTACCCACTATGGGACGCAGCCTGGCTCTGATTTTTCCTGTGTGGAGAGGGCTTGTCTGTGGCGAGGGGGCTTGTCCCCCGTTGGGCTGCGCAGCAGCCCCAGTAAACACACCGCATTTCTTCAGGAAGATCTTCATGGCAGGTTTTGGGGCTGCTGCGCAGCCCAACGGGGGACAAGCCCCCTCGCCACAAACAGCATCACCCTCACAAATTCCTCCCACTCGCCCACCACCGTCTAAGCTTCAACCAAGTCCGATCAATCTGCGTAAATGGATCAATCGACTATGGGCGCTTTATGGCAAAACGCTTCGACCAAGGCTGCGGTATCCACCGATAGCCCGGATGAACAGCCGTTGCCACAAAGCCCTCCTCCCCGCCGACGGTTGTGGTGGCGGCTGTTCTGGCTGGTTCTGCTGATTGCGCTGATCGCCCTGGGCTTTGCCGCCCTGCGGGAAATGCGCACTTCAAGGTTGCAGGCCAAGACCTTCTCCGACATTGCCTCAACCCTCACCTACCAAATGCATTCGGGCCCCAGTGATGCGCGGGTTTACCCTGGCGCCGGGCCCTTTGACAAGCGCCTGGGCTACAGCGCCCTCGGCGAGTTCCTGCCGCGCTTGATCAAGCGTGACTACCTGATCCAGGCTCAAGCGCGCTTCTCCCCCGACCTGATGGCCTACGCCCAGCGCGGCCTGTTCGTGCCCTACCCGGAAAAGATCCAGGCCGGCCTGACCATCACCGATTGCCGCGCCGCGCCGCTGTATCAGTTCACGTATCCACAACAGTTCTACCCAAGCTTTGCGGCGATCCCGCCGGTGGTGGTCAGCAGCCTGCTGTTTATCGAAGACCGCGACCTGCTAGACCCGAAAAACCCGCAACTCAACCCGGCCGTGGATTGGCCGCGCTTTGCCAAGGCCGCCTGGTCCCAGGTGGCGAAGCTTTTGCACCTGCCCGGCCAGACGGCAGGCGGCAGTACCCTGGCCACGCAGCTGGAAAAATACCGCCACTCGCCCGACGGCCTGACCCTGTCCGGCGGCGAGAAAATCCGCCAGATGATTTCCGCCAGCGTGCGCGCGTATCAGGACGGCCCGCAAACCCTTGCCGCTCGCCAGGACATCGTGCGCGACTACCTCAACAGCGTGCCCCTGTCGGCGGTACCCGGCCATGGCGAAGTGCACGGCATGGCCGAAGGCTTGCGCGTGTGGTACGGCGCCGACTTCAACCAGACAAACGCGCTGCTCATCGGCACCGACCCCAAACAGCTGCCGCAAAAGGGTCTGGCGTTGCGCGAGGTGCTATCGCTGATGATCGCCCAGCGTCGCCCGTCTCACTATCTGTCCAAGGGCCACAAGGAACTGGCGGACCTCACCGACAGCCACATCCGCCTGCTCGCACAAAACAACGTGATCGACCCGGCGCTGGCCAGCGCAGCCCTCGCCAGCAAAGTCACCTACCGTGACTGGCAGCAACAACCGACGATCCAGCCAATCGAAACCAACAAGGGCATCAGCGTCGCCCGCACTCGCCTGGCCGCCCTGCTCAACCAGCCGCTGTACGACCTCGACCGACTCGATCTCTCTGCCACGAGCACCTTGCAAGCCGACCTGCAAAGCCAGGCCAGCACGTACCTCAAGCAACTCGCCGACCCCGCCTTCGCCGCGCAGATCGGCCTGCTCGGGCCCACGCTGCTGACGCCCGCCAGCACCGCTCAGGTT
The DNA here is from genome assembly GCF_013385345.1 of Pseudomonas sp. I8001. NCBI lineage: Bacteria > Pseudomonadati > Pseudomonadota > Gammaproteobacteria > Pseudomonadales > Pseudomonadaceae > Pseudomonas > Pseudomonas sp. I8001. Next base: position 30,417 of record NZ_JACAQC010000003.1, read on the forward strand.
CGCTACAGTTTCAACCTCTACGAGATGACACCCGACGGTGCCCGTGTGCGCGTGCAAACCGACAGCACCGACCAGCCATTCGACATCAACGAAGGCAGCAAGCTGGAACTGGGTTCAACCGCCAAGCTGCGGGTGATGACCACCTACCTGCAAATCGTCAGCGAACTGCATGATAAATACGCTGCGACACCTGCCGCCGAGCTGCGCAAAGTCCCGGTCGAGGACACGGACCGCATTACCCACTGGGCCCTCGATTACCTGGCCCAGAACAGCGACCGCAACCTGCCGGCCATGCTCGACGCCGCCCTCAATCGCCAATACTCGGCCAACACCGGCGAAGGTTTTTTCACCGGCGGCGGCATGCACCACTTCCACAACTTCCGCAGCCAGGACAACGGTCGCAATCCCACGTTGATCGAAGCCCTGCGCGAGTCGATCAACTTGCCGTTCATTCGCCTGATGCGTGACCTGGTGCGCTACAGCACCTATCACGGTGCGAACAACAGTGCCGAGTTGCTCAAGGACGACAGTGACCCGAGGCGCCAGGAATACCTGGCCAAATTCGCCGACCGCGAAGGCACCACCTTCCTGCTCAAGTTCTGGAAGAAATACCGCAACAAGAACACCCAGGCGCGCCTCGATACTTTCCTCGATGGCATGCACCCCACCGCCATCCGCCTGGCCGCCGTACACCGCTACCTGCTGCCCAACGCCAGCCAGGCGAGTTTCAACAGCTTCGTCCGCTCGCACTTGAGCAGCGTCAAAAGCCCTGAAAAACTCACCGACGAGCGCCTCGAAAAGCTCTACCAGAATTACGGCCCCGGTGCCTACGACCTGCCTGACCAAGGCTATATCGCCAAGGTTCACCCGCTGGACCTGTGGCTGATGGGCTACCTGCTGAACAACCCCGACGCCACCTTCACCCAGGCCACCGCCGCCAGTGAACACGAGCGCCAGGAGGTTTACAGCTGGCTGTTCAAGAGCCGCCACAAGAGTGCCCGCGACAGCCGCATCCGCACCATGCTGGAGATCGAAGCCTTCCTCGATATTCACCAGCGCTGGCAGAAAGTCGGCTACCCCTTCGACCACCTGGTGCCGTCGCTTGCCACGGCCATCGGCAGCTCCGGCGACCGCCCGGCGGCCCTGGCGGAACTGGTGGGGATCATCCTCAACGATGGCGTGCGCCAGCCCACCCTGCGTATCGACAGCCTGCGCTTTGCCGCCGACACCCCGTACGAAACCCGCTTGGTCAACGACCCCAATCGCGGCAAGCGCGTGATGCCTTCCGAGGTGGCCACGGCACTCAAGGGGGCGCTGTCCCAGGTGGTGGACGCGGGCACTGCACGGCGCGTGTCCGGCAGTTTCAAACTGGCGGACGGTACGCCTTTGGCCATGGGTGGCAAGACCGGTACCGGCGACAACCGGATCGAAGCCATCGGCGCCGGCGGGCGGATTCTCAGCTCCAAGGCGATCAACCGCACGGCGACCTTCGTGTTCTACATCGGCGAACATCATTTCGGCACGCTGACCGCCTTCGTCCCCGGCGCTTCGGCCCAGGGTTTCAAGTTCACTTCGGCGTTGCCGGTACAGGTACTCAAGGGCATGGCGCCGATTCTTACGCCCTATCTGCAACCGGGCAACAACAGCTTATGCAGCGTGCGCTGATGGGCCTATCCCTGCGCTTTTCACTTGCGGATTACTGAGGGATCCGCCGCGGTTTCCACCCACTATTCAAACTTATCCGCAGCCGTGCCGGTGCATAGACTCAAGCCTTCTTTTTGAGCTCTACAGGTTGCCCCCATGGCCGACATACCCGACCAGTCCCTGCACCACGCGTTTATCGAAAACGCCCTGCCGCACTGGCTGAAAACCACCTCGCCACTCCGCCTGCGCGCACTCAACGACGTCGCCCGCCAAGGCATCCGCCACTATCCCCATGCCAGCGCCAACCAGCATCAAGCGCTCAAGCCCGCGATCGCCGCACACTGGCAGCAGCAGGCTGCGATGGACCAGCGATTCCAGGCATTGACCGACGTGTATGCCTTCGCCGAACCGCTGCTGAAAAATGCCTTGAAGGCCTATGGCGAGATCGACGTCAGAACCACCTGCCTGCGGCTGTATGCCAGCGCCAAAGTTGCCTGGTGGGTGCACGATTTCAATCGTGGGGAGCAAAGCAAAACCCTGTCGCTGCTGGACGTCGCGCTGGCCAACTTTGCCGCCTCGGACACCTTCGTCGACTACGCCTTCCTGTCCGCCGAAGACCCACGCGGGCAGCGGGATACACTGACCTTGCGCCACTCCATCACCGGCGCCGTATTGACCGCTGAACAGTTCAAGCACATCTGCCGCACCCTGGACCTGGGCGCCCGCTACCAGAAAAGCCTGCGCCAGGCCCTGGGGTTCTATGACCCGGCGGTGACCCGGGCCGTGCGCCTGCAGATGATTGCCACTCAGAAGACTGCCCTGGGTACGGCGGCGCACCTGGCCTTGATCAACCGGGACATCGACGCCGATGCCCACGGCGCCGTGCTCGACCTGATCGCCGGCCGCGTCGCGCTGCTGGACGGTCAGGCGCTTGGATGCCATACCCTGAGCCTGATGAACACGGCATTGACCGGCATCCTGTTGCTGTTTGTCCCGCAGCCCACCCGACCCGTCGGCAAGGTGCTGGTGTACATCCCCGCAGACCCCGAACACCCTCTGAAGCAATACCCTTCGCCTGCGGCCTTCCTCAGCCACCTCACGGAAAAACTGCGGGACAGCCAGCGCTACCAGACCTTCTTCAGCCAGTTCATCGACCACGCCAGGCGCGGTGAATTCTTTGCCGGGCTCAATACACGCTTGAGCCGTGTGCGCTGGCATCAAACCGCCCACACCGACCCGCGTCCCAGCTGGCGCGACACCCCGACCACCCAGCCAAACCTGCAATTCAGCGTGCAGGCTATCGGTGACGATCACGTCAATCGCTCAACGCTCGCCGCCGAAAATGACCTGTGGAATTACCAGTACCGCCTCAAGTTGAACAAGATCGTCAACGATGCCCTGGACATCGCCGTGCCCACCGCCACCGCCGACCGCCACGCGCGCTGGGCCTGGTGGGACAACCTGGAAAAAATCCTCGGGGATATCTTCAATGCGGCGCTGCTGGTGCTGACGCCCTTCGTGCCGCTGCTGGGGGAAGCGATGCTCGCCTACAGCCTGTACCAGATCACCGACGAGGTGTTCGAGGGGATTGTCGATTGGGCCCAGGGGCGTGGTGCCGAGGCGGCGGAGCAAGTGGTCGCGGTGGCCGACAGCGTGATCCAGTTTGCCTTGTTCGGTGCTGCCAGCCAGTTGGGCCATGTCGCACGGCTCAAGCTCAGCCCCTTCGTCGAAGGCTTGCGCCCGGTGGTGCGGCCCGACGGCAGCACGCGCCTGTGGCACCCGGATATTGCGCCCTATGCTGTGAAAAACCTCGACCAGCCGCCCATTGTCGACGGCCTGCACACCCATCGGGGCAAGCAGATCCTCGCGCTGCAAGGTACTCACTTCGAAGTGCAGGCAGACCCTGAAACCGGCGACACGCGTATCGCTCACCCGGAGCGCGCCAACGCCTATCAACCCCTGGTGCGGTTCAACGGCGACGGCGCCTTCGTACATGAAGCCGAGCAACCGCGCACCTGGGACAGCGCCACGCTGATGCGCCGCCTGGGGCCGCGCACGGCGCCCTTCAGCAACCAGCAACTGCAGCAGATGCAACGCATCAGCGGTGCCGACGACGGTGTGCTGCGCAACCTTTACGTGCAAAACAGGCCGACCCCGCCGCTGCTGGAAGCGACCCTCAATCGCTATGAAGCCCAGCGCGCTGCCACACAGACCGTGCACACCATTCGCGCCGGCGCACCGCTGCCGCTGGATGCGACGTCCGCCTGGTTCGAGCAGACCATCACCGAGCTGCCGGGCTGGCCCCAAACCAAGGCATTGGAAGTGTTCGTGCGCTCGGACAAGAGCGGTGACTCCCACAAGTACGCCAACCCGCAGGCATCGCCGGCCGACACGCTGCAATTGAGCCTGGCCGAGGTGATGTCCGGCGAGTTGCCGGCGCGGGTGCTGGAGTTTCTCGATGAGCCGTCGATCAGGCACCTGCTGGGCGGCGACGTGCCGCAAGCACTGCGCGTGCAAACCTTGCGCGATCAACTGGCGGACTCGGTGGCGCGCCAGACCGGTGACATCGCCGACTACATCCATCAGGCCCGCCAGGTCAGCGCCGATCCCCATGAACGCCGTTTGCGCGTGCAGGTCAGCCCGCTGGACCGGCCGCTGGCCGACACCCTGCTGGCCGGCACAACCCCGGCCGAACGGCAAACCCTGGACCACCACGTACCGCTGCGCCTGCTCAATCAGGCCAGGGAACTGAGCTTCGCCCAGCACAGTGTCCAGGCCTACGCGGGGTTCTTCCCGCCCTGGGCGATCACCGAAGGTACCGAGCGCCTGGTGCTCAATACCCTCAAGCGCTACAGCGATGGCTTTGGCGACCTGCACCTGCAAATCCGCGATCGCCTGGTCAGCGGTACGCTGCGTTGTGAAGCCGGGCCGGCCGATGCCCGCCGGCGCCGGGTGCTGGTGCGCCAGAACGACATGGGCTACGAACTGTTCGATCAGCAGGGCCAGCGCCTGCATGGGCCGGATACCCTGTATGAATGCCTGTTGCGCGCGCTGTCCGAAGCGCAGCAACGTGAACTGGGCTACCGGCCCGGCCAGGGCGCCGGGCTCAAGCATTGGCTGATGGAAACCCTCGAACCCCTGGCCGAACGGCGCCGGGTGCTGGCCGAGCCACCGCTGCGCAGTACGGCAGATGTGCAGACCACCACCCTGCTCGGCGGCGCGGCCCTCGGCGGGTTGCGCCGCGCCCAGGAGCACCTGGGCCAGGCCCGCGCCCGGGAGGTGCTGGCCAGTCTGTTCCCGACCCTGGAGGAGGAACGCCTGCAGCGGTTCCTCAATGAGATCGGCCCGGGGCTGAACAACGATGTCCTCAATCGCCTGGTCCTGCAGCGGCACAACCTGTACCGGGAGCTGGAGCAATGGAAGCGCCTGCCCGGCCCCCATCCCAAAAACAGCCGCATGGCCCGGGAGGAAAAACTGCGTAAAAATATCATTGCGCACAAACTCTATCGCTGCTGGGAAGACCGCCTCGCCGAGCACCGCGACGACTTGGGCCAGGTGCAGAGCGGCGCGAGCCTGGACCTCAGCGCCCTCGACCTGCCCGGCAGCCTGCCGCTGCTGGGCAATGGTTTCGAGCACGTCACCCAACTGAAGCTGGCCAACTGCATGTTCAACGACAGCCAGTGGCCCTTTCTGCAGGCATTCCCGTCCCTGCGGGAGCTGGACGTCAGTGCGAACGAACTGACGCGGCTGCCCGAGCCCATCGCCAACATGCGCTACCTGCGCGACCTCAACGTGGGGGAAAACCAGATCACGCTGCTCAACGGCGACGTTGCGCGCCTGAAAAACCTCAAGCACCTGCGCAACCTGAACCTGTACCGCAACCCGCTGACGCAGCCACCGAACATCTCGAAAATGCCGCACCTGCGCCGCCTGTTCCTGAGCCGCACCCCCATCACCCAGTGGCCCACCGGGCTGTTTGCCCACCCACGGGAGGAGGGTTTCCTGCTGGACCTGAGCCAAACCCGGATTGATCATGTGCCAGCGCTCATGGCCGACAGCGCCGAGGCCCGGACCGTCGCCCATACCCGCCTGGACCGCAACACCCTGCTCAACGACCAGCGCCTGCTGTACGAGCAGTACCGCGAAGCCGCCGGACTGGACCCCAACCGCAGCTATGAACCCCGTGGAGAGAGCGGCCCGTGGCTGGAACGGGTCAGGCCGCCGTTACTGGGCAGGCGCCAGGAGCTGTGGCAAGCGGTGGAGCGCGAGCACGGCTCCCAGGGTTTGTTCGAGGTGATCAAGGCCCTTGAAGCGCCCGACTTCTTCCAGCGGCCCCAGGACATGGACACCTATTGGGACAATCTTGAAACGTTGCGCGAGCGCGTCTGGCGTTTGCTGGAGGCGGCCCACAACGATACGGCGCTGCGTGAAAAGCTGTTCAAGATGGCCAGTTTTCCCGGCCTGTGCGCCGACGGCAGTGCACAGATTTTCAATGACCTGGGCATCGAAGTGCTGGTCAGCGAAGCCCAGCGTTACTCCGCCTCGGCCAGCGAGCGCGAGGGCAAACTGGTGACGCTGGCAAAGGGCAATGCACGGCTCAAGCAATTGAACCGCATCGCCAGCGAGGACATTGCCCATCGGCTCAAACCCGAAGCCGAAGGCGGCCTCGGCCAATGGCTGCGTTCGCAACGACGGGAGGGCGTGATGGGTAACGTGGACGACGTGGAGGTCTACCTGAGCTACCAGACCTCCCTGGCCAAGCGCCTCGACCTGCCCTGGCTGTCGGAACACATGCTGTACCGCGACACCGGCGACGTAAAACCCACGCAGATCGAACAGGCCTACAGCACGGTGCTGGAGCTGGGCGAAGGCGATGGCCTGGTCAACCAGATGTTGCTGGAGCCCTATTGGGAACAGTACCTGCACGACCACCACCCGAACACCCTTGAGGCCAATGCCCGGCATTTCGACGAACAATGCGCACGCCTTGATGAACTGCAGGAAGCCCAGGCCAGACTGACCCAGGCCAACGGCTTACCCGCCGAGCAGAAGGAAGCGTTGAGGCTCACGCTGATCGGCCTCGCCGACGCCCTGGGTGTACCGCACCCGCAGGTGCTGACCGGGCAACCCATGACGGACGACAGCTACAACCTGCTGCTCAACGAACTGGGCTACCGCGAAAAACAATGGATGCGCGAGTTGACCCACCAGGCGTTGGAACGCCACAGCCAACAACGTAACCGCGTGACGCGCCAGGTCTGAACGTATGGGTGTGTCATGGCACACCCATTACCAACACGCCGTTGCCATTTACGACCCCCTCGACAGGCAGGGACCCCGCCTGCTTGACCAGGGCGAACGTTACAACGTCGCTCCCGGAACTGTTGGTGATACGGGTCAGGAACGAGCCATTGACTCGAACCGCAGTCCCCTGACGGACAAGGGCCGTGCCCACGTTCCGATTGCTCATCACCAGCGCATTGGCGTTGAACGAGGACGGCGTGCCTTTGTAGGTAATGGTGATCGGCGTGGTAATCCCCGGGTCCGGGCACCGGTAGGTCAACGTGTGATCTTTACGAACAGTGGTGGACAGCGGTTCCGTGCCTATCGCCCTCTGATGCACGTTGCCGAAGTCGATATTGATCGGCTGGTTATTGTTGATCGTGCACGACGATGGAGAGATCGCGAATTTATTATCCGCGGTGTACTGGAGAACAAGCCGCGTGCGGTTTGAATCGTAGTTGTTTGTCTGGTCCAGCGTTAACGTTCCAAGGATGTCCCCTCTTTCAACTTCGATTGGGTTGGTCGGATTGTTTCTTATCAAAATATAGGGCGTTACATTGACTCGTACCCCAATACCATTATTTGGCATGACAGATATTCGAATTCCGCCCGGGACGGGAGTATTCAAGTCTGAGCCGTTAATTCGTAGACCGGTGCCGAAGCCTGCGAATTTTCCGCCGGGCGCCCAGGCAGATGGCGCAGTTGCCCAGTAGTCCTGCCTCCAAGCGGGATGGCCGTCCAAGAGAGAGTACCGACACTCCAGGTTCGCCCCATCAAGCAGAATACGGCTCGTGTCCGACCCCAATCGGACAGTCACCGGGACCGTTAGGCTTACAGTTTGTCCAGTGTCCAATCGCTTCCAGGGCCCGCCATTGACCCGGCAATCAGCCGCTTTCACGGTCGTCGTAATGCCAGCCAGGGCAAGCAGCACAACGGCTCCAAATAGTCGTTTCATGTTGTTCTCTTTCATCCCATGCATAACGGTTTAGCGTTACGGATAATCCAGCGTAAACGTCGAAGTCACACGGTAGCTGCCGTGCCCGATGGTCTTGTCCCGCAGGGCATCCGGCTCACCCTGCACATAGGCCTTGAGCAGGATGACGTTGTTGCCGGGGCTCAATTTCTGCTCGTCGCCGACCTTGTTCACCGGCACCGGCTTATCGCTCAGTGTCTCCAGGCCCAGCCCGATACCTGAGGCACCACTGCCACCATCCAGCGCGAACAAACCGGGCAGCGCGCGGTTTTCCGCACCGTTGAACAGGATGGTCACCGAGTCGCTGATAGTGGTATTGCAGTCATCCAGGTGCAGGGTGAAACGTTTGCCCACTGAGCGTGTGTTGATGTAGAGGTGCTTGCTGGTCAGGTCCCACAGCTCCAGGGTGATGGCTTCATCGCCCGGGCGGATGGTGCAGGCCTGTTCCACCAGGTTGCCCTTGAACCTCAGGTTGTCCACCGCCTGCGCCGTGGCCGCCAGGCCGAAGGTCAGCAGCAGGGCCAGGCCCTTATGAATCATTGCGTGTCGCATACACTCGACTCCTACTGGTATTCAGCCAACAGCGTGGCCACCGCCGTGAACCCTTGGGCCTTCAGGACCGAACCCGGCCGTTTGACCGGCACCACTTCCAATGTCGGCGGTGCAGCCAGGCTGATGTCCAGCGGCGTGTTGAGGCGAAACGGCGCGTTGTTCTGATACAGCCGAATCCCCAGGTCAGGCGCAGTGGTCTGCAGGGCCGCGTTATCAAAGCTTGTCTCTGCGCCCTTGACGCTCAACTTCAACAGCCACGGCAGCGTGGAGGCGCCGCAGCGGATGGTGTAGCCGACGGCCCTGCGATATTTCACGCCATCAACACGCTTGGTGCCGACATCCCCGAAATCGACTTCAATCGTGCTGCCCGAATCAATCGTGCAGGGCGGCGGCTCGTTCAGCGTTCCGTTGAACGTCAGGTTGGCCGACGCAGCACTGAAAAAGCCGAAGCAACACAAGCCGAGCAACGTTCGCTGTGGCCAACATTTCATTGATCGTTTCCTCATTATTGGTACTCGATCACGAGGGTGGCGGCGGTCGCAAATGCCCCGCCCGTCAGCGTGCTGCCTGCGCGCTTGACCGGCACCGCCTGCACGACCGGAAAGGTCGGATGGGTAAACCTGAGCGGCGTGTTCAGCGGCCAGTCCGCCCCATTGGCGAAGAGCTTGACCCCCAGGTCGGTCTTGGGGGTCGAGAGCACTTTGTTATCAAACCCGGCTGCCGCGCCCTTGAGTTCCAGGGTCATCGCGTTGCTGTAAACGGGAGGACTGCAGGTGACGGTATACGGCACGTCCCGTCGATAATTCACGCCATCAATCCGTGACGTCAGCAGGTCATTGCCGAACGGCACATTCAGCGTGCCGCCGCTGTTAATCACACACGGTGGAGGTGCAATGATGGTCGCGCGGATCGTCAGGTTGGTATCGGCCTGCACGCCCTGGCTGACCGCCCACAGCAGTCCCGCACCGATAAAAATGGCCCACGGGCCGGTTAACCTGGTCATTGTTCTGCCCTTACTCATAATTGAGCCTGAAATCCACCACGGCCCGGAATGCACCGCTGGTCAGGGGTGCCGGGGTGCGCGTGGGCTGGACGTTCCAGGTCTGCGTGTTGCGGCCCAAGGGCAAGAACAATGGCTCCCCCCTTGAACCCAGCTGTACATCGCGCCCCTGGGAATCGGTCAGGCGCAGGCCCATCCCGGTGATGCCTTGCACCTTGACCAGCCGTGAATCATCGGCATCGGCTGGTGCGATGAACGCCACCGAGAGCACCGGTTGATAAGCACTCCATGTCAGGTTCCCCGTGCGTTCACTGGCGATGCGGCCGGCGGTGCGCCGGCAATCCTCGAACAGCAGTTGAAAGGCCACGGAGGTCGCCTGGTCACCCGGCCGTTGCAACTGGCTGGCCGACACCGGGCCCAGGTCGATCGTCTGGTGCAGGGATGCCATCTCCAGGCTGCAGGGGGTTTCGTGCATGGACCCGAGAATGTTGAGCATCCCGACCATGCCCTCCACATCCTCGTCATCCGCGGCGTGCGCCGGCCCCATCAGGGCCAGCAACAGACCGCCCAAGACCTTCACTGTGTGCAACTTCATGACGTTCTCCGGCAGCAGGCACTACTGATTGGCCACAGACAGTTGCGTGTTCACCTTGCATGTCTCGCCACTGCAGGTGAACGCCAGCAGCGGACGGCCACCGTAATCATTCACGTAGGACAAATAGGGGGTGGTGCCAAGCTCCTTGGCAGTCGGCCCCAGGGCCTGCGTGCCTTTGGGCGGGACCATCACCGGCTCGAAGCCCGGTATGGTCTTGCCGTCCTTGCTGCTGCGCGCATCCACCAGGGTCACGTAGTAAGGCGTGGGGTTATTCACCTGGTAGTGATCGCCTTGCCGGGTAAGGGTCAGCTTTTCCTGCCATGGGTTGGACAGGTCCTGCTGGGTGGGGGTAATTGCCTGCGGCCGGTAAAACAATTTGATCCGGGTTTGCAGGGCGATTTGCAGGGTGTTGGGCTTGTCGCTGCGCGGCGGAATTTCCCGCAGGTTGAAGTAGTAGACCGTCTCCCGATCCTGGGGCAGCGATTTGGCGGCCGGCAACGCCTGGACTTTTACCTGGCTTTGCTTGCCGGGCTCCAGGCGTTGGACCGGTGGCAGCACGATCAACGGCGAGGTGATCTTGTTGCCCTCTTCATCCTCGATCCAGCCCTGGGCCAGGTACGGCAACTGGGGGTTGTTGTTGGTGATGTTGACGCTGGTTGCGTCTTTGCCACCGTCGAAAATCACGCGGGTACGGTCCAGGCCGACAGCGGCGTTGGCGCTCTGGCTCAAGACCGCCAGCAGCAGTGCATAGGTAAAACGTGTGCTGTGTTTCATGAGGATGGGTTCTCCATAGTGTTTCGCTGGCCGGTCAGGGTGGCTGGCTCGGGTGAGGCTTGATCGACGGCTACCCTCTGGCAGCGCAGTTGCAGGGCATCGGTGAACGCATCCGTTGGCAACTCGACAGGCAGCGTCAGGACGCAACGCTCGGTGCCGCCCCAGCTGACGATCATCTGCTCGCCGGCCTGAATGCCGCTCAGGTAGACATCCCCGCCGTCATTCACCACCCCGGTGTCCTGCTGCTTGCGGTTTTTCACCGTGGCGCCGAAGGGCGGTGCGCTGCCATCCGGCAGGCGAAGAACCGCCATGGCCTTCTGGCCGGAAATCACTTCCAGGGATCGGTAGCCAATGGCCCCCTCGGTGAGGGTCAGTTGCGTCACGGATTGAGTGGCCTCGACATCGCTGGGCAATTTCTCCAGGTCAACACTGGCCGCCGTACGCTGGTAGCTGGTGATGTCGGAGATGACCGCCTTGCCGAACGCGTTGCTGCGGGTCGGCGTGCCGTAGCCCCGCACGGGCACATCGGGCACACCGGCGGTATCGACCAGCAGCCGGGTTCCGCCGGTACTGGTGGTTCGATGCAGCGCCCCGCCGTAAGGCGTGAGCGTGCCGCCGCCACGCACGGATGCGCTGAGGGTGCGGTTATTGCCTTGTTGCGTCGTGGCGCTGAGGTCGATGTCGGCCTGGTCACCAATATGGCTCAGGTAGCCGCTGGCCGAGGTGTCGCTGGCACTGACCTGGTAGCTGTTACGTTCATCCAGGCGATCGGCGTAGCGTGTGGTAAAGCTGTTTTTGCCGCCGGCCCTGTTGGCATCCATCGACAGGGTGCCGGTGGGTCCCAATGGCAGGCTGACCGTCAGCGCTGCTCCGTTGTCCTTATATTGGTATTCATGGGTGCGATATAAATTCAGCGACAGGCTCATGTTCCTGACAGAGCCCACGTTGAAGTAACGAGACGCCGACAGGTTCCAGCGCTGGGTGTCCGGCCGGTTCCAATAGGTTTGTTTGTTGTAGCTGGCATACACCGTGGTGTTCAGATCGCGGAACTGTTTGTTCACCGTGACCGTATACAGCGCCTTGTTACCGCCAATGGGTTTCCAGTGTTCAATGAAGTTACCGTCTTCATCGAACACGCCGCGCCCACCCAGTTCACCGTTCAACCCGTAGTGCCGAGCATCCAGGTATTGGCTCATGCTCAAGTAGTTCTTCTCGGAGAACCGGTAACCGGCGAAGGTGACCTGGCTGTCGTACTCTTCAAAGTTCTTGGAATATTGAAGGCGGTAGGATTTGCCCGAAAGTGTCTGGCCCCACAGGCTGGCGCGAGACTGGGTGACGTCCAGGGAAACGGCCCCGAACGCCAGCAAATCCCGCCCCGCGCCCACCGACAGCGCACGGTAGTTGTTATCCGTTATCGCACCGCCCAGCAGCGACCAACCATTGCTGATCCCCCAGGAGAACTCGCCGGTACCGAAAAAGTCACCGCGGGATTCGTACTGCAGGTTGGACGGTCGCCCGGCAGACAGCTTGTAACGAACCTGCCCGGGACGCGTCAGGTAGGGAACGCCTGCCGTATCGAGCTGGAATTTCTGTACCGAACCGTCCTGCTCCTCGACCCGCACATCCAGCGTGCCGGACACGGCGTCGTTAAGGTCCTGGATCCGAAAAGGGCCTGCCGCCACCAGCGTTTCATAGAGCACACGCCCCTGCTGGCTGATGACAACCTTTGCATTGGTCTTGGCCACCCCGACCACTTCCGGTGCATAGCCCCGCAGGTTGGGCGGCAGCTGGCTTTCGTCTGACTTGAGCCCGGCACCGGTAAAGCGGAAGCTGTCGAACAGGTCCGAATACAGGTAGTCCTCGCCCAACACCAGGCGTGCCTTCAGCGCAGGAATGGCGCGATATGCGTAATAGCGACTCCACTCCAGTTTTTGCCGGCTGGCCTGCGCCTCGCGGTCTTTCTCGACACGCCCTTGCCAATCCGCCCGCAGGCGCCAGGCCCCGGCATTGGCCCCGAGTGTGCCGTTACCGCTGAGGTCATTGCGCGTACCGTCACCTTTGCGGTAGCTGGACTGCGCCGTCATGTTGTAGTCGACCAGCAGCCCCGGCACCCCCTCGTCCCAACGTGACGGCGGGTCCCAGTTGATGGCGCTGTATTCCAGGTAGGCCTGGGGAAGGTTGATGTCCAGGGTGGACGTGCCCAGGTCGGCACTGACTTCCATGCCGGGCAAGCCCGTGACATCCAGGCACTGCCCGCCCTTCCACCACTTCAGCTGGTCAGCACCGGACGCCTTGAGGCCCAGTTGCTCGACAAGCTCGCGCGATAAACAGGGCACACTGCCTTTGGGATCATCATCGGGGGCAAAGAACGCCACCGATTGTTCAGATATAGGTTGGGTATTGAGCTGGACCACCATCGAGTAGGTGCCAGGCAAGATAAACCCACTGCGTGCAAACTGAGACAGGTCAATATTGGAGCGATCAATCAGATCAAGAACGTCGGTATTAAACTCAATATCCCCGGCGCCCATTGCAGTTCCAGCCAGTGATATCAACCCGCCAAAGAGGCTGGGGCGCAGCGTATTCATGACTTTCGACGTATTCAACATACACGCAACTCAATCTTCAAAAGTATTCCAACTTGAACCGCACTGCCGCGCGGTGAGCCCCTGCCAACAGCGGCACTCCGTTGCCCACCAGGCGGAGCCTGTAATGAAGTGTCATGTCGCCATCAACCACCGGCAGCAGCGCCATCGGCACTCCCGGCACACTCACCTGGCCAGCGGCGTCCTCAATATGGAAAGCAACCCCCTGCGAGGCCCCAAAGGCCGCAAAGGTGCGCCCGCCCATATCGCTGGGCCCGTCGAACGTCACGCGAAGATGCTCCCAGTCCGGCAGCGTTTCGCCGGGGCGCAGCGGGTCGGGACGCGTCACGGTGCAGTTGACCAGCCGTAGCTGGAACGGCTGCATTTGCCCCGCGCCCTCTCGCAACAGGCGGCCGATGGGTTCGGGAGGCATGTCGATGGTCTGATCGGCAGTGACCGCTTCCAGCCCGCAGGCCGAGTCGATGATCTCGCCTCCCAGCGTGACGAGCCCATCGCCTTGCACACGCGTCTGCGCGGCATCACAAGGGCTGATGAACAACGTCAATGAAGAGGCAATAGCGAGACTTATGAATGTTTTCACCTTGATCTCCCGCCAGTTTTCCCCCGCCACCAGTGGTGGCGGGGGAAACACTTACTGATAAGCCAAGGTGAAGTTGGTGACCGCGCTGAAATCACCAGGAACGATGTCGCCTGTCGCCTGGCCTTGTACGTAGGCGCCGAACTGCAGGGTGTTATTACCGGCAACAATGACCTGCGGAGTGGTTGGCACGCCCAGCTCAATCGCTTTGCCGCCGTGGGTCATCATGATGCCGATGCCGCCCGCGCTGCCGACCGTGCCGATGCCGCCAGGCACAACGCTGGACGGTGCACCGGTGAAGGTAGTGGTCACGGTGTTATCGGTGAGGCCAGACAGGTCGCACCCTTCAAGCTCGATCGCCACGGGGCGGGCGGTGGACTTGCCGCCGGATTGCAACTGATGCTTTGCAATAGCGCCAAGTGCAACTGACTGATCCACAGACTCAGGCTTGATAGAGCAAGCACCCGAATGGACCGAACCGGTAAATGTAATCGTCCCGTCCGCCGCATTAGCAACAGAGATCGAACCCGCCAACAGGCCGACAGTCAACAGCGCAGCTTTTACTTTAGTCTTCATTTGCAGAGGCTCACATGTATTAAAAATCAAAACGAAATCCTGGCTTAGTTGCGCACAGGACTTAATTAACCCAGCGCCAGAACAATTTCCTGAAGCAATGGAAATCGGATGCTTTCCAATTACTTGTATTGCAATTCAGGAGTTCGTTCGAGGCCGGGCAATTATCCATTTCGATTTTGAATATGAAAGCCGGTCGATTCGCTTATTCACGTAGCCTTGTCACACCAAGACACATAGGAAAATTATGGCACTTTGCCAAAACTTTTGAATCAACCGTAAGAAACGGACTACATCAACTTAACGAGAATGATTTAGTGCAGAACAAGTCCGTAAGAATAGGATTACATATTATAAAAAACAACAGTAATTACTGGGGCACGCCAACTAACAAGTTGGCGAATATGTCGAAAGGGTCAGTGCGCTGATCGGCCCGTTTCGAGTCCCGTCTCACAAGACGCGAGATGACCGTTCGTCTGCCGGGGTTGCGGCGGCAATAAGATATATCTTACGTTGTATCTAAACCAAACGAGAGCACCCGAAATGAGAGACCATCATTCACACCGCGACCCCGGTGACAGCCGCGACGGCTTCGACAAACGTCCAGGCCGCGAGCGCGGCGGCCGTGGCCCGCGGGTCTTCGCCCCCGGCGACCTGAAACTGCTGCTGCCGGCGCTGATCGCCGAACAGCCGTGCCATGGCTACGACCTGATTCGCCGGATCGAGACCCTGTTCGACGGCGCCTACAGCCCCAGCCCCGGCGTGATCTACCCCACGCTGACCTTTCTCGAAGAAAGCGAATTGATTACCGGCGACGCCGAAGACGGAAAAAAACGCTACACAATCACCGACGCCGGTCGTCTCTTCTTAAGCGAACAGGCGGTTGCCCTCGAAGGCATTCGCATGCGCATGGATGTGAGCAAACGTTCGCTGCGGGGCCAGGACCGTCCGCCGGAAATCCACGAGGCAGTGCATAACCTGCGCCACGCCTTGCATTCGCACCACGGGCGCTGGAGCCCGGAAGAAATCGTTCGTGTCGCGGCGCTGCTCAACAGCACCGCCCAAGCCATTGCCGACGGGAAAGCTCAATGAATACCCAAGCCATCCACCGCGTGACCCACGAAATCAAACGCCGCCGCCTCGAAGTCCTGCGGGTGGTCGACATCACCCCGCGCATGCGCCGCATCACCCTGGGCGGGCCGGAACTGGCGGGCTTTATCAGCCTGGGCAGTGACGATCACATCAAGCTGCTGTTCCCACAGAACGCCGCCGAACAAGCGGCGCTGGACAGCCCCGACTTCAACCTGCGCGGCGACGGCCCGCAACCCGCCATGCGCGACTACACCCCACGCCGGTACGACCTGGACATCGGCGAGCTGGACATCGACTTCGTGCTGCATGGCGATGGCCCTGCCTCCACCTGGGCCGAGCAGGCCAAGGTCGGCCAGCAGCTGCATATCGGCGGGCCGCGTGGCTCGATGATCGTGCCGGATATCTTCGACAGCTACCTGTTGATCGGCGATGAAACCGCGATTCCGGCGATTGCCCGGCGCCTGGACGAATTGCCGGCGGGGCGCAAGGTATTGGCGGTGATAGAGATCGCCAATGCGGCGGAACAGCAGCCGCTGGCCAGCGCTGCCGAAGTGGAAGTGATCTGGGTGGTGCGCGGCCAGGATGACCTGCTCGAGACGGTGCAGAACCTGACGCTGCCGGGCGGTTCGCTGTACAGCTTTGTCGCCACCGAGAGCAAGCTCTCGCGCCAGGTGCGACGGGTGCTGCTGGACACGCACAACGTCAATGAGGCATTCCTCAAGGCGGTTGGTTACTGGCAACAGTGATCCCTGTAGGAGCGAGCTTGCTCGCGAAGAACCTGAGAGCGCCGCGTCAAACCAGACACACTGCGTTATCGTTAACGTTCTTCGCGAGCAAGCTCGCTCCTACAGATTTTATCCAGCCCCACCACCACCAAAGCAACCAGTACAAACCCCACCAGAATTCCCCCGGCATTGATGAACACCTGTGGATAACCCAGGGTGTCCACGTTAATGAACGGGTACTGATACAGCCCCCACACATACCCGCGCAACAACGCATAGGCGAAGTACACCACCGGGTAAATCACCCACAGCCCGATGTGTTTGAGGCGCAGACTGCCCTTGGGCACGCACCACCACCAATACGCGACAAACACCAACGGCATCACGTCGTGCAGCAACTCGTCCGCCACAAACTGCACCCCCGCAGGCTGCCACATGTGGCGCAACAACAGGCTGTAGGCGAGGCTGACCACGACAATGCTCACGGCAATCCCGCTGCTGACTACGGGCCCGAGGAAGAACCGGCTCGCCGCGGTTGGCCGTTGCACCCACGCATGGGTCAACACCACCGCCACCATGGTGTTGGTGAGCACGGTGAAGAAGCTGAAGAAATTCACCAGGCCCGGCAACAGGCTGGCGCCATCGACCCAGCGGAAGTAGAAAATGATGTACTGCTGCAGCGCCAGGCCGGCCCAACCGCCGAGGGCTGCGAGGCCGATAAGGTGACGTTTCACCTCAGTCCTCGACCGGTCGCTTGGTGCGCATCAACTTCACGTACAAACCTTCGACCTTCTCCCGCGCCCACGGGGTCTTGCGCAGGAACGACAGGCTCGACTTGATGCTCGGGTCACTGGAAAAACAGCGGATATTGATGCGCTCGGCCAGGCCTTCCCATTGGTAATGCGCCACCAGCGCGGTGAGGACCTGTTCCAGGGTGACGCCGTGCAGTGGGTCTTTGTTTGTCGCGGTCATGCCGGGCCTTTTGTGCAGAAAAGAAGAAAACGAAGCCGCGCACCTTAGCGGACGGGCCGTGCGGGTGGAAGCGTTGCCTTCACTATAGGCCACTGTTCGATCGTTCCCACGCCCTGCATGGGAATGCCGAATTGGACGCTCTGCGTCCCTCGGTCGACGCAAGTTTTAACCCTGCGCAATGGTGACGCAGAGCGTCACGGCATGCATTTCCACGCAGAGCGTGGGAACGATCAGCGTGGGAGTGATCGAGCGGGGTTTGGGAAAGTTCCCCTTGGCAGGGAAAAAAGTGATGTTATATTGTAACGATAACTATCAAAGGGTATCGAATCCCTTACCGTTTTCAGCCTTCTCTTTTTGCCGTTTGCCAAGGAACGACCGATGTCCCTCTCTTCTCTCTGGCGCCTCACCCCGCTGGCCGCCGCCCTGTTGATCACCTCCCAGGCCAACGCCCTGGAACTGCAACCCCAAGTCATCACCGGCAACCCGCTGGGCAGCGAAACCCTCGCCTCGCCCACCACCGTGCTGGAAGGCGATGACCTGACCCTGCAACAAAAAGGCAGCCTGGGTGAAACCCTGAACAAGCAGCCCGGTGTGTCGTCGTCGTACTTCGGCCCGGGGGCCAGCCGGCCGATCATTCGTGGCCAGGATGGTGACCGCATTCGCCTCCTGCGCAATGGTGTGGGCGCGCTGGATGCCTCGTCGCTGTCCTATGACCACGCGGTGCCGCTGGACCCGGTCAACGTCGACCGCATCGAAATCGTGCGTGGCCCGGCCGCCCTGCTCTATGGCGGCAGCGCCATCGGCGGCGTGGTCAATACCTTCGACAACCGCATCCCCACCGAAGCCATCGAAGGCATTCACGGGGCCGGTGAATTGCGCTACGGCGGCGCCGACACCACCCGCAGCAGCGCTGGCAAACTGGAAGCCGGCAACGGCACCTTCGCCTTGCACCTGGACGCCAGCGCGCGGGAATTCAACGACCTGAAAATCCCCGGCTTTGCCCGCAGCCGCCATGCACCGCCAAGCGACGACGGTGAAGGCAAGAACGGTCGCCTCGGCAACAGCGACGGACGCCAGGACGGTGGTGCAGTCGGCGGTTCCTACACTTGGGACGACGGTTACGCCGGGCTGTCCTACAGCAACTACGACAGCAACTACGGCTCCCCGGCCGAGCAGGACGTGCGCATCCGCATGAAGCAGGATCACTACGCCTTTGCGTCCGAAATCCGCAACCTGCAAGGCCCGTTCACCTCGGTCAAACTCGACGCCGGCTATACCGACTACAAGCACATGGAAATCGAAGGCGGCGAGACCGGCACCACCTTCAAGAACAAGGGCTACGAAGCCCGGGTGGAAGCGCGACACTTGCCGATCGGGCCGTTCAACGGCGTGGTGGGTGCCCAAGTCAGTCGCAATGAATTCTCGGCCCTGGGTGAAGAAGCCTTCGTGCCGCAGACCGATACCAACGCCGGCGCGCTGTTTATCCTCGAAGAAATGCAGGCCACCGAGCGCCTCAAGCTGAGCCTCGGCGGGCGCCTGGAACACACTAACGTCGACCCGGACGGCAAGGGCAACGCACGCTTCGCCAATGCCGACAAATCCGCCGATTTCACCGCCGGCAGCCTGTCGTCCGGCGCGGTGTACACCCTCACGCCGATCTGGTCCCTGGCCGCCACCCTCGGCTACACCGAACGTGCCCCGACCTTCTACGAGCTGTATGCCAACGGCGCTCACGTCGCCACCGGCACCTATGAACTGGGCGACGCCAACCTGTCGAAAGAAAAAGCCGTGTCCAGCGACCTGGCACTGCGCTTCGACAACGGCACCCACAAGGGCAGCTTCGGCGTGTTCTACAGCCACTTCTCCAATTACATCGGCCTGCTGGGCAGCGGTCGCACCTTGAATGACGAAGGCGAGGAAGACGCCGGCGGCATCCCTGAGTACAAATATTCCGGTGTGCGTGCGCGTTTCGCAGGCTTTGAAGCCCAGGATCACATCAAGCTGGGGGAAGGTGCCTACGGCAAGTTCGCGCTGGAACTGTCGGGCGACTACACCCGTGCAACCAACCTGGACACGGGTGAAGCGTTGCCCCGCATTGCGCCGTTGCGTTTGAACAGCGGCCTCTTGTGGGAACTGGATCGCTGGCAGGCGCGGATTGACGTTGAACACGCGGCGGGCCAGGGGCGGGTGCCGGATAACGAAAGCGGTACCGACGGCTACACCACGTTGGGCGCCAGCGCCGGCTACCGCTTCAATGTCGGCGGCAGCCAGTGGCTGGCGTTCGTCAACGGCGAGAACCTGACGAACCAGACCGTGCGCTACGCCAGTTCGATCCTGCGGGACATCGCCCCGGCGCCGGGTCGAAGTGTGCAGGTCGGTCTGCGTACCACCTTCTAACTGACTGCACTCGGTTAAAACTGTGGGAGCGGGCTTGCTCGCGAAAGCGGAGTGTCAGTCAATACATGGGTGACTGACTCACCGTCTTCGCGAGCAAGCCCGCTCCCACATTGACTGTGCCCACTTCGAACAGGTGGTGGGGTTAGTACCGCGCATCCACGGGCTTACCCCCCTTCGGCCAGTCCTTCACCTTGTCCGGGAAATCCGGACGAGGTTGTTGGGAGAAGTACGCTGCCACATCCACCGCCTCCTGATCCGACAACCCGCCCTGCCCCAACGGGAATTTCTCGTGGAAACCGATCGGCATGTTGCGTTTGACGAACGCCGCCGCCGTGTACAGCCGCGCCATCCCCGCCCCGATATTGAACGACTGCTCGCCCCACAACGGCGGGTACACCAACTCGCCATCCGCCCGCGTCAACCCTTGGCCATTGTCGCCATGGCACACCGCGCACTGCTTGGCGTAGACCTGCCTGCCATTCTGCATATCCGGCTTGATCGCCGGGTCGACTTTGCCCACCCCGCGCCCGGCGACTTTATCTTCGGGCCTGGTGTTGTTTTTCATCCAGTCGAAGTACGCCACCATCGCCTGCATATCCGCCGATTCCGCTGGCAACGGCTTGCCATTCATCGAGCGACGGAAGCAGCCGTTGATCCGCTCTTCCAGGCTCACCACCTTGCCCGCACGCGGCGCATAGCTCGGGAAAAATGCCGAGACGCCCACAAACGGCGAACCATCCGCCACGGTGCCGGCGTTGAGATGGCAGCTGGTGCAGTTCAGCGAGTTGCCCACGTTATTGGGCAGCAGTTCCTTGGTCTGCAGGTGCAGGCGCATGCCGCGTACCACCTGATCGGCATTCGGCGCCGCCAACAATTCGGCCAGGCGTGGGGTTTCAAACGCTGACGAATCGGTGGTGACCGGGTTGAGCTGGCCGCGCATTTTCTTCACTTGGGCAGCCGTGACAGGCGTGCCTTCGTTGCCCCAACTGCTGCGCACGAAACTGAGGATTTCAGCGATTTCCTGATCCGCCAACCGCGCAAACCCAGGCATGGTGTAGACCCGTGGATGGGCTGCGGTCTCGGCGGTTTCCCAACCGGTGAGGGTGATGTGCAGCAGTGACGTCGGGTTGTTCGAGGCAACGCTCGGGTTGCCGGCCAACGGCGGGAACAGCCCTTTCACCCCGCCGCCATCGCTGCGGTGGCAGTCACTGCAAAACTGCATATAGCCCAGGCCACCACGGCTGGTGAACAAGTCCTTGGGCGGTGCGGCGGGTTCGTGGGCCACGGCGGGCATCGGCAGGTCGTCCTTGCCCGGCGGCAGGGATTTGAGATACGTCGCGATGGCGGTCAAATCGGCATCGGTGAAGTGTTGGGTACTGTGATGAATCACATCCGCCATGTTGCCCGCGACCGTGGCAAAGCGGTTCTGCCCGGTCTTGAGCAATTGCACGGTGTCGTCCACCGTCCACAGGTTGCGCAGGCTCAAGGCGCGCCAGTGCTCGACAGTCTCCCCGGCCAGGTAATGCCGGCCACTGCGGCCCGCGTCGCTCAGGGCTTTTTCCTGGAAGGCGATGCCGCGCGGGGTGTGGCACGAGCCGCAGTGGCCCAGGCCCTGGACGAGGTAGGCGCCACGGTTAAGCACGTCATCCTTCGCCGGGTCCGGCACGAATGGTTGCTTGTCGAGAAACGCCAAATTCCACAACGCCAGGCCCCAGCGCTGGTTGAACGGGAAGCCCATCTCGGCGTCCAGGTTGGGTTTGTTCACCGCCTCCACGCCCTGCATCAGGTAGGCGAACAAGGCGCGCATGTCGCCTTCGCTCATCTTCGCGTAGGACGGGTAAGGCATCGCCGGGTACAGGTTCTGCCCGGCCGGCGTCACGCCTTCACGCATCACCCGGTCGAACTGCTCGAAGGTGTACTGGCCGATGCCGGTGTCACGGTCCGGGGTGATGTTGCTCGAATAGATCGTGCCCATCGGCGTGCCCAGTTCCAGCCCGCCGGCCATCTGCGCGCCTAGCCTGGCGGTGTGGCAGGCGATGCAGTCGCCCAGTTGGGCAACGTATTTGCCCTGTTCGATCAGCGTGGGGTCGGCTTCGTTGGCGTGCAGGGGAAGGGACAGGCACAGCACCACCCCCACAAGGCCCAGACGTGACAGGGGAAAAATCATCGCACTATTCCTTTAATAACCCGGCCTGGGGCGGTCCCCTCGGCGCAGGTTTGCAATCGTTTTTATTGGGTCATCAGGCAGATAACCGGGGCATGGCCAGCCCCAGCTTCGTTGTAGCGGATTTTTTGCGCGCGGCCCTTGATGTGGATCAGGCGGCATGTTCTACAGTGGAACTGAAATTGACTAATTGACGCGGGCATCGATGTCGGCGAGGAGAGCAAGGATGCGTTATTCACCCTTTGTGGGGCGCATTGGCGGCGAATCCGTCAGTGCCTGGGATATTCACTACGCCGCCGCCGAAGCCCAACTGCGTGGCGAAGACGTGATTGTGCTCAGTGTCGGCGACCCGGATTTCGCCACACACAGCGCGATCTGTGAAACCGCCGTGGACGCCCTGCGCGCCGGCGACACCCACTACACCCCTGTGCTCGGCCGCCCGAAACTGCGGGAATCCATCGCGGCCCGGCAGAGCCTGCTGCAAGGGATTGCGGTGCACGCCGACAATATCGCCCTGGTCGCCGGCGCGCAGAATGGCCTGTTCGCGGCCTGCTTGTGCCTGTTCAGCCACGGCGATGAAGTGCTGGTGCCAGAGCCGATGTACCTGACCTACGAGGCCTGTGTCCAAGCCTCGGGGGCACGCATTAGAACCGTCGAACAACCGGCCGCCAACGGCTTTCGCCTGACCCGTACCGCGCTACAAGCCGCGATTACCGACAAGACCCGGGGCATCGCCCTCGCTACACCGTGCAACCCCACCGGCAATGTCTACTGCCGCGAAGAGCTGGAAGCCGTCGCCGAAGTGGCACGCGCCCACGACCTGTGGGTGATTTGCGATGAAGTGTATGGGCAGCTCATCTATGACGATCAACACCTGAGCATCAGCGCGTTACCCGGCATGGCCGAGCGCACGGTGGTGCTCAACAGCCTGTCGAAGAGCCACGCCATGACCGGCTGGCGGGTTGGCTGGGTGGCAGGCCCGCCCACATTGATCAACCATCTGGAAAACTTGCTGCTGTGCATGATTTACGGCCTGCCAGGGTTTATCCAGGCGGCGGCGCTCAAGGCACTGGAACTGGATGAGGCCTTGGTCAGCGATGCCCGTGCGGTGTATCGGCGCCGGCGTGACCTGGTGGTGAACGCGTTGAGTGCGATCAGCGAGCTGGACTGCCGAGTCCCCCAGGCGGGCATGTTCATGCTGGTGGACGTACGCCGCACCGGGCTCACCGGCCGGGAATTCGCCTGGCAACTGTATCGCCAGACCGGCGTATCGGTGCTTGACGCCCAGGCGTTTGGCGCCAGCGCCGAAGGGTTTGTGCGGGTTTCGTTTACCGTTGCCGATGACACCCTCAGGGAGGCTTGCCAGCGCATTGCCGGCTTCGTCGAAGGGCTTGGGGCCAACGCCGCGCCTTTACGGGATCGCCGATAACGGGCATAAAACGCCCTTTGCCCCGTTCGAAGGACTGCCATGTCTCAAGGATTGACCTATCGCCAGGCGCACCAGGATGACCTGCACACCCTGTGCGTGTTGGGCCAGCCGCTGAACCGCCTGCACCACCAGGAACGGCCCGATATCTATCGTGATGCCACCGACCAGGTGGAGCGCGACCAGTCCCATTGGCGGCCCTGCCTGACCAGCCGGGTTCAGGCGGTGTTTCTTGCCGAGCAGCACGGCGTTGGTGTTGGATTTATCACCGCGCAAATCATCGAGACCGCCAGCCCGTTGTTGCAGCCGCTGCGTGTTGCCAGGATCGGCTCGATCTGCGTGCTGGAGGCGCACCGCGGCCAGGGCATTGGCCGTGAACTGATGGCGCTCGCCGAACGCTGGGCCATCCGCCAGGGCGCCCGGGATTTGCGCTTGACCGTCTGGGCCTTCAACGAACCGGCGCAGCGGCTGTATGAGGAATTGGGCTACGAAAAACGCGCCTTCGAAATGGGCAAGCGCCTCGGTTAAATCGATGGACAGACCACGCGCAGCCCGGCGAATATCGACGCCCAACTTCATCAGGCACGGACGCTGACCATGCTCGACATTCTTCAGGGCACGCCCCTTTGGGTGTACGCCGTTTATCTGTGGATCTGCTGGTACGGGATCAAAGCCACCCGCGGCAGCCGCGAAAACCACCGGTCACTGATGATCCTGCCGGTGGTGCTGGTGATCTGGTCGCTGCTGTCCATTGAGCATTCAACGCTGTCGATCGGCTGCTGGCTGGGCGGTGCCGCCGTGGGTTGCCTGTTGGCGATGGCGATGTTCACCGCCAAGGGTGCAAGCCTCGATGGCCACACGCTGGTGCTGCCCGGCACCTGGAAAATCCTGCTGATCTCCCAACTGTTCTTCGGCGTGAAGTATTACCTCGGTTACCAGCACGCCGTGCACCCGTTGCTGTCGAGCACCGCGCCAATGCTGGCCCTGACGGGCGGGGCTTCGGGTTTTACCGTTGGGCTGTTTTGCGGGCGGGCGATCAAGCTGCAGCGGGCGTTGGCATCATTCAACCGCGATGAGGGCATTGTGCTGCCTTGACCTGATCCCCCTCCCCGCTGAAAATGCGCGACGCTTTTCCCGTCTCCCCGTTTACTGAAGTAGTGAAATTTCAATGTCTGATTCCCGCACCGAAGAATCCGTAGTCGCCTTGCAATCCAAAGCTGAATACGAAAACGCCATCAATCTTTCACAGCACGTGCCGGCGGCCAAGATCATCAGTGAAATGGTGCTGGACGCGTTCCACACCTCCAAGGAAAGCGACCAGATCCGCGAGCTGCGCGTGGCCATCCGCCAGGCCCACGACGCCTTCGACGACGACAAGGCCTACGACCTGATGGGCGAGCTCAAGCAGCTCAAGGACGCCGAAGCCGCCGACAACGCCGCCCTCGAAGACCTGAACAGCAAGTTCTCCATCAGCCGCATCCTGTCCAGCTTCAAGGACGACCCGGAGTTCCAGGAGCTGGTCTACGGCCTGGCCCTCAAGGTGCTGAACCAGACCCACCAGGCCATCAGCAACCCGAGCGCCGGCAAAGGCAAGGCTTCCCGCCCGAAGAAGGAAGTGGAAGTGTTCGCCATCAGCAAGGACGGTATCAGCGTCACCCTGCCGCTGCGTTCGCCGCGCTCCAAGCCGAACGTGGACCGTGAGGCGTTTGAATTCCTCGGCTTTACCTTTGTCGGTGAAGGTGACGAGGCGGAACTGGAAGTTGAAACCTTTGTGGATAACTCGGGCGCCGAGCAGCCACTGACGCGTAAAAGCATCATCACCGCGCTGCAGCAGCAGACGGCGTTTGAGGGCTACAGCATCGCCCAGCAGTAACTCGATCTAAATGTGGGAGCGGGCTTGCTCGCGAAGACGGTGGGTCAGTCACGTATGCATTGACTGACACTCCGCTTTCGCGAGCAAGCCCGCTCCCACATTTGACCTGCGTCGCAGCGAATTCAGCCTACGACTTGAGCCGCAAACACCTCGCGAAACCGCTGCATCTCATCAGCGTTGCCCACGGTGACCCGCACCCACTGCGGCCAGTTTTGCCACACGCGCCCAATCTTCACGCCCTGCTCGCCCAGCCGCTCGATGACCTGTTCCGCCGGACGGCGCACATCAATCATGAAGCAGTTGCTGTGAGACGCCGTGCAGGTGAATCCGCGGTTTTTTAGCCAGGCCACCGTCTCATCCCGCAACCGGGTATTGAGCGCCTTGCGCGCCGGCACCAGTTGCGTATCCGCAAGGCTGGCGCGGGCGGCCAGCAGGCTGGCGGCCGCCGGCACGTTGTCCCCGCCAAACACCGCCAGTTGTTCCAGCAGCTGCGGATGACCGATCGCAAGCCCCAGGCGTGCGCCGGCCAGGCCGTAGATTTTCGAGAACGTGCGCAGCACCAGCAAGTCGTCATGGTCCTTGACCCACGCCACACAACTGGGTGCGTCACTGAAGTCGATGTAGGCCTCGTCCACCAGCAAAATGCTGCCCTGGGGTTTGCGCGCCAGTGCCTGTTCGATGGCCTTGGCGGGTGTGAGGGTGCCGGTGGGATTGTTCGGGTTGCAGAGGTAGATCAGGCCGGGCTGCCGGTCAACGGTGAGCATGGCGGGAAGGTCATGGGCGTGATCGGCGGTGAGGTCCACTTCATGCACCCTGGCCTTGCACGACTCGGCTGCCTGGCGCGGAACTTCGTAGGAAGGCGTGGCCATCACCAGGCTGCGGGTTTCGCTGGTAAACGCCAGCACCGCGTAGCGCAACGCGGCCATGGAGCCGGCGAACACCGCCACCTGTTCCTCCAGAATGCCTTGCTGTTTGGCAAACTGTTCGACCAGCGCGTACATGTCCGGGTACGGGTAGCGCCCCGAAACGGCAATACCGCGCTGCATGGCCTGCCGCGCAGCCGGCGAGGGCCCGTAGGGGCTTTCGTTGTAGTTGAGCAGCACCTGGGGCGCCGCCACGGCGGGGCTTGCCTCAGCCCAGTCCAGGCGACCCAGCAACGGCAAGACCGCGCCCAGTGCGATCAGGGAACGACGACTCACGTTGACCATGAAGACCTCTCCTTGTCGGCTCGCAGCTTCAGGTGCGGGATTCGCCCCCGTTCCTGCAATTGGGTATGACGAGGAAAACAGCCGGTGATTTACCCAACCAACAAAAAGCCCCGCACTTCATACCGAAGGCGGGGCTTTTGCGTTTCCGGCTAGTTGGAATGAAAACGCCGGTTCAACGCGATCCGCTTGGCCTCCACTGCCCGCAGGTGTTGGTGGTGACGGCGCCACAGCAACAGCACGATGATCAGCACCAGCACCACCAGGCCACCGCCCCACAGCAGGTACGGCATGGCCGTGATCAACAACGGCGCATCCCCGCCACGACGCAGGCTGGTGACTTCTTCGGAACTGACGCTCAGCGCCGGGTTGCCGAAGGTGTGCAGGCTGTAGTTGGCGATGGCGGCGATTTGCGCGTCGTTCAGGTCACCGCCCAGGGCCGGCATGCTCACGGCGCCGTCGGCACCTTTGCGGTCGATGCCCGCGATGATCGCCATCACCAGGTTGTTGGCCTGGTTGCCGTTGAGCGCGGTGTTGAGGCTCAGGGACGGGTAGAACTTGTCAGCCGAGCCCTGGCCATCGCGGCCGTGGCAGCTGGAGCAGGCCGAGTTGTAGAGGCGTGCGCCATCCAGTCCGGTGGCGTCGGCCAGTGAGGCTTGATCGCCCTGGCCGGTTTCCAGGGTGCTCATGTCCACCGGCTTGACGTCACGCACCACCCGCTCGGTTTGCCCGGGATCGCGGATCGGCGGCACGCTGTGCAGGTAGGCGGCCATGGCATGCAGGTCGCTGTCGCTGAGGTAGCGGAAGCTGTTTTCCACGGCTTCGGCCATGCCGCCCGCCGCTTGGGCCTTGTCGGCGAGGTGACCGTTTTTCAGGAAATTGACCAGGTCATCTTCGCTCCAGTCCCCCAGCCCGCTGACCTTGTCGGAGGTGAGGTTGGGCGCGACCCAGCCACCCAGTTTCGCACCGGCCAGGTACTGGCTGTTGTCCTCGGCCATCAAGGCATTACGTGGGGTGTGGCAGGCGCCGCAGTGGGCGAGGTTGTCCACCAGGTACTGGCCACGGCTGGTCTGTTCGGTGGCGCCAGGCTTGGGCACGAAACCCTGGCTGTCGAGGAACACCAGGTTCCAGCCGAACATCAGTTGGCGGATGTTGAACGGGAACGCCAGGTGCGTTTCCGGCACCGGCTGGTCCACGGCTTTGACGCCCTGTTGCAGGTACACATACAAGGCGTGGATGTCGTCATCGCTCATGCCCTGGTAAGAGGTGTAGGGCATCGCCGGGTACAGGTGCTGGCCCTTGGCGTTGATGCCTTTGCGCAAGGCGTCCGCCAGTTGCTGCTCGGTGTAGTCGCCGATGCCGTAGGCCTTGGACGGGGTGATGTTGCTGGAGATGATCTTGCCCATGGGCGAGTCGATCACATACCCGCCGGCCAGCGGCGCGCCGCCATTCTCGGCGGTACGGTGGCAGGCTTCGCAATCGCCGGCACGGGCGACATAGGCGCCCTTCTCGATCAGCGCGGCGGTGTCTTCAGCGGCAAACACCGGCAACGCGGTGAGCAGCAAGGCCAGCAATGGAAATTTAAGCAATCCCATGACCTAGACCTCCCGCGCAATGATGTCGGCCATACGGATACTCAGCGCCACGCCGGCCAGGGTCGGGTTGATGGTGCCGGAGGCCGGTATCACCCCGGTGGTGGCGAGAAACAGGTTGGCGTGGTCGTGGGTGCGGCACTCGTGGTTGACCACCGAATCCTTGGGGTTGGCGCCCATGATCACGGTGCCCATCAGGTGGTCGCGGTTCTGGTAGCCGGTGTTGTCTTCCACCACCGTGCCGCCCATCAGCTGCACGAAGTGCGCATAGTCTTCAGTGACGCCGGCCTTGGCCGCCTTCACGTAGTCGCCCACCTCGTAGTTGACCACCAGCATCGGAATGCCCAGGGCGTCCTTGCGGGTGCGGCTCGGGCGCACGGTGTTGGTCTGCAATGGCAGGGTTTCATACACGGTAGAGACGTCGACCCAACGCGCCGCATCGTGGCGGATGCGTTCGTCCAGCTCCTTGCCGTACACCCCCTGGGCGATCAGCCGCTTGGCCACGGCAATGTTCGGCACGTTGTTGGAGATCGAGTGTTTGACCGAGGCCCGCTCCTTGCGGAACTCGCCGTCGCGGCGGTTGAAAATCCCGCCCTGCTGCACCGCGCCACGTCCCGGCCACAACGGCTCGTCGGCGATAAATTGCAGGCCCTGGCCGGTGTGGTCCATCAGGTTGCGACCGACCTGGTCGGAGGAGTTGGCCACCTCGGAAATCAGCAGCAGCTTGGGGGTTTCCAGGCCGTGGGCGGCAACGATGAAGTACTTGGCAGTGAGCCGCACATCAGCGCCGGTGGAGCTGCGGTAATGGATCGCGACGATCTTGTCGTCCGCGCCTTTTTCCAGCTTGTAGGCGGTGGCGTCGGTGATCAGCTTGGCGCCGGCCTGTTCCGCATGGCGGGCGTGCACGTCGCCGCTGTACATCGCGCCGATGGGGCAGACCGGCATGCAGTTGTTGTTGCCGCTGCACGCCGGGCGCCCGTCGTAGGGTTCAGTGGCACGGCCATTGGGCTCATGGATAAAGTGATACCCCGCCGGTGCCATGCGTTCGCGCAGGCGCTGGAACAGGTAGGTATCACCTTCCGGCGCCATCGGGTACGGGCTGGAGCGCGGCGGGAACGCGCCGCCGCCCTGCCCGCTCTGGTCCTGGGTGTCACTGCCGCATACGCCCAGGGCAATTTCCGCACGCACGTAATAGGGTTCCAGCTCGCTGTATTCCAGCGGCCAGTCGCGACCTACGCCGTAGAGCGTCTTGAGCTTCATGTCGTTGGGCAAGTAACGCCAGCACGCTGCCGCCCAGTGCCAGGTGGTACCGCCCACCAGTTTCAACATGCCGGGGCGGAACTCGAAAGAACCGGTGTTCTCGATGTATTGCTCATCATAAGAATGATGGGCCCACGGTTCATTCGGATAGGGTGAGTTGTAATTGCCCTTGTTCGACGAATTACGGAAGTTCTCGACTATCTTCCAGCGGGGAATATGTTCACCCGCTTCCAGAATAATCACCGACTTGCCGAGTTTGGCCAATTCAAAGGCTGCGTTACTGCCTAATGCGCCGGAGCCAACCACAATGACATCGGCGTCAAAATCCTGATTCATAAAAGTGCCTTGTCTTAGTCGTTGGCCAGCGTGGCCGGAGGATTGACCCAGTAATTGGTTTTTCCCCGGGAGTACGTCGGGATCACCGTGGCGTCCGCGGTCGGCGCATAGGCCAGGGCGCCGGTGAAGGTGACCAGGCGCGTGCCGTCGGTGGCGCGCAGGGACACCGGCGTGCCGGTGTAGCCCAGGTACCAGGCGGAGACGATTTTCTGCGTCGTGTCCTTGATCACCGGGTCGGCGTAGAACGGGCTGCCGGACAACTGGCCGACGTTGCGCAAGTGATGCTGGCCAACCTTGCTCCACAAGGCTTTGATCTTCTCGGGGAATGCAGGGTCGTTCCGGGTGCACTGGGCCAGGATGCGCAAGGACAAGGCGGCATCCAGGTTCGAGCGTTCGAGGAGGAACATCGACAGTTGGCGGAAGGATTCAATGTCGTCGCTGGCGGCGCTGCTGACTTCCTGCGCCAGCGCGGCACCTGCCAACAGCGGGGCAAACAGGCCAGCACCGGTCAAGGCTGCGCCTGTATACAGGAGTTTTCTTCGGGTTATCACGGGATATCTCCTCATGAGTCGAACAACTATCGGCGCACGGGCCAAGTTCGACTTCACTGCAAAAGGCTGAGTACTTCGTTCACGGAGGTTGAACGGACTTTAAGAGCCCTTTTTATAACTGCCAGGAGAACGCCAAGCTGTCGTGCAGCTTGTTAATGATGAGAATGAGCAACAACGCGACCGTCTATAACAGCCGCTTAAACACCGTACAGCAATTTATCCTGCAATAACATGAAACATCCATTTGGATGTTTGCTCAGTTGTGCAGGTAATCCGCGAGGGGATACTTCGCGCACAAGGCTTGAGCCTGCAAGCGCAGGGATTCCTGTGCATTCGGATCCAGGGTGAACTTGTGCTCGTTGAGGGGCGTGACCGCATCGAGTACCCGGCACACCAGTTCGACGACCTGCCGACATCCATCGGCGTCGAGCTGGCGTTGCGCCAGGGAGCCGGTGCCGATACACAACCCGCCAGCGACGAATGATGGTCGCGTCTCTCCCGGTGCGCGATGCTTGTCCACGATGATGCCGCACTGCTCCAGCGCCGCCTGGGCGATGGCGCCGGTGATGCCGCCACGCAAGCGAATCAGCACCGAGTGGTTTTCACTGCGCCCGCCCACCACCTCGTAGTCACAGGCCTGGAACGCGTTGGCCAGTTCGTCGGCCGTGGTGCGAATACGCGCCATCCAGGCGTCGAAATCCGCGGACATGGCGTAGCCGAACGCCGCCGCCTTTGCCGCGATCATGTTGAAGGCCGGTGCGCCCTGCATTCGTGGGAACACGGCTTGATCGAGGAGCCGGCTGAAGCTGGTCTTAAGGCCCGGCACCTTGGTTTCGGCGTCGCGACCGGAAAGGATCAGGCCGCCACGCGGGCCGCCCAGTTGTTTATGGGTGCACAGCGTAGTGACGTGGGCTGCGTCGATCGGGCTCGGATGGCGCCCGGTGGCGACCAGGCCGGCGATGGTCGAAATGTCCGCCAGCAGGATCGACCCGGCTTCGTCGGCAATCCCACGCAAGCGCGCGAAATCAATGGTGTGCGAGTAGGCCGTCGCCCCGCAGATGATCACGCGCGGGCGATGGGCCAGCGCCAGTGTGCGCACCTGGTCGTAGTCGATAACACCCTTGGAGGTAGTGCCGTACCTGAGCGCCTTGTAGTTCGCGCCGGTGAACGCGACGGGGCTGGCGTGGCTCAGGTGCCCGCCGTGATCGGGGGCCATGCCGAGCACGGTGTCTCCCGGCTCCAGCAAGGCCGCCAGTACCTGATAGTTGGCAGTCGACCCCGAGTGTGATTGCACACCGGCGTATTGCGCACCGAACAGCTCACGCGCTCGGCGCACAGCCAGGGCTTCGACCCGGTCGGCATTCTCGCAGCCGGCGTGATGACGCCAGCCGGGCGTGCCCTCGGCGGTCACGTTGACCAGCAGCGAGGCGGACGCCGCCAGGATATTCGGCCTCACTGCGCAGGACGAAGCGGCCAGCGACAGCGTCTGGTGTTGGCGCGTGACTTCCGCATCCAGCAACCCTGCCAGCTCCGCGTCTTCTGCCCGTAGATCCGCCAGCCCTCGTTGCAGCAGGTCGGCCTGGTGGGTAAGTGGTTGCGTGTCGACTGCCATTGTCCTGTGTTCCTTCCCTGAAAATCCCGTGCGCCTTTCCGTTGGGCGCAGGGCAATTAAGCAGAAAAATGAACATTTTCCAAATTAAATGATTCTTTTTGGCCGCACACAGGGGGACAAGACGCGGTTTTTCCTGGCTGGATGATGGCCAATCGCCAAAAAACTGATCACGGTCTTTATTCTTGTGGCAGGCGCATGCAACACTTCGCGCCGCGGCGAAGCACGCACCCCCAGCGCAACATGGACGCTCTGTGTAGAACATAAGGAAGTGGTGGGCATTTGATTCACAGAAAAGAACGCACCGAGTATTTGAAGAGCAATATCAAATACCTGATCAAGAGCCGCGGAGAGACGCAGCTGTCGTTGTGCAATGCGGCCGGCCTGACCAGAACCACGATCTACAACATTCTGGAAGGCAAGGTCGTTAACGTACAGCAGTCCACCATCCGCAAGATCTCGGATTTCTTCGGCGTTTCCTATGAAGAAATCGAGACCCTCGACTTCGAAGAAAAAGAGATCATCGACAGCAGTATTTCCCCCCAGGGCAACATGAACCCTGCTGCCGTGCCGATCATCAAGCAAAGCCAGGTCATGACGAGCATGGACAAGCGCATTGGCGAACTCGCCACGCTGTACCCGCTGACCTACTACTTCGGCACTTCCTACAACTTGATAGCCGTGCTGCTGGAACATGCGATTGCCGGCGTCAACGAGCCGGGCGATT
The DNA here is from genome assembly GCF_013385345.1 of Pseudomonas sp. I8001. Classification (NCBI taxonomy): domain Bacteria; kingdom Pseudomonadati; phylum Pseudomonadota; class Gammaproteobacteria; order Pseudomonadales; family Pseudomonadaceae; genus Pseudomonas; species Pseudomonas sp. I8001. Next base: position 62,923 of record NZ_JACAQC010000003.1, read on the forward strand.
TGTTGATCGTGCAGAAAGGGACGTCGAGCGACGACAAGGAAAAGTTGGTGTACGACAGGCTCAGCAAAAAACTATTTATCACGGATCAAGCGTGTGTCAGCTCGGATCGTATCTGTGTGGTGGGAGATATCATTGAGGAGCGCTTCAATGACAACGTATGAGCACGAAGTCGAAAACAGCAAATACAAGTTGCTGGGGTTCGAGAATGACAAGAGCCTGGCGGTGATCATGGTGATCGCCACGGGCAAGATCATTCGGATAAAGCTGAGCGAAGTGCTGAACAGCGAAATCATGGACAATTTAAATAAAATGGAAGTCAAGAACATGTACAAGAAGTTCTACTCACAGGGCGGAGCGCTGACCGCGTACGACCTCAACGACCGCAACGAGAACTCATGGATGATTTACATCATCCTGAACCTGCTGCTCTTTACGTTCTATATCTTCACCAGCATCGCCGCGACCAAACCTATTTACCTGGAGTCGCTGGGCATTATCGTCACGCCCGGCACGTTCCTTTACCCGCTGACGTTTCTGATCGTGGACTTGCTCAACGAACAGTTCGGCCTGCGGCTGGCGAGACGGGCCATCCTGTTTGCGTTTGCCAGTAACGCGATGATCATCATCCTGCTCTACGGCTCGACCTTCCTCCCCGGCTTGCCAGGCTGGAAGCTCGACGGGCCTTACAACGACGTGATCATCCAGGTGTCGTCGGTGCTCATCGCCTCTTCGGTTTCGTTCCTGGTGTCGGAGAACATCAACTCGTACCTGCTGTGCAAGATCAAGGAGCTGACCAATTCCAGGTATCTGTTCCTGCGGATTTTCCTGAGTACGTTCTTCGCGGTGATTATCGACAGTTTCCTGTTCTGCTTCATCGCGTTCTACGGCGCCATGCAGACCAGCGACATCCTGAACATGATCTACGTGCAGATCGCGATCAAGGTCTGCTTTGCCTTCATCAACATCCTGCCGGCCTACGGCGCCCGCTCGCTGTTCAAGCGCTACATCAAGGGCGATACCCAGGCCCAACCGCACGCCAGCTGATGATCGTTCCCACGCTCTGCGTGGGAATGCCGCGTTGGACGTTCCGCGTCCGCCTTTGTGACGCGGAGCGTCACGGGATGCGTTCCCACGCGGAGCGTGGGAACGATCGACAGGTCTGCTTTGCCTTCATCAACATCCTGCCGGCCTACGGTGCCCGTTCGCTGTTCAAGCTACATCACGGGCGATACCCAGACCCAACCGCACGCCAGCTGATGATCGTTCCCACGCTCTGCGTGGGAATGCCGCCTTGGACGCTCCGCGTCCGCCTTTGTGACGCGGAGCGTCACGGGATGCATTCCCACGCGGAGCGTGGGAACGATTAACAGGTCTGCTTTGCCTTCTTCAACATCCTGCCGGCCTATGGCGCCCGCTCGCTGTTCAAGCGCTACATCACGGGCGATACCCAGGCCCAACCGCACGTCAGCTGATGATCGTTCCCACGCTCTGCGTGGGAATGCCGCCTTGGACGCTCCGCGTCCGCCTTTGTGACGCGGAGCGTCACGGGATGCGTGCCCACGCGGAGCGTGGGAACGATCGACATCACGCCAGTTTGCTTTTCAGGCTCTGCATGACGGCTGCCTTGTTTTCGAGGTAGTCGTTCAGGCCACGTGCGCGCAGGTTGCACGCGTCGCAGTTGCCACAACCCGTACCGATAATGCCGTTGTAGCAGGTCAGGGTCTGGTTGCGGATCAGGTCCAGCTGCTGGTGATCGTCCGCCAGGGCCCAGGTCTCGGCCTTGTTCAGCCACATCAACGGCGTTTCCAGGCGCACGTCGTATTCCATGCCCAGTTGCAGCGCTTTGTTCAGCGCCTTGACGAACTCGTCCCGGCAATCGGGATAGCCGGAGAAGTCGGTTTCACACACCCCGGTGATCACCGTTTCCGCCTTGACCTGATAGGCGTAGATCGCCGCCAAGGTTAAGAACAGAATGTTCCGCCCCGGCACGAAGGTACTCGGCAAACTCTCGCCTGAGCTGTTCACCGTAGGTACCGGAATGTTGTCGCGGGTCAGGCTGCTGATGGCCAGCTCGTTCAACAGCGACACGTCCATCACTTTGTGAACGGTGGCGCCCAGCTGTTTGGCGAGTTTCTGTGCGACTTCGATTTCCGCCACATGGCGCTGGCCATAATCGAAGGTAATGCAGTGCACCTCGTCATACAGCGCCAGTGCCTGGATCAGGCAGGTGGTCGAATCCTGCCCACCACTGAATACGATAACGGCTTTTTTACTCATCACGCTGCTTCCTGCATTTGTAAGATTTGGCATAGTTTAAAGGCCCCTCAATAAAAAACCCCGCGCTTCTTTCGAAGGCGGGGTTTTTTACTGCTCGATCACTCAGTGAGCGTACGTCAGCAGCAACTCTTTCGGCACCTGGAAATCCAGGGACATCATCACGCTCAAGGCGGTGATGGTGAAGATCGAGAAGACGAACAGCTTGCGTGCCCAGACGGTGTCATCCACCGCCTTGTAGCCGGTCCAGGCCATGTACAACCAGTACATGCCCATGGCGGCGGCAACGGCGAGGTAGCTCATGCCGGCGTAGCCACTGAAGGTCAACATCAAGGTCGCCACGAGGAAGGCCAGGATGTAGAGCAGGATGTGTTTCTTGGCGACCTTGATGCCACGCTTGACCGGAAGAACCGGAATCGAGGCAGCCAGGTAGTCGTTGAAGCGGAAGATCGCGATGGCATAGGAGTGCGGCATCTGCCACAGGCTGAACATCACCAGTAGCACCAACGCGGCCATGTCGAAGCTATTGGTCACAGCCACATAACCAATCACCGGCGGCATCGCCCCCGACAGACTGCCCACCAGCGTGCCGTGAACCGACTTGCGCTTGAGGTACAGGCTGTAGAAGCCGACGTAGATGACAAAGCCGATCACGGCAAACAGCGCCGCCAGCGGGTTGGCCACCTTGTACAGCAACACCACGCCGGCGATACCCAGGATGGTCGCGAAGATCAGTGCCAGTTTCAGGGAGATAAGGCCCTGGACCAGCACACGATTCTTGGTGCGTTCCATCTTGATGTCGATATCGCGGTCGATGCAGTTGTTGAATACACAACCGGAAGCTACCACCAGGGACGTGCCGATCATCGCAGCCAGGAAAATGGCCAGATCGACATGCCCCTTGGAGGCCAGGAAGAAACCGCCTGCCACAGAAAGCACGTTACCGAAAATGATCCCCGGTTTGGTGATTTGGATAAAGTGCTTAAGCGACATCGGGTCTTACCTCACTTCGCCATCATGAACGTATGGATGCTGAACATGATCCATACCGACAGGCCAACCAGCAGGAGGATCACCAAACCTGCGAACACGAACGCAATCACGTTATCGCGCTGAGCCTTCGAGCGGTCCAGGTGCAGGAAGTACACCAGGTGAACCAGGACCTGGATCACCGCGAACGCCAGGACGATCATCAAGGTGATCGACTTCGGCAAGGTTGGGTACATCACCAGGCCAAACGGGATCAGCGTCAGGATGACCGACAGGATGAAGCCAATGGCGTACGACTTGACGCTGCCGTGGCTGTCATCATGGCTGTCATGGGAATGTGCATTAGCCATTACAGAGTCCCCATCAGGTAGACAACGGTGAAGACGCAGATCCAGACCACGTCCAGGAAGTGCCAGAACAGGCTCAGGCAGCTCAGGCGAGTCTTGTTGGTGTTGGTCAGGCCATGTTTGTTGACCTGATACATCATGGTCGCCATCCAGATCAGACCGGCAGTCACGTGCAGACCGTGGGTGCCTACCAGCGTGAAGAACGCCGACAGGAAGCCGCTACGGTGCGGGCCGTAACCTTCGGAGATCAGCAGGTGGAACTCGTTGACCTCCATGCCGATGAAGCCCAGGCCGAACAGGAAGGTCAGTGCCAACCAGCTCAGGACGCCTTTCTTGCTGCCCTTGTAGAAGGCCAGCATGGCGAAGCCGTAGGTGATCGAGCTGAACAACAGCAAGGCGGTTTCGCCGAGCACGTAAGGCAGTTCGAAGATGTCGTGGCCCGACGGGCCACCCGCTACGTTGTTTACCAGTACCGCGTACACCGCGAAGATCGACGCAAACAAGATGCAGTCGGTCATCAGGTAGAGCCAGAAACCGAATACGGTCATTGGCCCCGAGTCGTGGTGATGGTCATCGTGCCCATGGTCATCGACATGGGCGTGTCCAGCATTGGTCACTAAGTTCGACATGGTTTAAGCCTGTTCCAACGAGGTTTCAACACGGTTGGCCGGGATCTTCTTCTCGGCAACCAGGCGAGCGTGTTGCTCGGCTTCGATGCGTTCGATCACGTCGACCGGCACCATGTAGCCTTGGTCATCACGGGCAGCGTGAACGATGAAGTAGCCGATGGTGCCCACCAGGCTCACGATGGCCAGCCACCAGATGTGCCAGATCATCGCGAAACCGAACACGGTCAACAGCGCGCCCATCACAACGCCGGTAGCGGTGTTGTTAGGCATGTGGATCGGTTCGTAACGCGCAGGCTTCTGGTACGCAGTACCGTCTTCCTTGGCTTCGGTGAACGGATCGATGCTGTCAGCCTTCGGCAGTACGGCAAAGTTGTAGAACGGCGGTGGCGACGAAGTCGACCATTCCAGGGTGTGTGCATTCCATGGGTCGCCGGATTCGCACATGTTCTGCTTGCGATCACGCACGCTGACATACAGCTGGATCAGCTGGCAGGCGATACCCACAGCGATCATCAGTGCACCCACCATGGCAACGTACAGGTACGGTACCCACTCAGGGTTGGTCGTGGCGTTCAGACGACGGGTCATGCCCATGAAGCCCAGAGCGTAGAGCGGCATGAACGCGACGAAGAAGCCCGAGATCCAGAACCAGAATGCAGCCTTGCCCCAGCCTTCGTGCAGCTTGAAGCCGAACGCTTTCGGGAAGTAGAAGCTGAAACCTGCGATGTAGCCGAATACTGCGCCGCCGATGATCACGTTATGGAAGTGAGCAATTACGAACAGGCTGTTGTGCAGTACGAAGTCAGCACCCGGGATAGCCAGCAGTACGCCGGTCATGCCGCCGATCGCGAAGGTCACCATGAAGCCCAGGGTCCACAGGACCTGGCTGGTGATACGCAGACGACCGTGATAGATGGTGAATAGCCAGTTAAATAGCTTCACCCCCGTCGGGATGGAAATCAGCATCGTCGCCAGTCCGAAGAACGCGTTGACGCTGGCCCCCGAACCCATGGTGAAGAAGTGGTGCAGCCAAACCATGAAGCCCAGTACCGAGATCGCGCCCGAGGCGTAGATCATCGAGTGGTGACCGAACAGGCGCTTGCCCGAGAAGGTCGAGATCACTTCAGAGAAGATACCGAACGCTGGCAGGATCAGGATGTACACCTCAGGGTGACCCCATGCCCAGAACAGGTTCACGTACATCATTGGATTGCCACCAAGTTCATTGGTGAAAATGTGGAAATCCAGGTAACGGTCAAGCGACAGCAACGCCATGGTTGCAGCCAGGATCGGGAACGATGCAACGATCAGTACGTTGGCCCAGGTGCAGGTCCAGGTGAAGATCGGCATGTCCATCAGCTTCATGCCAGGGGCGCGCATTTTCAAGACGGTGGCCAGGAAGTTGACCCCCGTCAGTGTCGTCCCGAGTCCTGATAACTGTAGCGCCCAGATGTAGTAATCCACACCCACGCCCGGACTGTAGGCCAGGCCCGACAATGGCGGATACGCAACCCAACCGGTCTTGGCGAATTCGCCGACGCCCAGGGACAGGTTGATCAGCACTACGCCGGATACCAGCAGCCAGAAGCTCAGGGAGTTCAGGAACGGGAACGCAACGTCACGCGCACCGATCTGCAGCGGCAAGGCAAGGTTCATCAGGCCGGTGAAGAAAGGCATCGCCATGAAGATGATCATGATCACACCGTGGGCGGTGAAGATCTGGTCATAGTGTTCAGGAGGCAGGTAGCCAGGCGAACCCTCGGTGGCCATGGCCAACTGGGTACGCATCATGATGGCGTCGGCAAAACCACGCAGCAGCATGACCATGGCAACGATGACGTACATGACGCCGATTTTCTTGTGGTCGACCGAAGTCAGCCACTCGGTCCACAGGTAGGTCCACTTCTTGAAGTAAGTGATACCTGCAAACAGTGCCAGACCACCCAGCGCGATCATGGCGATGGTCACCATCACGATCGGCTCGTGGAACGGGACCGCATCCCAACTTAATTTACCAAACATCGTTTACTCCTCTGCCCCAGCAGTTGAATGCGAGCCCGTGTCAGAACCTTCAACCGCGGCCACTTCTTTCTTCTCGTGCTCGATCGGCTTGCCTGGCTTCATACCTTCGTACTTGTCGACGATTTTCTGAAACAGGTCCGGCTCGTACGTGGAGTACAGGGCGACTGGGTTGTTCTGGCTTGGTTTGGCAAGGGCGTCGTATTCAGCTTGATCAAGCTGTTTAGGTGCGGCCTTGACTTCGGCTACCCAGGCGTTGAAATCTTCCTGGCTCGTCGAGATCGCTTTGAATTTCATGCCGGTGAAGCCAGCACCGCTGTAGTTGGCGGAGATGCCTTCCATTTCAGCTTTCTCGTTCGCGATCAGGTGCAGACGGGTCTGCATGCCTGCCATCGCGTAGATCTGGCCACCCAGTGCAGGGATGAAGAACGAGTTCATCACGGCGTCGGAGGTGATCCGGAAATTAAGCGGGGTGTTCTCCGGGAACCGGATCTGGTTCACAGTGGCGATACCCAGGTCCGGGTAGATGAACAGCCACTTCCAGTCCAGCGCGACCACTTCGATGTTGATCGGCTTGACGTCGGAGTCCAGCGGACGGTACGGGTCCAGCTCATGGGTCGACTTATAGGTGATGTAACCCAGGGCGATGATGATGAGGATCGGCACCAGCCACACCGCGATTTCAATCTTGGTGGAGTGCGACCACTTCGGCGCGTAGGTGGCGCTGGTGTTCGACGCGCGGTATTTCCAGGCGAACGCGAACGTCATGATGATCACGGGCACCACGACCAACAGCATCAGCAGGGTGGCGGTGATGATCAGGTTGCGTTGATCCAGACCGACCTGACCTTTAGGGTCGAGCAAGGTCCACTTGCAGCCTCCCAGCATTAACATCATGCCGAGCAGCGGCAAAAAGCCTAGTAATCGGGGGTACCTGTTTTTACTCATCTCACGACCTCTAAAGCAGCTTGCGCAATGCAGTTGGGTTTTGATCGCCAACACTTCACCCTGCCAAGGGTTGGCATTTCTCTTCGATTGAATAAGGGCCTGCCCGTCGCACCTTGCGCGAATCGACACGTCCCGGGCTAGCGGTGAGTTCTTATTCGAATTCGTTGGTCAAAGGCCTTGTTACAGACCAATTCCATTTGGTGCGGATAGTTGAAAGGCTGCCGGCACCTGGGGTCGCATGAAACGTTACATCCGCTTCTCGACCGCCCTAGTTTGCTCAGGGGTGAGCAGCACCGGACATTCAGTGCGGGCGATTGTAGTTAGCTAGCGATGTATAAACCATGTCTTATCCAGAAATAATTTTTATCGTTTCCAGCAATAATCCTTCACCATTATTGCAAAGGTCCGCGATCGTATCGCGTTTGATTCTCGACAAAAACCACAAAAATTGCCGTGTTATTGGGCAATCTGCCACATCCCTTACAGCCTGTAAGGGCATCGAAAACGGATCCAAGTCCCCTAAAAACAAGGCATTCGGACATCGGGCAATGTCGCCGACCGCACGCCACTCGCGGCGTCGGCCAGACGACGAACTGACAGCCATAAAACGCCGCTTCATGCAAATTTATGGCGCGTTTACGAGCGTCAGAAACGTCCTGCGACAGCTTCCGTGTGACAACATGTCGCACGCTGCGCACACCCAAACTTGCCCCGCGTCACGGCCTCTTCACAAATGCCTACAAACAAAAACGCCCCAGCCTTCTTTAGAGGAAGGCCGGGGCGTTGAGTTGTAACGGCTTAGGCTTTGCCCTGGCGATTACGGTAAATGCCCAGTGGCACCAGGATCACCGTCAGCACAAAGGCCACCAGCGCCCACTGGGCCAGGGACAGGCCGAGCACGGGCGGGTACGGCGTCTCACAGAAGCCGTCGACCTGGAACCCCAGGGGAAACACCGAGGCCAGCGGCAAGCCATCGACAATCGGTTGCAGCACGTCGATGCCGCAGCTGACCTTCGGAAAGTACTGGATGTACACGTGATAGCCGGCAGCGGCGACGCCCCCCAGGGCGCTGAGGGTCACCAGTGCTTCAAACACCGTGACACTGCGGGTGGTGCGCATGGCGGCACCGATGAAGGCGAAGATCGCGATCAGCAGCAAGGCATAACGTTGCAGGATGCACAGCGGGCAAGGGGCCTCGCCCAGCACCACCTGCATGTACAGCGCCCCGCCGATCAGCGCCAGGCAGATGATGCCCAGCAGTACCAGAAAGCGTCGCTCCCTGCCCAAACGCAATTCGTCGATCATCCCCGTTTCCCTTTAGCCAATGATGGTTGTGCCAATGGCCGCAAGTTTACACGCGGACGGTGAAAGTTGAGCAGTTGGCGTGTGGAGGTTTAAACAGGAGGCATTAACAGGAGATTAATCAGGGAAAATGGAGATCAAAATGTGGGAGCGGGCTTGCTCGCGAAGGCGGAGTGTCAGTCACTGAATGTGTGTCTGATACACCGCCTTCGCGAGCAAGTCGAATCGTCGCACCGCCGCTCCCACATTTTTGACCGAGTAAGTTATTCCAGGGCCGACGCCGGCCCAAAGAACTCATACCGGCTCTGCGCTTCCGGCACACCCAGGGCCTTCAAGTGACGCTTGATCGCCGCCATGAAGCCTTTAGGCCCCAGGAAGTACGCATCCACATCGCGCTCCTGGGGCAACCACGCCGCCAGTTGCTCCTGGCTCAGCATCCCGACCTTGTCCGCCGCCGGGCTCACGCCATCATCCTCGGCGTAGCAATAGAAGCGCTTGAGTTGCGGATGCTGCGCGGCCAGGCCATCCACCCATTCGCGGAACGCATGCACGCCGCCATTACGCGCGCAGTGGATAAAGTGAATCGGACGCTCGGTGGCCAGCGCCGCTTCGAGCATCGGCAATGTTGGCGTGATGCCCACGCCGCCGCTGATCAGCACCAATGGCTTGTCGCTGGCCGCCAGGGTGAACTCCCCCGAAGGCGGGAACAGATCGATGGTCGCACCCACCTGGAACTGGTCATGCAGGTAGTTCGACACCCGCCCACCGGCTTCGCGCTTGACGCTGATGCGGTACTGGCCCGAATCGCCACGCGCCGACAGGGAATAGTTGCGGCGCACCTCCTCGCCCTCCAGCACCAGCTTCATGCCGATGTACTGCCCAGGCTCGGCGGCCAGGATCGGGCCGTTATCCACAGGCGCGAAGTAAAACGAGATAATTTCCGCGCTCTCCTCCACACGCTTGACCAAGGTGAACGGCCGCGCGCCACGCCAGCCGCCCGGTGCTTGTTCCTTCTCTTTATAGATAGCCGCCTCGGCACCGATCAGGATGTCGGCCAATTGGCCATAGGCGGCGCCCCAGGCACTCATCACTTCAGGGGTGGCGATTTCGCTGCCCAGCACTTCGGAAATTGCCCGCAGCAGGCAGGTACCGACAATCGGGTAATGCTCCGGCAGGATCTGCAGGGCCACGTGCTTGTTGATGATCTTTGCCACCAGATCGCCCAACTGGTCGAGTTGGTCGATATGCCGGGCGTACATCAGCACGCCGTTGGCCAAGGCCCGGGGCTGGTCGCCGCTGGCCTGGTGGGCCTGGTTGAACAGCGGACGTACTTCTGGGTATTCGGACAGCATCATCCGGTAGAAATGGGTGATCAGGGCTTCGCCGCCACTTTCCAGCAGGGGCACGGTGGATTTGACGATGGCACGGTCTTGGGCACTAAGCATGGCAGACTCCTGAGTCTTCTTACTGAATACCCTTTACTACTCAGTATTCATGCCAACTAATAAATCCTTATAAATCAAATGCTTAATATTAATGTAGTCAGTATGACTTCCTACGTTATATAGTCACTATGACTACAAGGAGTCATTATGACTGCGAAGCCGCTGCTCACCACCCTGCTGCCCCTGGTCGCCGACCTGTCCCGCGAGTTGCCCGAAGGCGAGCGTTACCGGCGCCTGCTCCAGGCCATGCGCGCCCTGCTACCCTGCGACGCGGCCGCCCTGCTGCGCCTCGACGGCGAATGGCTGGTGCCGCTGGCGGTGGATGGCTTGAGTACCGACACCCTCGGCCGGCGCTTCAAGGTCAGCGAACATCCGCGTTTCGCCGTGCTGCTCAGCAGCCCCGGCCCTACCCGCTTTGACAGCGACAGCGAACTGCCCGACCCCTATGACGGCTTGGTGGATGGCCTGCACGGGCACCTGGAAGTCCACGACTGCATGGGCTGCCCGCTGTTTGTCGACGACCAGCCCTGGGGCCTGCTGACCCTCGACGCCCTCGACACCGAGCGTTTCGAACGAGTGGAACTGGACGCCCTGCAAGCCTTTGCCAGCCTCGCCGCCGCCACCGTCAATGTGGCTGAACGCATCGAACGCCTGGCCCTGCGGGCCGAAGACGAACACCAGCGTGCCGAAATCTACCGCCAGGCCAGCGGCCAGCAGCACAAGGAAATGATCGGCCAGAGCAAGAGCCACAAACGCCTGGTGGAAGAAATCAACCTGGTGGGTGGCAGTGACCTGACGGTATTGATCACCGGCGAGACCGGCGTGGGCAAGGAGCTGGTGGCCCAGGCGATCCATGCTGCATCAAACCGCGCCGAGAAACCGCTGATCAGCCTCAACTGCGCCGCCCTGCCGGAAACCCTGGTGGAAAGCGAACTGTTCGGCCACGTGCGCGGGGCGTTTACCGGCGCGCTCAACGAACGCCGGGGCAAGTTCGAGCTGGCGAATGGCGGCACGCTGTTTCTTGATGAAGTGGGCGAGTTGTCCCTCACCGTGCAGGCCAAGCTGCTGCGGGTGCTGCAAAGTGGCCAGTTGCAGCGCCTGGGGTCTGACAAGGAGCACCAGGTGGATGTGCGCCTGATCGCCGCTACCAACCGGGACCTGGCCGAAGAAGTACGCAGCGGCCGCTATCGTGCCGACTTCTATCACCGTTTAAGCGTGTATCCCCTGCAAGTGCCAGCCCTGCGTGAGCGCGGTCGCGATGTGCTGTTGCTGGCGGGCTTTTTCCTTGAACAAAACCGCTCACGCATGGGCCTGGGCAGCCTGCGCCTGACCAGCGATGCCCAGGCGGCACTGCTGGCTTATACCTGGCCTGGGAATGTGCGCGAACTGGAACACTTGATCGGCCGCAGCGCCTTGAAAGCCCTGGGTAACTGCCGGGAGCGCCCGAAGATTCTCAGCCTCAGCGCGGCGGATCTGGACTTGCCGAACGCCACCGCGCCACCGCTCGAAGCGCAGCCCGACCCCGTGCCGGACGTCACCGGCGACCTGCGCCTGGCCACCGAGAACTACCAGCGCCAGGTCATCAGCGCCTGCCTGGAACGCCACCAGCACAACTGGGCCAGTGCCGCCCGCGAGCTGGGCCTGGACCGGGCCAACCTGGGACGAATGGCCAAGCGCCTGGGCCTGAAGTAATGAACGGTGATTCTCAGGTAAAGGAGATCAAATGTGGGAGCTGTCGAGCCCCCCACACTAAACCTGCTTCGCCTTGTAGATTGGATTGATCGGCGCGCCAGCCTTGGGCTTGCGAAACACCAACACATTCCCCAGCATCACCAGCACCAACCCCGCCAACGCCGGCGCCGTCCACTGATAGCCCTCGGCAAACGCCGAGACGTTCAACGCCACCACCGGGAACAGCACGGTGCAATACGCCGCCCGCTCCGGCCCCATGCGCCCGACCAGGGTCAGGTAGGCGGTAAAGCCAATCACCGAACCCGGGATCACCAGGTACAGCAGCGAACCGATGTAGCGGCTGTTCCATTCCATGTCGAACGGAATGCCCTGCACCGCGCAGTACATCGCCAGCATCGACGCACCATAGGCCATGCCCCAGGCATTGGTGGTCAGTGGCTTGAGGCCGGCCTTCTGCTGCAGGCTCGACAGCATATTGCCCGCCGAGAAACACATGGTGCCGAGCAATGCCAAACCCAGGCCGAGCAAGGTTTGCGGGCTGGCGGTGTGCCCCACCAGTTCCGGCCAGAACAACAGCCCCAGGCCCAGCAAGCCAAGGCCGCCGCCCATCAACACATTGCGTGCGACCTTCTGCCCGAAGAACACCCGGGCGTTCAGCGCGTTCCACAAGGTGGCCGTCGAGAACACCACCGCCACCAGGCCGCTGGGAATCCACTGGCTGGCGGTCAGGAAGCACATGAAGTTGACGCAAAACAGGCACAGGCCCTGGGCCAGGCAGATCAGATGCCCGCGCCGGTTCATCACCTGCAGCTTGCGGCTGAGCAGCAGCATCACGAACAGCACCAGCGCCGCGAGGCCAAAGCGATAGACGATGGACACCGGAATCGCCACCACGCCCAGTTGCCACTTGAGGGCAATCCAGGTGGTGCCCCAGATCAATACGGTGAGTAAATACAGGAAAAGGTTCATGGCGGGCTCCGAGGGTTGAGCCACAGTTTCGCCCCTGGCGGCACCAGGTCTCTTGCACATTCTTGCGCTTTTGTCGGCTGCCGGGATCACAGCCGCCGCCACTGGGAGTAGGATGCAAGCCGTCAGAGAGTACGAATATGCCGCCACTGGAAACCCTGCAAGTCTTTCAATCCCTCAACCGCTCGCCCAACGCTCGCCTCGAGCTGTGCGCCGAGCTCGGTGACGGCTTGTCTGCAGCCTTGTGGAGCAACCATCACGACGCCCAGGATTACGAAGCCCCCGACCACCACACCTTGTCCTGCTACATCGGCGGCGGCACCGGCACCTTTCGCCGCGACCAGCCCGGCACCAAGGGCGGCCCGGACAAGCTGTGCATCCTGCCGGCCGAGCATCAGTCGGCCTGGGTGATCAACGGCGAAATCCGCCTGGCCCACGTGTATTTCAGCCCCGAGCAATTCGCCCTGGGCTGCGTCACCTTGCTGGACCGCGAACCCCGCGAGTTGCAACTGCGCGAGAGCACCTTCCTCGACGATGCGCGGCAGGCCCGGCGTTTTCACCAGTTGATCGGCCTGAACTGGAAAGAGCCCGGCGAACGCCTGCTGACCAGCAGCCTGGCCCATGAGATGCTCAGCCATACCTTGCTCAGCCAGGTGGGGATGCGCGAGGGTTTGCGTTTGAAAGGCGGGCTGGCCGCCCACCAGCGCCGGCAACTGGTGGAGCACATCGACCAGCAACTGGCGGAGCCGATCAGCCTGGGGCAGTTGGCAGGCTTGTGTGCGTTGTCGGAGTACCACTTTGCGCGGATGTTTCGCGAGAGTTTTGGACTGCCGCCCCATCAATATCTGCTGGCGCGGCGCCTGGCCCGCGCCCGGGGGTTGTTGCGGGGTGGGTCGTTGCCGCTGGGCGAGATTGCCCTGGCGTGCGGGTTTTCCAGTGCCAGCCACTTTACCAACCGGTTCCGCCAGGCGATGGGCGCCACCCCTGGTGAATACCGGCAGGCGTTCCTGCCTTGAAATGCAATCTGCCTGACAGCACAGGGCCAATGTGGGAGCGGGCTTGCTCGCGAAAGCGGTGTGACAGTCAACACATGTACTGACTGAACCAGCGCATTCGCGAGCAAGCCCGCTCCCACCTTTGATCTTCGGTGCTCAATAGTCCGTGCTGTTGGCCAGTGCCGTGGCCAGGCGGTTTTCCAGCGCCTTGACCCGCGCGCCTGCGACCACGTAATTGTTGGTCACCATCGAAAACACCAGCTTGCGCCCATTGGCATCGGTGACATACCCGGTCAACGACGACACGCCGCTCATGGAGCCGGTCTTGCCGTGCAGGTTGTTTTCCGCAGCGCTGCCCCGCAGGCGGTAACGCAGGCTGCCGCCCACCAGGCGCTGCGGATTACCGGCAACCGGCAACGCGTTGTACCAGGCGCTGAACCAGGGCTGTTTGCTGGCGGCCAGCAGCACATCCGTGAGGTTCTGCGACGACACCAGGTTACGCCGGGACAACCCCGAACCGTCCACCTGGTTCAACGTCGCCGTATCAATCCCCTGACGCTTCAGGAACCCGGCCACCGCCGCCACACCGGCAGGCGCCGTACCGGCATTCACGGTCTTGCGCCCCATGCTCTTGAGCAAGGCTTCAGACATGTTGTTATTGGAAAGCTTGAGCAACGGCGTGATCAGTTCCTGCAACGGCGCCGACTCATGCAGCGCGAGCACCGTCGCCGTGGTCGGCGTCACACCCCCGATCATCCGACGCCCCTGCACGACAATCCCCTGCTGCGCCAAGGCCTGTTCAAACAGGTTGGCCACCAGTTGCGTCGGCTCCCACACACTGACCAGTTGCGGGCTCTGCCTGCCCGGCGCCAGCGCGCCACTGAGGCGCAACAGGTTGGTGCCGTGCTGGCGATTGATTCCATAGCTGTTGCCTGTGCCGCTGACCGCACGGTTGCTGAGCTGCACGTAATCGGTAGCCGGGCTGATCTCCACCGTCACCGGGCGCCCTGCCACGACCGGCGCCCTGGCCGTGACCAGCAGGGAGCCCGCATCAAAGTCGTCATTGGGCGACACCGTCAGCGCCGAAATCTGCGCGCCGTAGTAGGTGCTTTCATCGTCCTGGGACCAGTCGGTGCCCAGGCGCTCGGCGTCGAAGAACGTGTCGTCGAACACCACGTCGCCCCGCACCTGCCGGATGCCCTGCTGCGCCAGGTTGGCCGCCAGCGCCTGGTAGTCCGCCCACTGGATCGTCGGGTCGCCCAGGCCGCGCAGGTAGAGGTTGCCGTCAAGCACCGCGCCCTGGCGGATGCCGTCGCTCAACAGTTGCGTGGAAAACCGATACTGCGGCCCCAGCACATCCATCGCCGCCGCAGTGGTCAACAGCTTGAGGCTCGAAGCCGGGCTCAGCCGCGTACGCGGGTTGTGCTGGTAGAGCGTGTTGCCGCTGCGGGCATCGCGCACCATCAGCGACACGCTGGCGCCGTGCAGTGCCGGGTCGGCCAGCAACTGGTCGAGGCTGGCGCTGGTGGAAATTTTCGGCGCCGTGGCGCAACCGCCCAGCAACAAGCTCAAGCCCAGCAGCAGCCCGCCGGTGTGTATCCATCGTCCCAACTGCATCGCTATCGTGTTCCCGCAAAGTCATTAATGGCGGCCACGCTAGCAGCTCGACAACCGTATGGCGAGGCAGCCGGCTACCGCGCCATAGGGTGTAGCCGAATTTAGAACGTCAGGGTGCTGGACACCGACACCTGCCGCGCATCGCCGATGGACACGAACTGGGTGTTCACGGCCGAGGTGTAATAGGTGCGGTCAAACAGGTTCTTCACGTTGAGCTGGAACTTGACCTTCTGCCCCTCGATTTTAGTGTCATAGGTGGCGAACGCATCGGCCACGGTGTAGCCCGGCAGGTCGAAGCTGTTGGCCGCGTCCCCTGCTCGCTCGCCGACATAACGTGCCCCGGCGCCGACCCGAAGTTGGTCGCCACCGAGAATGCTGCCGAAGTCATACACCGCCGACAGCGAGCCAGTGTTCTTCGCCACGTTTTGCAGGCGATTACCTTTGTATTCGGGGTCTTCGGTGACTTCGGCATCGGTGTAGGCATAGCTGCCGATCACGCTCCACTTATCCGTCAGTTGGCCGCTGGCATCCAGTTCCAGGCCTCGGGAGCGCACTTTGCCGGCGACGCTGTAGACCGAGGTCAGGCCATCGCCGACCTGCACCAGCACGTTGCGTTTTTCGATGTTGAACAGGGCGGCGCTGGCGGTGATGCGCCCCGGTATATCGAGCTTGGTCCCCAACTCCCAGGACTTCGACTGCTCCGGCTCAAGGCTGCCATCCAGCACACTTTTGTTCGCCAGCGGTGCGATGGTGGAATTGGGCTTGAACGACTCTGTGTAGCTGCCATAGAACGACAGCTCGTCGGTGTAGCGGTACACCAGGCCCGCGCGTGGCACCCACTTCTGGCCATTGCCGTCGGTGTTGGCAGTGAACGGGACACCCTTGCCGGCGTATTGGTCGTACATCTGATAACGCGCGCCGCCTACCAGGATCCACTGGTCGGTGAGGTGGATCGCATCCTGCAGGAACAGCGAGTCGCTGCGCAACAGGTCCGTCTGGTTGCTGTCCGGCGCGCTGACGGTGGTGCCCGCCACTTCATTGCCATAGACCGGATCGTTGTAGTTGAACGTGCCACGGGGCGCCTGGCGGATCAGGTCGGCCCGGTAGATCTTGCGGTACTCGTCATCCAGGCCGAAGGTCAGGTCGTGCTGCATGCCCGCGACGTTAACCTTGCCTTCAAGGCTGGCGGTGGCGAAGCGGTCGGTGGTCAGTGCGCCCTGGGTGCCGTCCATGCTGCGGGTCAGGGTGCCATTGGCGTTGACCTTGACCACACGCACCTGGCTGGCGTCGTAGGTCTCGCGGTTCCAGCTGTAGCCGAAGTGGGCTTTCCAGTCGTCATTCAAATCGTGGTCGGCCTCGAAGCGGTACAGGTCGGAACGGCCTTCCATGTTGTTGAAGGGCTCGTCCAGGCGGCGAGTCGACGGGATGTTGAGCGGGTGGTTGGCCTTGGGGTCGATGGCGGTGCCCCGGTCGAACGGCGAGAGAAACTCCCGGTGCTCATAGGCAAACAACAGCTTGGTGTTGTCGCCGTACCAGCCCAGCGACGGTGCGATCAGGCTCTCGCGGTGGGTGCCGTAGTTGCGCCAGTAATCTTCGTCTTCGTGATCGACGATCAAGCGGTACGCCAACCCGCTGTCACCGATGGGCCCTGTGGTGTCGAGGTTGCCGCCGCTGCCGTTCTTGCCGTCGCCAAAGGTCGAGCCGCGCACGGTCAGCGAGGTGGATTGGATCAGCTCGGGTTTCTTGCTGACGATATTGACCACGCCGCCCGGATCCTGGATGCCATACAGCAACGACGACGGGCCCTTGAGCACTTCGACGCGCTCGGCGGTGGAATTCAGCGCGCGGCCCTGCACCAGCGGCATGCCGTCCTGCATGATCGAACCGTTTCGGTTGTCACCAAAGCCGCGCAGCATCACCGCGTCCTGGGTGCTGCCCAAGGTGTTGGCCTGGGTGATGCCACTGATGTTGGTTAGGGCATCGTCGAGGTTGCGCGGCTGTTGATCGCGCATCACCTGGGCCGGTACAACGTTGACAGTCTGTGGGGTTTCCAGCAGCAGGCCGTGGGAACGCATCACCGAACTGGTAGGCGGCGGTTGATAGCTGGTGGTATCCGAGGCCAGGGCGGCACCGTTGATGGTGGTGGCGCCGAGGTTCAGCGCGCCGTCGGTGGGCAGCGGTTCCAGGGCCAGGGTGCGGGCGTCGATCTGGCGGAAGGTGAAGCCGGAATTACCCAGCAGGCGTTGCATGGCCTGGGCCGCACTCATCTGCCCGGTGATGGCCGGGGCCTTGATGGCGTACGGCGCTTCGTCGGTGTAGACCACGCTGATGCCGGTCACCCGGGTGAAGTCGCTCAAGGCCTGGGGCAGCGGCTTGGCGGCCAGGGCAAAGTTGAACAGCGTGCTCTGCTGCTGCGCCTCGGCCGCCTGCGCCACGCCCAGGGGCAACAGCGCCAGCCCCGAAACTGCCAATACCGAGGCTCCCAGCCAATGTTTAACCGAACCCGCCGACGTTGCCCTGGACTTCATGCTTGAGAACCCGTGTGTAAAAACGCTGTTAATGCGAATTAATCGCAGTTTCAAGCACTACACGGATGGCCGACAGCTTTACCTCACACCGATTTGAAAATAATTTCAGTCACGCCGGTTGGATCCGAAATCCGAAGCGCGGAACGTGCACATGCACGGTGCCGGCGCGCTCATCGGTGCGCCGCAGAATCAGCTTTTCGCGGCCGGCAAACAGCAACTCCCCGGTCACCGGATCGGTGCCGTAGTCGGTGGCGCTGATGGTCACTTGCTGGCCGGGCTTGAAGCCGTTCGGGTCTTCGAAGATTTCTTCCGGCAGGTTGGCCGGCGTGGCATTGCGCGCGACTTCCAGGGCTTGCTCGGCACTCATCTGGCTCGACGTGCCATGCCCGAAACCCAACACCCGGGCGAGCCAGGCGGCCACCGCAGGATAGGTTTCCACCAGCGGCGAGGTGACCGACGATCCCATGAGGAACCACAACGGGTGCGCCAGGGCGAAGTCGGCAATCGACGGCTCGCCGAACAGGAAGTCGCCCTGCTGGTGCTGCAACTGCTGATTGATACGACCGATGATCACCGGCCATTGATGCTTGGCCTGATCCAGTTGCACACGGGTGGCCGTGCCGCCACTGAACAATTTGCTGCGGTCGGCCACCAGCACCTGGAGCATTTCCGGCGGCACTTTGGCGAACTTGACCGCCAGGGATTCCGGCTGGAACACCAGGCTCACGGCATGGGAGAACACCGTCGAATCAGCCCAGGCGGCGAAGCTTTGGCTGACCAGTTCCAGGCCTTGGGGAAACAGCGCCGGCACGGACTTTTCCTGCTCCAGGCGGCGGGCGATCAGTGCGGTGTCGCAGTAGATATCGGCGCCCACCTGCAACACCGGGGTCTTGCGATAACCACCGGTGAGGGCCGTCAAGTCAGGCTTGGGCATCACCGGCGAGATGTGCACCGAACGCCAGGACAAGCCCTTGAAGCCCAGCAACAGGCGGGCTTTTTCGGCAAACGGGGATTGCGGGTAGTGGTGCAGGATCAACTCAGTCATGCCAGGCTCCGCTCAATGAGTGAGCGTCCAGCTTAGCCTGCAAACCCGGCAAAGGCGCGCATGGGAACCTATCAGTCAAACTGATGGGCCGATCGCCGCCAGGCACTCCTTGGCGCTTTTCTTGAGTTTCTTGATCAGCCGTTCCTGGCGCAGCGCCTCGGCCTTGCTGATGCATGCCTCGGTGTACACCAGCGCCACGGCGGGGCTTGAGAGGAAAAACCGTGCGCCCTTGCCACTCTGGTGCATGGCAAAGCGGCGCACCGGGTCATTGCTGATACCGCAATAGAGCGAGCCATTGGCGGCGCGCACCAGGTAGACAAACCACGGTTTGGCTTCAGAAGGAGTCGTCACGGATCAATTCGGCAAACCAAAGGAACGCCAATCTTATCAACGACTGGCCTGGAACGCCTTCAACCCTTTCAGCGCCTGGGCCCGCACGGCGTTTTTCACCAGCGGCGTCCAGCCCAGCAACAGGCCTTTGGTGCCCAACGCCTGCCGCGACCAGCGCCACAGGTCGAAGTGGTCGTGGTGCTCGCAGATCTTGCCGTCACGAAACACAAAGCGCGCCCGGATATCGTTGACTACGGTGTTGCCCGTCGCACTGAACAGGTAGGTCGCCACCCAGTGGGCGCTGCCGGTGATTTCATCGCTGCGCACACTGTCGAAGGTCAGGGAAAAGTCCTTGGCCCGGGTGGTCAGCATGCGCCACATGTCGCCGGCATCACGGCCACGCAGTTCACCGAATGCCGGGTCGCTGAACACCACGTCGTCGCTGTAGCAGGCGCTCATGGCTTCGGCATCCAGGCGCTGGAATGCACTGTAGAACTCGGTGATCAAGGCGTTATGGGCGTCGCTCATGGGCAGGTTCCGCAAAAGAAGTTGGGATGGCCGGTACGATAATCCCCAAGGCCGGGGAACACTACTGGCATCAACGCCAGGAATACCTCATCCCGTCCCTTCAGGGCACCATTCCGCTGCTGCGAGCATAGTGGAACAAATCCACATCGGTGGAGATACACAGCCGGTTCATCGCGGTACTTTTCTGTTTGCTGATGGTGGAGATGCTGCGGTTGACCCGCGCGGCAATCTGGCTGACGGTCATGCCGCTGGCCAGCATGCGCACCACTTCGCGTTCCTTGCCCGACAGTTGCGGCGGTTGTGATTGATCGCCCGTGCCCGCCTGCACCAACTGGGTTCGCAGGGACTCGCTGACGAAGGTCTTGCCCTCGCAGACTTCCTTGATCGCCGTGGGCAACTCCTTGGCCGATGCACTCTTGGCGACAATGCCTCGGGCGCCCTCGGCAAACGAGGCACGCAGGGTGGCGATATTGGCGAACATCGTCACCAGGATCACCGGCACCCCGGGGTATTGGCGTTGCAACAAGCCCAACAACACATAGCCGTCAGCCTGCTGCCCGCCCGGCATGGCGAAGTCCGTCACCAGCACATCGCAAGGGGTGCTGCCCAGTACCCGCAGCAACTCATCCGGGCCGTTGGCCTCACCGACCACCTTGCACTTGCCGTTGGCCTCGATCACCACCTTCTGCCCGATCCGAACAATGGGATGATCGTCAGCAATAATTACGCGAAGCATAGAAATCCATGAGTGATGGCAAATTGATTTGCGCAAAATAACCCTGTCCGTCCCGGGCAACAACCGCCCACCTGGGAGCGGTTTTCAATGGCGTCCCGTGTTCTTAAGCGGGTGATTTTTTACCTACAACAAAAAAGGAAACCACCTACAAACTAAGCCCACAGACAGAGGTAATACCCCCTACAGAATCGCTGAAAATGTCATAAATCTGTCAAATAGCGCAGATACACCAGCAGGTCCTGGTCGAACCGCTGCAATGCCCGCCTGTTGCACCGGATCCCGTGCTTGCGCACCTGTTCGATCAACTCCCCCGCACAGCGATCCAGCTCCGTCTCGCCAAAAAACGCCAGGCTTCCCGCCAGGCGATGCAGGCAGTCGACCAATGCATGCGGGTCGACGATACGGCAAGCCTGTACCAGGCCTGCGTAATCAGCCTCGGCCTCGCGCACCAGGGTGCGCAACATCTGGTTCACCACCTGTTCATCACCAAATGTCCTGATCAGTTCGGCACGAGTCGGCCAGTGCGCCCCGGCGCAGGCTGTGGCAGGCGGGTTCGTACTGGCGCCCGGCGGCTGTGGCAGCCACTGCTCCAGCACCCCGCGCAATTGTTCCAGGGTCAGCGGCTTGAGCAGCCAGGCATCCATGCCGGCCTCAAGGCAGCGGCGCGCATCGTCCGCAGAGAGTTTGGCGGTCAAGGCAATGATCGGCACACGCGGGCGGCTGTGTACGGCCTCTCGCCGCCTGATCTCACGAGCCATGCTATAGCCATCCAGCACCGGCATGCGGCAATCGCTGATCACCAGGTCGAAATGCCGCAGGGCGATGGCGGTCAACGCGGCCTGCCCGTTGCACACCAGTTCGTGATCGACTTCGAATTTTTGCAGGAACCAGCCCATCAAGGCGCGATAGGCCTGATGGTCCTCGACGATCAGCACGCTCAGGTGCTTCCAGTGAACAGGAGGACTGCGCCATGGCACCGTTTGCTGCCTGGGGGCGTCGTCAGCAAACACGCTTGGCATCATGGCCACCTCGATATCGGCGCCGACCTGCCAGGGCCATCAGACGGCCCTGGCATATCGTCTAGTGAGGGTGCGCTTGACGGTGATCCTTAACCCATCCGCCTGGCACCCATTACCGAATCAAGCTATCCACATGAATACCACTCTTGCGATACAAGAACTACGAAAAGACAGTTTTTCCTACAGCTCCGCCCACCTATTCCGACTTGACGCAGGCGAGCTAGAGGGATAGCGGATTGTCGTAATTCTTGTATTTCCCCACCTCTCCCCCGGCGCTAAATTGCGCCCCACCCCAAGAGGGCAATCCGCCAACTCACCTGGCGGCCAACTATCCGAACTGACCCGACGCCCAACCGCGCCTCTTTCTGCGCTGCGGTGACGCGCACCCGTCAGTTGACCCAACACCGAGACAACAGACCATGAACAAGCACCTGATCGCCGTCGCCAGCGCCCTGCTGATCACTGGCACCGCCCCCGCCTTCGCCGCCAGCACCGTGGACCTGACGGTCAAGGGCATCATCACCCCGAACGCCTGCACTCCAAGCCTGTCCGACGGCGGCGTCATCGACCACGGCAAAATGTCGGCCAAGGACTTGAATGCCACCCAGATCACACCGTTGCCACATTTCAATTTGCAAATGACCGTGACCTGCGATGCGCCGGTCATCTTCGCCCTCAAGACCACCGATAACCGCATGGGCTCTGGAACCGGCACCGCTTTTGGGCTGGGTTTTATCAACGGCACGCAAAAGCTGGGCTCCTATCGCTTGACCCTCGGTACCTTCGCTAACCCACCCCAGGCTGACGGCGAGACCGTGCAAGCCATCGGGTCCTTCGACAATGGCGTCACTTGGGAGCGTTGGAACAGCTTTGAAACCGGCACCTATCTCTCGGTCGCCACTCTGGCGGACCCCAGCACCCCGCGTGCCACCCAACAACTGGTCACTCCCGTGGCCTACAGCGGCTACATCAACCGCGCCGACAGCCTGGACCTGAGCAACGAAGTCAATATCGACGGCTCGGCCACCATCGAAGTGATGTACCTCTAAACCCTTACGTCATCGACTCTGCAACCAAAGGTGCCGCTCGCCCATGAATTCCTCATCCGCTGTCTTTCTCGCCACTTTGCTGCTGGCCCCCTCCGTGCTGGCCGCCAGCAGTACCGACTTCGCCGTCACGGGCACCATCACGCCCAATGCCTGTGAACCCATGCTCTCCAGCGGAGGTGTCGTGGATTACGGAAAGATGGCAGCCAAGGAACTCAGTGCGGATCGCCCCACTTCACTGCCTTGGCAAACCATGCAGCTGGAAATCCTGTGTGACGCGCCGATGTTCATTGCGCTGAGCACCATCGATAACCGTTCAGGTACTGCGGCGATCAACCAGAACTGGCACGGCCTGGGCACGACGGCCAACGAAGAAAAGCTCGGCAGCGCCGGCTTCGGCCTTTACAACGCAGTGGCCGATGGCCTCGCCGCCAAAACCATTACCTCGTCCGATGGCGGGGCCACCTGGAGCCCGTCGGTGTTCCTCGGCCATAGCTTGATTACGGCCATCGCCGCGGCCGGTAACAGCGTGACGCCGATCGCCGTGATGCGCTTCAACGCCGACCTGCGGGTGTACACCATGGTCGACGGCACCGACCGCCTGACCGTGCTCGACGAAGTGCCGCTGGACGGCCATGCCACCGTACAACTGAAGTACCTGTAACCCTTTATTCAACCGGCCCCACTCGAAAGGAAAGGTGTGCCCCATGAAACCTACGCTCAATGCCCTGGCCACCGCGCTGCTGATCAGCACCAGCGCCTCTGCCCTGGCGGCGTCAACCGTCGACCTGACCGTCAAAGGGGTGATTACCCCCAACGCCTGCACGCCCAGCCTGTCCGGTACCGGCGTGATCGACTACGGCAAGATTTCCGCCAAGGACCTGAACCTGACGACCCTGACGCAGTTGCCAACAGCCACACTGCAACTGACCATCACCTGCGAGGGCAGCACCCTGTTTGCGATCAAGGGCACAGACAACCGCGCAGGCTCCAGCAGCACGTTAAACGGGTATGGCCTGGGCCTGATCAACGGCACGCAGAAGCTGGGCGGTTATTACCTGACCCTGCAAAACGCGGTCGCCGATAGCGTTAACACCAACGTCCTGGAGTCATCGGATAACGGCACCACTTGGCATGACCTGGACGATACCGCGCTGCTGCCCACCTCACTGGCCGGCTTCGGTGACCGATCAAGCGGCACCTGGCTGCCCATTGCGATCGAGCAAGTAACCACCGACTTGCTCGTCTACGGTCATATCGCCCGGGCCGACAGCCTGGACCTGAGCGATGAACACCCCATCGACGGCTCCGCCACGTTCGAAGTGAAGTACCTGTAAACCCGCGGCCTCGCCGTTCGCGGCGAGGCGCCTTACTTGCACCGAACACATTGAAGACCGAATGATGAACAGAACCCTACGCCTGTACGCGGCGCTGTTATTGCTCAACACCGGCTCTAGCGTGTTTGCCAGCACCGCCACCGAAATGACCCTCTCGGGCCTGGTCACCCCCAGTTCCTGCACCATCGCGCTCTCCGGCAGCGGCGTCATCGACCACGGCAGCATCCCTGCACATACCCTCAATCAGGAGGCGCCCACCCCGTTGCCCAGCCAATGGCTGGACGTGGAGATCCACTGCAGCGGCCCCTTGTTGTTTGCCCTCATCGGCATGGACAGCCGCGAAGATTCGTCTGCCGCACCGGACACCGCCTACGGCCTGGGGAAAAACCCCAACGCCCCCACGGAACACCTGGGCACCGTCGGCCTGGCGTTCGAAGCCGCGCTGGGGGACGGTCAGGCCATGCAGTCACTGGTGTCAAACCCCGGAGCCGGCCTCTGGTTCCCCCAACCAGCCATCCACCCCAAGACCCTGATGGGCTTTGCCCGTCCCGGCCGACCGTTTCCGGAACCCATCGTCACCCTGACTACCCGGATCCGCGCACAGACCACCATCCACCCGGCGAACCGTCTGACCCTCAGGCAAGACGTTCCCCTCGATGGCTCACTGGTCCTGGATTTGCGTTACCTCTAAGCCCTGTGATCATTTTAGGAACTGCGTCATGAAGACCTATCCAACCTTGCTGGCCCTGGGCTGGCTGCTGAGCACCCAGGCGTTTGCCGACGGCATGGTGCCCGACACCTCGGTGGTGATCGTCAACGAGGCCGACGGCGAAGCTTCGGTGTCGGTGACCAACACCGACGGCAAACTGGCCCTGCTGCACGTCACCCTGGAAGACATTCCGGAAGACACCGAATCGCTGCTGTTCGTCACCCCGCCCCTGTCCCGGGTCGAGGCCGACAAAAGCCAGCTGGTGCGCTTTATCCTGCGCAACCCCACGCCCCTGAAAACCCAACGCCTGAAGCGGGTGATCTTCGAAGGCATGCCCAAGGACCGTGACGCCGCCCAGGCTGGCCATGCGCGGGTGGGCGTGACCGTGCGCCAGAACCTGCCGGTGATCATTCATCCCAAGGGCCTGACGCCGAACCGCACACCCTGGACCGGGCTGACCTGGTCGTTGAACGCCGGTCACCTGAACGTCGCCAACCCCACGCCTTACGTGGTGCGCCTGGCCCAGGAGCTGCAACTGCTGCCCGGCAAGCAGAGCCTGGTGCTGCCGCGCACTTATGTGTTGCCCGGCGAAACCCTGCGGCTCAGCACGCCCCACACCGCCACGGCCGTACGCCTGCAACCGGCCACCGTGTACGGCTTTGCCGTCGCCGCCTATGAAGCACCGATAACCGCCGCAAACGCTGAATAACGAAGTGACAGCCCTGTGACTGTCACCGGGAAGCCCGCCAACCGTTGCAGGCTTCCATAACCTGAGTGCCTTTACGTGAACACAGTAACCACTGACCCGGCTGGCGAAGCCGTGCCCGACTGTCCTTTACGCCCCGCCCGGATGCGGGCCGCGCTGCCACTGACCATGGCGTTGCTGTCGGCCGATGCCTGGGCCGATGCCTTCGACGCGCAAACCCTGCACCAGCGCGGTATCGACCCGGAACTGGCCTACCTGCTGCTCGACGCACCGCGCTACAGCAGCGGCCGCCATGCCGTCAGCCTGACGGTGAACGGCCAGCGCCGTGGCCGCCTCGATGTGCAGTTCGACAGCCAGGGCGCGCTGTGCTTTGACCGCCCGCTGCTGGACGCCGCCGACCTGGTGACACCGGCGCCGCTGGGCGACAGCACCTGCCATGACTTCCTTGGCGAATACCCGCAAACCGTGGTGGAACAGGACCCCGCCAGCCTCAGCGTGAGCCTGATGGTGCCCACCGATGCCCTGCGCCCGCGCCAACGGGAGCTGTCCGGTTATGAAACCGGAGGGTTCGCCGGCTTGCTCAACTACGACCTCACCGGTTTGTACAACCGCTATGGCGACGACGCCAGCCGCTTCGGCTCGGCCAATACCGAGCTGGGCTTCAACGCGGGCGACTGGATCGTGCGCAGCCGCCAAGTACAGACCTGGCAAGACTCCCGGTCCCGCAGTACCCACCTGGAAGCCTATGCCCAGCGCACCTTCGCCGAGCAGCAGGCGGTGTTGCAGGCCGGGCAGATCAACCTCTACAACCCGGTGCTGTCATCCGCGCAGATCACCGGCATGCAGCTGTTTACCGAACAGGCCCTGCAGGACCAGGAACAGGGCTCGACCATCAGCGGCATCGCCAACAGCCCGGCCCAGGTCGAGGTACGCCAGAACGGCGCGCTGATTCACTCCACCGTGGTGCCGGCCGGGCCGTTCTCCCTCACCGACGTACGGCGCCTGAACACACGCTCCGACGTTGAAGTGACGGTCAAGGAAAGCAGTGGCGAAGAGCGGCGCTTCACCGTGCCGGCGGCGATGCTCGGCATCGGCCTGCCAGCGCCGGGTTACTCGCTGGGAGCGGGCCGGGTGCGCAATATCGGCGATACGCGCGGCGACGATCCATGGGTGATCAGCGGCGGCTGGAGCGGTGCGTTGAACCCGCGCCTGAGCCTGGGGGCCGGCGCACTTGCCGCCGAAGACTACCGTGCCACGGGTGCCAGCCTCGGCCTGTTGCCGTGGCCAGACGGCCAGGTACAACTGTCGACCCAGATTGCCGATGCCCAACGCCTGGGTGAACGCGGCGTACAGACCGACCTGAGCCTGTCCCAGCGCCTGGGCCGGCAATGGTCGATCACCGCCGGCGCCTCCCACCGCACCATGGGCTACCGGGAGCTGGAAGACGCCGCCTACTACGACTCACGGGACGACGAAGGTCGCCTCACCCGCTATCGCGACCAGCAGAGCCTGGCCCTGGGCTGGGCCCATCCATGGCTGGGTGCCTTCAATGCCGGCCTGTCGCGCACCACCACGTTCAACGGCGAAAACAGCAGCCGTGCCCTGGCCTCATGGGGCACCAGCCTGCGCGGCGTGTCGCTGTCGGCCAGTGCCGAGTGGCAGGTCAGCGGCCGGCAGAATAACGAGAACGCGGTGTACCTGAACCTGAGCGTGCCACTGGGTGAGAACCGGCGTGGGCGCTCCTGGATGCGCAACTCCGGTGGCGAGCATCGCATCGGCCTGGGGGTGAACGAGCAGGTCAACGATCAACTCAGTTACCGGGTCAGTGCCGAGCACGACAGCCGCGACCAACAAGTGGAATCCACCCTCGGCGTGTCCTATCTGCCGCGCTATGCACAACTGGACATGAACTACAGCCGCTCTGACGCCGAGCGCTCCAGCTACCAGGGCGGTGTGCGCGGTGCGGTGGTGGCCCACAGCGGTGGCGTGACCTTCTCGCCTTATCCGGTGCGCGACACCTTTGCGCTGGTGTCTGTCGGCGATATGGCCGGGGTCAAGCTCACCACGCCCAGCGGCCCGGTATGGACTGACTTCCAGGGCCAGGCCGTGGTACCGCAGGTGTCCGCCTACGGGCGCAGCCCCGTGGAAGTGCAAACCCAGTCGCTGCCGCGCAATGCCGATATCAGCAACGGCCTGGCCGTCATCAGCGCCGGGCGCGGCGCGGTGGATCGCGTGGAATTCGGCGTGGCCCTGACCCGTCGTGCCTTGCTCACAGTGACCACCGACCACGGCACGCCGCTGCCCCGTGGCGCCACGGTGAGTACCGCCGATGGCGAGTTCGTGACCCTGGTGCAGGAAGGCAGCCAGGTGTTCCTGCCGAACGTGCTGGACCCACGCCCCCTGTGGGTCAAGGCACCGGGCATGAGCCGCTGTGAACTGCAGGTTGAACTCGCGGAAAAAGCCGACCCGCAGGTGTATTTCGAAACCGCCCCGGCCCGCTGTGTAATGCCATGAGGAAGACTGTGATGAAGCGATTGTTACTGCTGGGATTGGCCCTGGGCGCCATCGTCCAGGGCCGGGCGCACGCCGACGAATGCCAACTGACCCTAAGCCAGTCGCGCCTGGATTTCGGCGTGATGAACCGCGCCGTGCAGCGCAACCCCGGCGCAGAAATCCTGCTGGGAGAACGCCGCCTGAGCCTCAACCTGAACTGCCCGACGCCCACCGATATGCACGTGTTCTACCGGGCCCTGGCCGCGACCGCCGAGCGCTACCGCTTTACCGAGCGTGGCAGTTACCGCGTGCACATCAGCGATGCGGTACTCGACGGCCAGGCTGTTGAACTGGGGTTGACCAGCGGGCAAGGCCAGGCGCCCAGTGCCAGGGGCAGGACACTCGACTGGCGGCCCGACCAGGCCATCGTACCGTTGCGCGACGGCGCGCCGACCACCGGCAGCAGCTTCTCGGCACAACTGCAGGTCAATGCCTGGGCACAGGCCGACGCCACACAAGTGCGTGACGCGGTAACCTGGGAAGCCACCGGGTTGATCGACGCCGTCGCCACCGGCCGCGCCCGGGAGCTGTCGCTGCAAGCCGGTTTCGCCCCGGCGGCCTGCGAAACCACGCTGTCCAACGGCGGCATCATCGACTTTGGCCGTATGTGGGCCAAGAGCCTGAACGCCGAGAAGGAAACCGGCCTGGCTTCCCGCAGCCTGCTGCTGAGTATCGGCTGCGACGGTCCGACTCACTTTGCCTTGCGCATGCACGACAACCGTAGAGGCTCGGCCACCGGCGGCACCGATGAAACCGCCTACGGCCTGGGCGTCGATGACAGCCGCAATAAGATCGGCCGCTACTTTCTCTACTTCGACCCTTTCGACCTGCGCGCCGATGCCCTGCCCCAGGTATATCGCACCGACTCCACCACCGGTGGCGTGGCCTGGAGCAGTTCCAGCGCCTACCCCATTCCCATCGGCAGCAGCAGTTTGCTCGGCTTTACCGCTCTACCCGGCAGCAATGCCGGCCCGACCGCGATCCAGAACCTGAGTGGGCAGATCAGCGTGCGCGCCGTCCTGTCCCCCATGAACAGCCTGGACCTGCGTACGGAAGTACTGCTCGACGGTTCGGGCACGATTGAAATCATCTACCTCTGATCAAGGAGTATGGTCATGCACCTACGCCAGCTTTCTCTCGCAACACTTGCCCTGCTGACCCTCAGCAGCGGTGCCACGGCAGCCTCCAGTGTCGAACTCGGCGTCACCGGCTTGCTCACTCCCAGTGCCTGTACACCGGCGCTGTCGGGCAACGGGCTGATCGACTACGGCAAGATTTCCCAACAGGAGTTGAACATTGATCGCGGCAAACGCCTGCCGGTGCGCTACCTGAGCGTGACCATCAACTGCGAGGCAGCGACTCGCTACGCCCTGCGCATGAGCGACAACCGCGACGGCACCGCCAACGTCAACAGCGAAATCTACTACGGGCTGGGACTGGACCCGAGCGGCAACAAGATCGGGCTGTACTCCCTGACCTTCGACCCCAAACAGACGGTGATCGACAGCCTGCCTGAGGTTTACGGCACCGAGTCCACCAGCGGCGGGATCGCCTGGCGCACCGCCAACAGCAACCCGATCGACATCGGTTCGCGCAGCTTTCTCGGCTTTACCGACACCGTCGGCAGCACCAGCGGGCCGACGGCCTTTCAGACGCTGAGCAGCCTGGTCAGGGTCGATACGGTGATCGCTGCCAAGAACAATCTCGACCTCAGCAGCGACGTGCATATTGATGGTTCCAGCACCATGGAAGTGCTGTACCTCTAGACCTTTTCGCTGGTCACAGCGACATACCGCGCACGCCCGGCGCCCAACCCCGCGATGATCGCGCCCAGGCCGATCACCGCGAAAATCCAGCCGGTGGCGTTCCAGCCACCGGTCCAGTCATGCACCAGCCCGACCGCGAACGGCCCCATGGACGCCAGGGTGTAGCCGATGCCCTGGGCCATGCTCGACAGGTTGGCGGCTACATGGGAGTCCCGTGAACGCAGCACGATCAAGGTCAGCGCCAGGCTGAAAGTGCCACCCTGGCCCAGGCCCAGCAGAATCGCCCAGCCCCACAAGCCGTCCAACGGTGCATACAGGCAACCGAACAGGCCGCCCAGGGTCAGCACCATCACCACCACGATGGCCAGGCGCTGGTCCTTGCCGCGGGTGGCCAGCCAGGGCGCAGCCAGGGAACTGGCCAGTTGCACAATCACCGAACCGGAAAGCACCAGGCCCGCCTGGGTGGCGCTCAGGCCACGGCCGATCAGGATCGACGGCAGCCAGCCAAACACAATGTACGCCAGGGAGGATTGCAGGCCCATGTACAGGGTCACCTGCCAGGCCAGCGGATCACGCAACAAGCCCTTCACGCGATAGGCCACCTGGTGCGCGCCGTGTTTCTGGCCGACCTGTGGCAACCAGAACAACGCCGCGACCAACGCCGGGAGAATCCAGAACCCCAGGCCGATGTTCCAGCTGTCGCCGAAGTAATGACTCAGGGGCACCGTGGATCCCGCCGCCAGCGCTGCACCCAGGCACAGGGCCATGGTGTACACGCCGGTCATGGTGCCGGCCTGTTTGGCGAAATCGCGCTTGACGATACCGGGCAACAGCACCCCGATGATGCCGATACTCGCGCCCGCCAGCAGGCTGCCGGCGAACAGCCCGGCCTCACCGAATGAACTGCGCAGGATGATGCCGCCGGCCAGGGTCAGCAGAATGCCCAGCACCACCCGCTCGGCGCCAAAACGTCGGGCCAGGATCGGAGCCAGTGGCGCGAACAGGCCCAGGCACAAGACGGGCAGCGTCGTCAGCAACCCGGCCTTGGCCGCCGAGAGACCCAGGCTGTGGGAGACCTCAGCGAGCAGCGGCGCCATGCTCGACAACGCCGGGCGCAGGTTCAGCGCCACCAGGATCAGGCCCAACAGCAACAACCACGGACGGCTTACCACCGGCGGGCTGTGCTGGACCTCATCGTCATCGGCTTCGGCGTCGATCAGCAGTTCTTCAAGGGCGTTTTCTGAACGGGGCATGGGGATCTCGGATTCAAGGTTCATTGATCAACTGCCGGGAAAGCGCCTTGGCACGTTCCGGGTCCTGTTGTTCCACGGCATCGAGCAAGGCGCCGTGCAGGTCGAATACCGCTTGCCGACGCGGCTGGATGTTCAGGGTCTGGCGCAGTTGCGCGCCGACGATGCTCGAGAAGTACTGATACAGCTCGCTCAAGGCCGGGTTGTGGGCCGCGTCCACCAGGCGTTTGTGGAACACCAGGTCGCAGCTGATGTAGTGCTCAAGATCACCGTGGTAATGGTCGCCGCTGGCGTTGAGGGCCGCGCGCAAAGCGACCAGGTCTTCATCGGTGCGGCGCAACGCGGCCAAGCCGACTGCCTCGACTTCAAGAATCTGCCGCGTCTCCTGCGCCTGAGCCAGGGTGCAGTGGGACAAGGCTTTCATGGCGCCCAGAGGGTCGGTCATGGAGCGCAGGTAGCTGCCGTCACCCTGGCGGATCTCGATCAATCCGGAGAACGCCAATACGCGCATGGCTTCACGCACAGTGTTGCGGCTGATCCCCAACTCGGCAGACAACTCGGGCTCGGTGGGCAGGCGTTCGCCGATGGCCCACACGCCTTGAGTGATGCGCTGGCGCAACTGTTCGAGGGCTTGATCGACGAGGGAGCGTTTGATCAGGGGGGCGATGTCTGTCATGGGTTTCGTCCTTTCATCCAATCATAGGATGAATTTTCCTACAGCCTATTCGGAGTTGCCTACAAAGGCAACGCACTAGGGTTCTTGGGCAGGCAAAGGAGCAGTATTTTCGATTGGTAAAATTACCCTCAGAGGGTAATTATTGGACTCAGGTGTCTTATGGAAAAGTACACACCTCATTACGATTTGGCGGTGATAAAGGCGGATGTCAGGCGGCTTGGAAAGCAAGCACTTACTCAAAGCGCACGCCGTTGCGGCGAGGATCTTGATTTAAGCATCGAACAAATGCAGGCGGTCATTTTCGAGTTGAAAAACACGATGCTGTACAAGTCGATGACCACTCATGACGACCATCGAGTTTGGCAAGATGTGTATCACATTCACTCACATGATCTGGAGATCTACATCAAGGTGACCTACCGCACGGATGGTAAACCTCCGGTGATCTCCTTCAAGGAGAAAAACCCATGAAAACAGAGCAATGCTTCAGCTGCGGCAGGCATGACGGAATGCATCACTTCTCAGGACGTAGCGAAACATCGGAAGTCAAAGGTTTGCATCGCCGTATAGACGATCTGTCTGGATGGGAGTGCCAGGCATGTGGAGAGGTGATCCTGGACCCCGAAGACGCGGAACGCTATTCAGACCACTGCGATGAAATCGTTCACAGTTTCAGGCAGATGGTCGGCACCGAGATGAAGCGCATACGCCGCAAACTGCACCTTTCACAAAAAGAAACGGTACAACTGCTATCGGGTGGCGGCCACAACGCCTTATCTCGTTACGAGCGCGGTGAGGTATTGCCCCCCAAATCCCTGGTAGTCCTGATGCGTTTGCTTGAGCGTCACCCCCACTTGCTGGTCGAAGCAAAAATCCTGAGTGAAGGCGCAGATCTTCGCAATTCCGTGCATACCGTACATAAAGAGCACGAGACCCTGACGACAACTTGATTGATGGCAAAAATAAACCCGGCACCAGGCCGGGTTTATTGTTTCAAGCATTACCCATGGATCAATGCAAAATCTGGCTCAAGAACAACTTGGTCCGATCATTCTGCGGGTTGTCGAAGAAGTCATTCGGCGCCGCCTGTTCAACGATCTCGCCCTTGTCCATGAAGATCACGCGGTTGGCCACGGTGCGCGCAAAGCCCATTTCGTGGGTCACGCAGAGCATGGTCATGCCGTCTTCCGCCAGGCCGATCATGGTGTCCAGTACCTCTTTCACCATTTCCGGATCGAGCGCCGAGGTCGGCTCATCGAACAGCATGATTTTCGGCTTCATGCACAGCGCACGGGCAATCGCCACGCGCTGTTGCTGGCCGCCGGACAACTGCCCCGGAAACTTGTGGGCCTGCTCCGGAATACGCACGCGCTCAAGGTAGTGCATGGCAATTTCTTCAGCCTTGCGCTTGGGCATCTTGCGTACCCACATCGGGGCGAGCGTGCAGTTCTGCAGGATGGTCAGGTGCGGGAACAGGTTGAAGTGCTGGAACACCATGCCGACTTCGCGGCGGATCGCTTCGATCTGCTTGAGGTCGTTGGTCAGTTCCACGCCATCGACCACGATGCGGCCCTGCTGGTGCTCTTCCAGGCGGTTGAGGCAGCGGATGGTGGTGGACTTGCCGGAACCCGACGGGCCGCACAGCACGATACGCTCGCCCTGCTTGACGTTCAGGTTGATGTCTTTCAACACGTGGAACTGGCCGTACCACTTGTTGACGCCCTGCATCTGAATAATGCCTTCAGGGCTCACAGGCTGTTTGATCGCTTCACTCATCACAAAACTCCTAACGCTTGTGGCCTGTGTCCAGCTTGTGTTCCAAATGAATGGAATAGCGGGACATACCAAAACAGAAAATCCAGAACACCAGGGCGGCGAACACGTAGCCTTCAGTGGCCATGCCCAACCATTTCGGGTCGGCGGCGGCTTGCTTGACGCTGTTGAGCAGGTCGAACAGGCCGATGATGATCACCAGGCTAGTGTCCTTGAACAACGCGATAAACGTGTTGACGATGCCCGGGATCACCATCTTCAGTGCCTGGGGCAAAATCACCAGGCCCATGCTGCGCCAGTAACCCAGGCCCATCGCGGCCGCAGCCTCGTATTGGCCCTTGGGAATCGCCTGCAAGCCACCGCGCACCACTTCGGCTACATAGGCCGACTGGAACAGGATCACGCCGATCAAGGCCCGCAGCAATTTGTCGATGCCCATGCCTTCCGGCAGGAACAGCGGCAACATTACCGACGACATGAACAACACCGTGATCAACGGTACGCCGCGCCAGAACTCGATGAAGGTCACGCAGACCACACGAATCGCCGGCATGTTCGAACGCCGACCCAACGCCAGCACAATGCCCAGCGGCAAGGCCCCGGCAATGCCGACGGTGGCGATCACCAGGGTCAGCATCAAGCCGCCCCACTGGCTGGTGGCCACGTTGGTCATGCCGAAGATCCCGCCGTGCAGCAGGAAGTAGGCAACGATCGGGTACACCACCAAAAAGCTCAGGCCGTAGACCGCCTTGCGCGTGAAGCGCGAGATGAACAACGGCGCCACACCCACGATGGCCAGCCACACGGTCAGGTCGACGCGCCAGCGCAGGTCGCCGGGGTAGTAGCCGTACATGAACTGCCCGAAGCGCTGTTGGATAAACACCCAGCAGGCGCCCTCCTTGGTGCAGTCGGCGCGGGTGGTACCGACCCAGTTTGCATCGAGGATCGCCCAGTGCAGGATCGGCGGCACGACCAGGTAGATCAGGTAGAACGCCAGCAATGTCAGCAGGGTGTTGAGCCAGCTGGAAAACAGGTTGGCGCGCATCCATGCCATCGGCCCGAACACTTTGTTCGGTGGCGGCATATCAGGTTTGAAAGTATGCGTACTCATGCAGGTTTCCTCACCGCTCGATCAGCGCAATGCGCTTGTTGTACCAGTTCATCAGCAGGGAAATGCTGATGCTGATCGCCAGGTACACGCTCATGGTGATGGCAATAACCTCGATGGCCTGGCCGGTCTGGTTGAGCACCGTGCCGGCAAACAGCGAAACCATTTCCGGGTAACCGATACCGGCGGCCAGTGACGAGTTTTTCGCCAGGTTCAGGTATTGGCTGGTCAGCGGCGGAATGATCACGCGCAGGGCTTGCGGGATGATCACCTTGCGCAGGGTCGGACCGTTGCGCAGCCCGAGGGAACGCGCCGCTTCGGTCTGGCCGTGGCTGACGGACTTGATGCCTGAACGCACGATCTCGGCGATAAACGCCGCGGTATACACGGTCAGGGCCAGGGTCAGCGCCAGCAACTCGGGAATCAGTACCCAGCCGCCGACGAAGTTGAAGCCTTGCAGCTTGGGCATTTCCCAGTGCAGCGGCGCGCCGAACACCAAAGCGCACAGCGCAGGGATCACCACCAACAGCGCCAGGCCGGCCCAGAACTTGTGGAACGGAACACCGGTGGCTTCAAAGCGTTTATTTGCCCAACGGGCCATCAGCACAATGGCGATGATTGCCACCACGACGCTGATCACAAACGGCCAGAAACCCTCCGCCATCAACGCGGCGGGCATGTTCAGGCCACGGCTGCTGACAAAGAACGTGTCGCCGAAGTTGTGGCTGTTGCGCGGCCCCGGCATCGTCAGGAATACCGCGAAGTACCAGAACAGGATTTGCAGCAGCGGCGGAATGTTGCGGAACACTTCCACATACACCGTGGCCAGCTTGTTGATCATCCAGTTGGGCGACAAGCGCGCCACACCGATGATGAACCCGAGGATGGTCGCCAGGACCACACCGATCACCGTCACCAGCAGGGTGTTGAGCAGACCGATCACAAAGACCCGGGCATAGCTGTCCGATTCGGTGTAGTCGATCAGGTGCTGAGCGATGCCGAAGCCGGCACTGCGCTCAAGAAAGTCGAAACCCGAGGTAATGCCCCGGTGTTGAAGGTTGGTTTGCGTGTTGTTGAACAGGTACCAGCCCAACGAGACCACCGCCACAATCGTGATGATCTGGAATAGCCACGCACGCACTTTTGGATCACTGAAGCTGAGCTTCTGTTTTGGTGCGCCGATTTGATTTTGCATTAAGTGCCCCAGAAATAATGGAACAGAACATCACCCGGCGGTTGGCCCACCGGGTGATAGAACCATCAGCGATCAGCGCACAGGTGGTGCGTATTGAATGCCACCGTTGGTCCACAGAGCGTTCAGGCCACGATCGATTTCCAGAGGCGTGCTCTTGCCGAGGTTTTTCTCGAACACTTCGCCGTAGTTACCGACCTGCTTGACGATCTGTACGACCCAGTCCTTCTTCACTTTCAGGTCTTTGCCGTATTCGCCGTCAGCACCCAGCAGACGGGCAACGTCCGGGTTCTTGGTGGACTTGGCTTCAGCTTCGACGTTTTTGGAGGTGATACCGGCTTCTTCGGCGTTGAGCATGGCGTAGCCAACCCAGCGCACGATGGCCAGCCACTCGTCGTCGCCGTTACGCACGACAGGGCCCAGTGGTTCTTTGGAAATGGTTTCCGGCAGTACCACGTAGTCTTTCGGCGAAGCCAGCTTGCTGCGCTGTGCGTAGAGCTGGGACTTGTCGGAGGTCAGTACGTCGCAACGACCGGATTCCAGCGACTTGGCGCTTTCATCGGAGGTGTCGAACGTGATCGGGGTGTACTTCAGGTTGTTGGCGCGGAAGTAGTCGGAAACGTTCAGCTCAGTTGTGGTACCGGCCTGGATGCAGATGGTTGCACCGTCCAGTTCCTTGGCGCTTTTAACGCCCAGCTTGTTGTTCACCAGGAAACCAACACCGTCGTAGTAGGTGATGAAACCCGGGAATTTCAGGCCCATGCCGGCATCGCGGGAGCTGGTCATGGTGGTGTTGCGCGACAGGATGTCGACTTCGCCAGACTGAAGCGCGGTGAAACGCTCCTTGGCATTCAACTGGCTGAATTTGACCTTGGTTGCGTCGCCGAATACGGCAGCGGCAACAGCACGGCACACGTCAGCGTCGATCCCGAGGATCTTGCCGCTGGCGTCCGGCACCGAGAAGCCCGGCAGACCGTCGCTCACGCCACACTGCACAAAGCCTTTCTTCTGCACGGCATCCAGAGTGGCGCCAGCCTGGGCGAAACCACTGACACCCAGTACGGTAGCTGCGGTCACGATGGCCAGGGTGGATTTCAATACCTTCATTCAAACCTCCAGTTTTGCTCTTGTTGTGCCTGCGCTCGAACCCCACCGCACCCTTATGAGGCGACATCGACCCGTGTTGGCTTTTTTTGGGGTCAAACAGCATGAGGTTTTTGCTTTAAGTCCAGTCGCTATCCCACAGGCGCCAGTCACTGATAGTGTTACCGCCTGGGGTGAGCCTTGACATCGGGTTTCACATAGCAAGCCCCGTACCAGACTGATGGCTGAGTCGTTTCAGCCCATGGTCAAGAGCAAAAGATTCAACCTTGCGACATTCTCTTAACAGATCAACCCGTCGCGCACCGTTCCGACGCACTCAATCGGAGCGCACGCACATATATGGAGCAGACATGACCGAACCCTTGATTCTTCAGCCCGCCAAGCCCGCAGACGCCTGCGTAATCTGGTTGCATGGCCTGGGTGCCGATCGCTACGACTTCCTGCCCGTGGCCGAAGCCCTGCAGGAAAAACTCCTGTCGACGCGCTTTGTCCTGCCCCAGGCGCCGACACGCCCGGTGACCATCAACGGCGGCTATGAGATGCCCAGTTGGTACGACATCAAGGCCATGAGCCCGGCGCGTTCCATCAGTGTTGAAGAGCTGGAAGCCTCGGCAAAAATGGTTACCGACCTGATCAAGGAACAAAAAAGCAGCGGGATAGACGCCTCGCGGATTTTCCTCGCCGGTTTTTCCCAGGGTGGCGCCGTGGTGTTCCACACCGCTTTCCTGAAATGGCAGGGCGCCTTGGGTGGCGTGATCGCCCTTTCCACCTACGCTCCCACTTTCGGTGACGAACTCGAATTGTCGGCGAGCCAGCAACGGATTCCGGCGCTGTGCCTGCACGGCCAATACGACGACGTGGTGCAGAACGCCATGGGTCGCAGCGCCTATGAGCATTTGAAGTCGCGCGGTGTCACCGTCGCATGGCAGGAATACCCAATGGGCCACGAAGTGTTACCCCAGGAGATACACGATATCGGTGACTGGTTGGCCGCCCGCCTGGGCTGAAAACCACCCATTGTGTAGCCGCATGACCAACGCACTACGCCGCGCCCGATTCTTGCATTACACTGGCCGGCGTACATTCCTTAACCAATTGATGAGATGACCGTGCTCAAAGCACTCAAGAAGATGTTCGGTAAAAGCGAGGCTGAGCAGCTCGCGCCAGGTTCCAGTGCCCCCGCCCACGTTCAAGGCAGCCGCAATGACGGCCAGCAGCCTGGCCGGACCGCACCTGTAGCCTCGCAAAAAAAAGAGCCGGTGACCACACCCGCCACGGTTAACGTCGCTGAAGAGCCAGCCGCCGACCAACCACGCCAGGAGCCACGCCAGGAAAAGCCGCGCCGTGAACGCGCGCCCAAACCTGTGGTTATTCCCTGGAAACTGGAAGACTTCGTTGTCGAACCCCAGGAAGGCAAAACCCGCTTTCATGATTTCAAGCTCGCCCCGGAACTGATGCACGCCATCCAGGACCTGGGTTTCCCGTACTGCACGCCGATCCAGGCGCAAGTATTGGGCTTCACCCTCGCCGGCAAAGACGCCATCGGTCGCGCCCAGACCGGTACCGGCAAGACCGCTGCGTTCCTGATCTCGATCATTACGCAGTTGTTGCAGACCCCACCGCCAAAAGAGCGCTACATGGGTGAACCCCGCGCACTGATCATCGCCCCGACCCGGGAGCTGGTGGTACAGATCGCCAAGGACGCCGCCGACCTGACCAAGTACACCGGCCTCAACGTGATGACGTTTGTTGGCGGGATGGACTTCGACAAGCAGCTCAAGCACCTGGAAGCGCGCCACTGCGACATCCTGGTGGCCACCCCGGGGCGCTTGCTGGACTTCAACCAGCGCGGCGACGTGCACCTGGACATGGTCGAAGTGATGGTGCTGGACGAAGCCGACCGCATGCTCGACATGGGTTTCATCCCGCAAGTGCGTCAGATCATTCGCCAGACGCCGCCGAAAAACGAGCGCCAGACCCTGCTGTTCTCCGCGACCTTCACCGAAGACGTGATGAACCTCGCCAAGCAGTGGACCACCGACCCGTCCATCGTCGAGATCGAGGCACTCAACGTCGCCAGCGAGAACGTCGAACAGCATATCTATGCCGTGGCCGGTGCCGACAAATACAAGCTGCTCTACAACCTGGTCAACGACAACGGTTGGGAGCGGGTCATGGTGTTTGCCAACCGCAAGGACGAAGTGCGCCGCATCGAAGAACGCCTGGTGCGTGATGGCGTGAATGCCGCGCAACTGTCCGGCGACGTGCCGCAGCACAAGCGCATCAAGACCCTGGAAGGTTTCCGCGAAGGCAAGATTCGCGTGCTGGTGGCCACCGACGTGGCCGGACGCGGGATTCACATCGATGGCATCAGCCACGTGATCAACTTCACCCTGCCGGAAGTGCCGGACGACTACGTGCACCGGATTGGCCGTACCGGCCGCGCGGGCGCGGCGGGCGTGTCCATCAGCTTTGCCGGTGAAGACGACTCGTATCAGTTGCCGTCGATCGAAACCTTGCTGGGCCGCAAGATCAGCTGCGAAACGCCGCCGACGCATTTGTTGCGTCCGGTGGAGCGCAAACGCCCTTAAGCTGGAAGACCTCAGGCCGAATTCCATTCGGCCAGGATGGGTTGGCGAACACGCGAGGCCTCCTGCGAAAAGGCCTCATGGAAAGTGAAGCTGCTGCCCGACATATCGACAAGGCGATGGGCCTGAGGCTGGGGTTGCGGCTGCCCCAGTGGCTGCTGCAAGTTCTCGGCATCGCCCCCGATAGGCGCTGCCGGCTGGCGCTTTCTGATCCGACCGTCGACCGAGCGGTACAGATTGACCACGCGCAAGCCAAAACGCGTCACCCCCCAGGCTTGGCTTGGCAGCGTAATGTCATTGAAGAACTTGTAAGAAGCACCGGTCAGCAACTTGCCAGCGGCCTGCAATCCGGCCCTTGTTTGGGAACTCAATAGACTGAAGCTTCGGACCGCCGGGCTTGCGGCGACTTCAACCGCCCGGGAAGCGCCCGTCGCCGCTATGCCTGCGCCCCCTAAACTGGCCGCGACACCCACCGCTGCAAAGGTCAGCGATGCCCAGTTCAGGACGTTGATTTGACTGGAGCGATCCCAGCCCATCTGATTGTCGACCGCCTCAACGCTCAGTGCGGCAATCCCCAACGTCCCACCTACCGAGGCCGCGCCTGAGGCTACCAACAGCGCGCTCTTGCCGGCAATGGTCAGTGCAGCGGCTTGAGCGCCGATGGCAGCGAGCAAGCCCGCAGTTGCAAGCCCAGCGGTGACCACCGACATGCCCAGTGCAACACCGGTCAGTGCCCACCTGGCCCATGTTGGAAAACTGAAGAGGCCGCTGGGGTCCGACCAATTCACCGGGTCACCGCCACAATAGGCGTAGCTGTTGATCCCGCCCTCGTCAAAAGGACTGAGGGGATCAGGAGAGAGAAACACCATGAGTTCGGGATCATAGGCACGGCGCCCATTACCCAGGTGATAGAGGTTGACCGGTACGTCCAGCCGCTCGCCGTTGTAGGCGGGCAATTGCATTTCCATCATCGTGGGCGACACGTCATCCCGCAACTCGATCCTGGCGTCACCGTAGGGTGCGTAATGCCGGCGCACCTGGTCCGTGATCGGTGCCACCACACCGCGGACGCTGCCAGCGCCGTCAAGAACCAGTAGTTTCTGGTAATTACCACTATCTCGGTAGGCCACCACCTGGTCACCGTCGCGCACGTAACGTGCCCGCATGCTGACCTGCGCCAGCGTGTCGAGCCGATCCCCGGCATAGGCCAGCATCACGGGAGCTTCGTTGCCTCGCGCAGCAAGCACCTGGCGTGCTTCGCCGTCGTACTGGTAGCTGTACTTGTCTGTGGCGGTCTGTACAGCAGTGAGCTGGTCAAAACCGTTGTACGTGAAACCGCGACCGAAGGTGCCCTGTTGCAAATTACCGGCGGCGTCATAGCTCAGGGTCAGGTTTCGTACCGGGTTTGTATGGGTCAGGTGCGTCAGGCAGGCAGGGTCCTTACCCTGGAAAAACCGCTCGCTGCGGTCGCTACTGCCATCGATAAACGTTGTCCGCACTTCAGTCATATTATCGAGACCGTCATAACTGAAACGCTGTTCCTTGATCGCCCGATCCAATTTATCCATCGGGTATTGCGTGCCCTCGCACACATAGGATTTGAGTCGCGAATAACCATCGTAAGTGAACGTCTCGCCCGTGACCACGGCGTCATTCGCGTCTTTCAACG
Organism: Pseudomonas sp. I8001; assembly: GCF_013385345.1. Classification (NCBI taxonomy): domain Bacteria; kingdom Pseudomonadati; phylum Pseudomonadota; class Gammaproteobacteria; order Pseudomonadales; family Pseudomonadaceae; genus Pseudomonas; species Pseudomonas sp. I8001. The sequence continues at coordinate 103,810 of NZ_JACAQC010000003.1, forward strand.
TGCGAGTGGCCAGCAGGCCATCGTCGTAATAGGTGCTGACAATGTTCTGCAGTAGCGCACCGTCCTGTTCCAGCTTGCGTTCCGACTCACGCCCCCATGCGTCAAAGGTCACCGAGTCGGTAAGACGCATTTGATAATTGAGGGTTCGCGCCGAAAGGCGGCCCAGACTATCGTAAGTCCGGATCATGCGGACGAAACCGGTGGTGGTCTGTTGGAGGCGTCCGAACTGGTCATATACGAGGTCACTGTGCTGCCCATCCGCCGCGGAGTGCCGCAACAGCCGCCCACCCGGCGAATAACTCGTCAGGCTAGTCAAGGGCTGGCTGCCCAGCGTCTGGACTTCCTTGGCGAGATAGCCGTTCTCGTCGTAACTCATCTCATGCTTGAGCCCGGCGGTGAGTGATTGTCGCATCGCTCCACTGATGGGGTCGTACTCAAGGTCTATCGGTGCATGCCCTGCCATCTTGACGCTCGTTAATGTCTCCAGCTCAGGATCATGACCGTACTCTTGACGATCACCGCGCGGCGAAGTCACCGCCACTGGCGCAACCTGGTTGGGCTTGTACTCCCAGGTCGTGGCTGTTGCGTTGCCACGCGCTTGGGAAATGACGCGGCCCAGGCTGTCGTATTCACGCGTGCCAAGCAGCTTGCTGTCTACGGTGAGGGTGCGCACCATTGGCTCGCTGGTGCCAAGCGCATACGTCGTCAACCGCTCACGGGGCGGCGTTCCGTCGGATGGGGTTTCCAGGCTGCGCACCACACGATCAAAAATGTCATAGGCGTATTCAGTCTTGGTCTTCCTGGCATCGATGCGCTCCGTGCAGCGGCCCAGCCCGTCATAAGTACGGGTTTCCACCACAATGCGCGCACCGCCAACGCTCACCCGCTCAACCCGTGCCGGTTGATTGTGTTCGTTGAACCAGGTTTCCAGTTGCGCGTCACCTTGCACCCCCGTCACCCGGCGGTTGAGGAGCGGGTCATATTCATCGATCAATACCCGACCATCGGGTTGAGTTACCGTCCACGGGTTGCCCCAAATGTTATAGGCGTGGCTGGTTTTCAATGTACGCGGCCCATCACCCAGATAATCCAGACGGGTTTGCTTCACGAGCCGCCCGAGTGCGTCGTACGCCCAGGAACCCAGAAGCCTGTCATTGTCCGCGATGCCATCAAGCGATTGCGCAGCAGAGAGCTGGCGTCCCATGCCATCGAAATACGTGAAGAGCACGGTGCCTTGTGCATCCGTGGTGACCAAATGGGCCATCTTGGCCCCGGCCGAAAAGTGATAGGCATAACGACGTCGGGCCATCTGGAGCGTGGCTGGCGCGGCGGTTTCCGATGTCAGCCGCCCACTGACATCGTACGTCATCGCCAGGCTGCCGACGGCATCACGTGTCATGTCGAGCAGACGCTGATTGGTCAGTGACCACGTGCGCGCGGACTCGAGCCATTGACCAGGCTCACGCCCCTTCAAGCTCCGGACTTCGGTGATCGAGTCGCCATTGAAGGTGCAGGTGAAATCGGAGACCAGAGAGAGCTTGTCGATCGTCGTCGTGGAGCTTTTCAAGCGACCATGCAGGGCGGGGTTGGCGGCCACAGAATGATAGGTATAAGACGTATGGGTGCCCCCTTCAAGGTTGATGGCAAGCGGCATGACGAAGTAGCCGCCCCCCGTTATCGAGACGTCGGTGTGGGAATGTTCAGTGGTCCGAGCCGCAGTGGTCGATCTGGCCGGGAAAAGCTTTTCCAGCTTCAGGTAACGTTGAAAGAGTCCATGGGGGTCGGCAGGGCATCTTCGGGGCTCGCCGGTCACCGGGTAATAAGTGTATTCGGTGCGTACGCCGGAGGCCTCGGTGCGGCTTAGTTCGTTGCCGAAGTCATCGGTGGTGATACTGACCACTTCCGCCCTTGGGGGTTTGCCACCCTGAGGATACAGCTCAAAGGTCTTGGTGATGCGGCTCGGAAGTTGGAGATTGGCGGGCTGATTTGGAAACTGGACGCCCCGAACTTCATTGTAGACAGTCTCGGTTTTGACCTGGCTGCCATTGGCTAGCATTAATTCCTCAGTCAACAGGTGAAAACGATTATAAGTGGCGCGGGTAGACCGCAGGGGCTTGCCATTATTATCAACGTAAGTTTCTTCCGCCCAATAAGCGTACTCGCTATCCACCCGATACAAATTATCCTGGCCCTGGCGAAATCCGCCATTCAGAGGATATCCCGTGAAGTTACGGTTGGGACTGTAGTTATAAGAGCGGACGACAGAGGGCTGCCCGCGTCCGGGGTTTTGCTCCCAGTAGGTGACGACCGGAATATACAAACGGGCATCGTATTGATGCCCATTTGAGTTATACCGAATTATCTCCTGCCCCCCCATGGGTGTCATAACCTGCGAAATAGCTACCATTGCATCAGGCAACCTGAGGTACTGAAACGAATAGGCCTCACTTGCGACTGGCCCGGCCAAGTCATAAGGAACCGTGACCTTGGTCAGTTGATTGTCGATATGAGTATATTCAAATCGCGTACGGGCATAACGATTACCATCAATTAGTGTATCGGCGGTTACCAGCGATCCGGCGGAATACTTCAACATCAACAGGTCGGTTTCTTTATCGTCAACAATGCTCTGCAATAAGTTATTACCGCCATACCGGAAGGTCAGCCGCTCGCCATTTTCGAACTGGATGGCACTGATCTTATAGGGACCGGGAATGCTGAGGGGACGCAGGATTTCGACAGTGCCATCCTTGTAAATTACGTGCAGCGTATTTTGCGCAACCCGTTTTATGGTGAGGTCCTTCAACTTATGGTCGGTAATAACAGCATTGTCCCCTACGGAGGGCAGCCCTTGGGTTAGATATTGTTCACCGTTGAGTAGCGTAAGCTTGAAGCTGTTCGGGTCAAATTCGGTATTCGACAAGCTCCAGCCTTTACCGTAGCCACTGTTGCGGGTATCCATCATCGAGAACGCCAAGGCAATCTCTCGGCTGATCTCTAACGGCCCTTTTGGGCTCAAGACTGCCAAACGAACCAGACACCCATACTGCCCGGTACGCAGGTCAACCGAACCGCCGAGGTGGGCACTGAAATTAAACGCGTTCGAATAGATGTCCATAGGTCCACCGCTTCGCACTTGGAGAGGGGATGAAATGCCTGGAACGTCAGGGTTTTGAAGTGGCGCGCAGCACCATCACATTGTAATTGTCGGTCTCGGTCAGGTAATAGTGATGCGAGCAGCCATAACTATCGACCATTGTCCAAATACTGGCCCCTTGTTGATCGGTGTTGGGGTTATTTAACCAGGCCTTGACTCGCGCAGCACGCATGATGGTATTGCGCTTGTTCGCAGGAATTAGTTCATTTCCCCCTGAAGATTTTTTCAGCAGGCTATTCATTGTGATGTTTCCAACAGTATTACCCCGTATGACACCGCCGATCTGTCTAATACCGTGCCCAATGTCCCGAGTGTAGTAAATATCAAAGTGATCCCCCTGAACAGATGGATCTTTTAATTTTACGGGATCAGTCGGAGGTATATTCTCGACAAATCTCAACCCAAGGGGTGGCGTCCAATAATAAATATCCACATCCACACCCTGCACTGAAAAGGCGTCGGTATCAGCCCAATGATCGAGCCGCTCAGCGGACAATGTATAGGGTTCTTGGGATCTTACAGTGACAGATGATTGATAATTAATATTATCTCTAAGCATATTAGTTGTGTACGTTTTATTACCCACCGTAATTCTTGCCATAAATTTCTGACTACCCGCTGATGTCTGATCACACCTCAGGTAACGCTTCACATTTTCGAGCGGACCAATACCGGGTATCGGCTGAATAATAGGGTTCGAATGGACAGTAGTCGTGCTGGGCGCCTCAAGTAACCCCGACCACCGCCCCATATGAAACTCATTCCTTTTTGTATCACAATACCATCCGTCTGGCATTGTCGCTGCTGGGTTTGTGGAATACTCAACCACCGTGGCGCTTTCAAGCTCCTTCTCCTCAAACTTTTCCAGCTCCCATATACCATCAGCGTTTCTCCTCTCCTTCTGGACAATTATATCGACTTGGCATTGCTGTTTGCCACCCAGATACACTTCACTACTAACTACATTACCACCGCCAGGGCTAGGGAATTCAATATCAAACGTTTTTAAACGAACATTGGGATCTTCCGCTTTCATTTCCTTCTCCTTATCCAACATAGAGAACAGTTATCATCAACGCCACATCTTGTACCGGCCTGATGCAAGTAAGCGCTTTATAGAAGGGACCGCCTACTGTTAGAAATAACAGTTTTTCCGGAATTTTCAGGTCAAAAGGAAATAGCGATTTCCTGCTTTATCGCCAGGCTGAATATAAATGTGAAAGCGGGCTTGTGGGGGAGCAAGCAAGCCTGCACATTTGGTTTCAGCATTTTCAAATCCAGGAGGAACACATGAACCAGGCCGACTACCTCATCATCGGCGGTGGCATCGCCGGCGCATCCGCCGGCTACTGGCTGTCACACCATGCGCGCGTCATCGTGCTGGAACGCGAGTCGATGCCGGGTTACCACTCCACCGGCCGTTCCGCCGCCCTGTACATCGCCGCCTATGGCACGCCCCAGGTCCGCGCGCTGACGCTGGGCAGCCGCGCCTTCTTCGATCAGCCGCCCGCAGGCTTTGCCGAACACCCATTGCTCACCCCACGGGGCGAATTGCTGGTGGACTTGATTGGCGACCCCGGTGAGTTGCAGCGCCAGTACCTGAGTGCCAAAGCCCTTGTGCCAGAAACGCGACTGCTCGACGTCGAGGAGTCGATGGCCATGATGCCGATCCTGCGCCGGGAAAAAGTCCATGGCGGGATCTACGACCCGACCGTGTGTGACATCGATACCGATGCGCTCTATCAAGGTTACCTGCGCGGCATTCGGCGCAATGGCGGAGAAATCCACACCGACAGTGAGGTGCAGAAACTGACCCGTGACGCTCAAGGACTCTGGCAGGTGCGCACGGCCCAACAGCACTTCAGCGCCCCGGTGATCATCAACGCCGCCGGCGCCTGGGCCGACCATATCGGCGAGTTGGCCGGTGCACAGAAAATCGGCCTGCAACCCAAACGTCGCAGCGCGTTCGTCTTCTCTCCACCCGCCGAGCTGAACATCCACGCATGGCCGGAGCTGGCGGCCCTCGACGGTTCGTTCTATATGAAACCCGACGCCGGCATGTTCCTTGGCTCACCGGCCAATGCCGACCCGGTGGAGCCCCACGATGTGCAGCCGGAAGAGCTGGACATCGCCACGGGCATCTATCACATCGAGGAAGCCACCACCCTGAGTATCCGCCGGCCTGCGCGGACCTGGGCCGGGCTGCGCAGTTTCGTCAGCGATGGTGATCTGGTCTGCGGGTTCGATCCACAAGTGGAGGGATTGTTCTGGATTGCGGCTCAGGGCGGCTACGGGATCCAGACGTCTCCGGCGATGGGCCAGGCCAGTGCGGCGCTGGTGCGCGGCAAGCCTTTGCCGGATGCATTGGCGGCGTTCGGGTTGACCAAAGCGATGCTGTCGCCCCACCGGCTGCACACCTCGACCTGACCTGTGTGGCGGGGGAGCTTGCTGTGGGGAGGGAGCTCCCTCCCCACAGCAAGCCCCTCGCCACACGTTATTTCCAGCGGTCAGCGGCTGCGTGATCGCTGTCGCGCCCTTCCACCCAGCGTGGCCCTTCGCTGGTGTTTTCCTTCTTCCAGAACGGAGCGCGCGTCTTCAGGTAGTCCATCACAAAGGCGCAGGCATCGAACGCGGCCTGACGATGGGCACTGGCCGCCGCAACAAACACGATCGGCTCACCCGGCTCCAGGGCGCCAATGCGATGCAACACTTCCAGCTTGAGCAGCGGCCAGCGTTGCTCGGCCTCCACGGCGATTTTGCCGAGGGCCTTTTCAGTCATGCCCGGGTAGTGTTCGAGGAACATCCCCGCCACATCCAGGCCATCATTGAAGTCGCGCACATAGCCGACAAAACTCACCACCGCGCCTACGCCCACATTGGCCGCATGCATCGCATTGACCTCGGCGCCGGGATCAAACGCCTCAGCCTGCACCCGAATCGCCATGGTCAGCCTCCGGTCACGGGCGGGAAGAATGCCACTTCGTCGCCAGCCTGCAGCGGCTCATCAAGGTCGCACAATTCCTGGTTACGAGCGCACATCAGGCTGGCCTCATTGAGCACTGCGAATTCCGGGTCACCGGCCAATGCCTGGCGTACAGCGTCGACCGACGCGAAATCGCCTTCCATCTCCAGGGAGTCCAGGCCAATCGCCTCGCTGTAGCGCGCAAAAAACAGTACGTTGATGCTCATGCCTGGTCCGCCTTGAAATGCCCGCTCTTGCCGCCGAGTTTCTCCAGCAGCCGAATGGTTTCGATGGTCATGCCACGGTCCACGGCCTTGCACATGTCGTAGATCGTCAGGGCGGCAACACTGGCCGCGGTCAACGCTTCCATCTCCACGCCGGTCTGCCCGGAGAGTTTGCAGCGGGCGACGATGCGCACCGCGTCCAGGCCATCGGCACTGAGCTCGACCTTGACCCCGGTGAGCATCAACGGGTGGCACAGGGGAATGAGATCACTGGTTTTTTTTGCGGCCTGGATCCCGGCGATACGGGCCACGGCAAACACGTCGCCCTTGGGGTGGGCGCCGTCGACAATCATTTTCAGGGTCTCGGGCAACATGCGCACCCGCGCTTCGGCCACCGCTTCACGGAACGTCACGGCTTTTTCAGTGACGTCGACCATGTGGGCGCGACCTTGGGAATCGAGATGAGTCAGCACAGGGATACTCCTGATCAGGAGCCCCGATTGTAAACCCAACGCCGATCAAATGTGGGAGCTGGCTTTTGTGGGAGTCGGGCTTGCCCGCGATGCAGGCACCTCGGTATGTCAGTTACACCGAGGTGATGCTATCGCAGGCAAGCCAGCTCCCACATTGACCGTGGTTACAGGTGAGATTCGGCGTATTCGGCCAGAATCGAGCGAGGGACGCCTTGCAGCGCAATGTGCACGCCGTTCGGGAAGTCCTTGAAGCGTTCCGTCAGGTAAGTCAGCCCGGAGCTGGTCGCGGACAGGTAAGGGGTGTCGATCTGTGCCAGGTTGCCCAGGCACACCACTTTGGAACCGGCGCCGGCACGGGTGATGATGGTTTTCATCTGGTGCGGCGTGAGGTTCTGGCATTCATCGATCAAAATCAGGCTCTGCTGGAAGCTGCGACCTCGAATGTAGTTGAGGGATTTGAACTGCAACGGCACTTTGCTGAGGATGTAATCGACGCTGCCATGGGTGTTTTCGTCATCCATGTGCAAGGCTTCGAGGTTGTCGGTGATCGCCCCCAGCCACGGCTCCATTTTTTCCGCTTCGGTGCCGGGCAGGAAACCGATTTCCTGGTCCAGGCCCTGCACGCTGCGGGTGGCGATTATGCGGCGATAGCGTTTGGTAACCATGGTCTGTTCGATGGCGGCGGCCAGGGCGAGGATGGTTTTCCCCGAACCTGCGGCGCCGGTCAGGTTGACCAGGTGGATGTCCGGATCAAGCAAGGCATACAGCGCCAGGCTCTGGTAGATATCACGCGGTTTCAGGCCCCAGGCTTCCTGGTGCAACAGGGGTTCCTGATGCAGGTCGAGGATCAGCAGCTTGTCGACCTGGATCTCTTTGATCCAGCCCACAAAACCCTGTTCGTCGATGATGAATTCGTTGATGTGCACAGCCGGCAGGTTGTCGATCAGCTGTACCTGGTGCCAGGTGCGGCCATGGTCCTGACGGGTTTCGACCTTGCTGACGCGATCCCAGAACGAGCCGGTCATGGTGTGATAACCACGAGACAGCATCGACACGTCGTCAACCAGTTGGTCGGTACTGTAGTCCTCGGCAGCGATCCCACACGCTCGTGCCTTGAGGCGCATATTGATGTCTTTGGTCACCAGCACCAGGCGCAGGTCCTTGTCGCGTGCGTGCAGGTCGATCAATTGGTTGATGATTTTGTTGTCGTTCAGATTTTCCGGCAGCAGGCTGTTGGGCTCGCTGCGCTTGCTCATCAGAATCGACAGCAAGCCCTTGGGCCCGCTTTTGCCACGCTGGATCGGTACGCCCACCTCGACGTCGTCGGGGGAGGCTTCGCCGAGGGTCTTGTCGATCAGGCGGATGGCCTGGCGGCATTCGGCGGCAACGCTGTGGTGCCCGCTTTTGAGTTTGTCGAGTTCCTCAAGCACGATCATCGGGATGGCGACGTGGTGTTCTTCGAAGTTGAGCAGTGCGTTTGGATCGTGAATCAGTACATTGGTATCAAGCACATAAAGGATTGGCTGGTCGGAAGAAGGGTTACGTCCATGATCATCCATACTCGGTCACCTTTGTGGGAGCCAGTCGACGCAATACCGCGACAGTGCTGCGCCTCGATTCGACCGTCGAACGCACTTGAGGGGCGTCAAGTGCGGTGCACACAAGAGGTGTCTTGGAAGACGCCACCTGTGTTGCAGGTTTCGGCTGTCTGTCTTCGTAATACCGCAAAACACATGACAGGAAAAAGCACTTTGACGCTTTTTTGAAGTTTATTTTTCAGGATGACGAATAGCACTAGGCGCGCCGGCATTGCACCGTTAAAGTCGGAAGTCCGCCTGTGTCGAAATACCTCCCAAATTCCCCCCTGAAAAACCTCAGCCCCAACAGGGCCGGGCTTTTCGTGCTTTTTCAGCGAAACGCTTCGCGGCAATCCTGCCAGCCGAGTCCACTTTCTGCCGTGGCGTGTAAAAGCCAGGGTAAAGCGATGCGCGCCTTGTCCTGGGTGTCGTGGAAGACGATCACCCCGCGCCGCCACAACAGCATCAGTGTGAGCACGCGGTTCGCCGACTCATCAGCCTTGAGCTTGCCGGGTTCGTCTTCCGAGTCGATGTCCCACAAGGCTACTTGCAGCCCTTGTGACTGGAAAAATCCCTGGCTGTCGGACCGGCGCTGACCGTACGGCGGGCGGAACAGCGGCAGGTAGTTTTCCGGCATCAGGTTTTGCGCCAGGGAGGCGCTGCGGGTGATGGACGACTGCCAGTCGACCCAGTGGCTATGGGAGCGGTACTGCCAGCCCTGGATGCCGACGCACTGGCCCTGGTACAGCGCCTGCACATCGGTGGCCGAACTTTTCTCGACGCGGGTTTGCAGGCTGTTGCCCAGCACGAAGAAGAGGCCGTGCATTTTCTGTTTGCGCAGGTAGTCGGCGAGCCAGTCGGTATTGCCGCTGACCGGGGACGGTCCGCTGTCGAAGGTCAGCAGGAACATCCGGTCGTTGAGTTCGTCGCCGTTGCGCTCGTGGTCGCCGAAGCGCGCGATTTCGCTGCTGATCTGGGGGAACAGGGCGGCCTTGCGCAACTGTTCATCCAGGTAGCGCTCGTGGAATGCGCGGCTGGGGCCGGCCCAGCCTATATAGAAGGAGTTGTCGCTGACTTCGAATTTGGCGGCTTGTTCGCGCAGGTCGTCCATGTTTTCCACCAGGTAGCAGAAGGAGGCGTCCTGTTCGCAGCTTTGTTGGGCGAAGGTGTAGTTCTCCAGTAGCCGTTGCCAGAGTTGACGGCGCAGGTCGTCGATCGAGGCCTGGTTGATGATCTTCAGGCCCAGGCGCTGCTTGAGGGCGGGTTCGTCGAGGGATTCGCTGGCGAGCAGGGTGTGGGCGAACATCAGGATTTCTGCGCGTGAGGCGACGTCGAACAGGGCGGGGCTGCTGAGGCGTTCGGGCCAGGTGCCGCGGTCCAGGGTCGCGACATCCACGGGGGCGGCTTGGGCGCCCAGGCAGATGAGCCAGGCTGACAGTAAAAGCGCAATTCGCACGAAGGGTCTCCCTTTCCAGAGTCGTCGGGCACTATAGCCGATCACATTGGATTGGTTGGTGTGCATATCCGTTGCTGCGGTAACGGCTGCTGACGGTTCCGCTCTTACAGCGGCTCACTTTTGAAAAGCGCAAAAGTAAGCAAAACGCTCTTGCCCC
>NZ_JACAQC010000030.1:0-77443 GCF_013385345.1 Pseudomonas sp. I8001
TTTATTCTGCATACCTCCACGGGCGCTTGGAGGAATTTGATTCACTGACGAAAGTCAGCTTTGGGTCGAAATCTGCCGGTCATGAAGGGCAGCAGTCGGCCCAGAGTGTGTAAAAACGCTCAAGGCCTCATCGTCTTGGATCATTGACGTTCGTGGCTGAACGATCGCATGGCAAATGCTGCGTATTGCATCAGTCGCGACCTGGAACACTTCAACGCTGTTTTTACAGCCTCTGGGATGGGCCAAAATCAGCTTTTTATGCCGATAGCGCCTTCATCAAACCGTGAGCACCGATGATTTTCATGACTCGTTTCATGTTGTAGGCGAGCACATTTAAACTCATCTCCGCGCCCACCCCGGCCAGCTTTCGCGTCAGGAAGTGCGTCGCACCCATCCATTGTTTGAGCGTCCCGAAGGGATGCTCAACCGTCCGCTTTCGGACTCGCATCATCTCCGGTGCTTTGCTCAGCCGAAGCTGCATCTCCTCCAATACGGCTTCATGCTCCCAGCGTCGAACACCGCCGGTGTGTGCTCGGTGTGCACTGCGGCTTCATTGCGCAGCCCCGGCATTTCGAACTCCAGTAACGGTGCAACGTCAGGCCTTTTTCAACGTTGGTATAGCGCCAGATCAGCGCCTCTCCAGCCGGGCAAATGTATTCGTTTTTTGCCGCGTCATAGATGAAGGCATCGTTATTGAAACGCCCGTCTGCCTTGGCTCCAGAGGTCATCGGCTTGGGCACATAGGCGGTGATACCTGCATCGTGACAAGCCAGGATTTGTTCGCTTTTGAAGTAACCTCGGTCAGCCACTACCGACAACGTATCTGACGCCATCGCCTCGCGGGCCTGCTTGGCCATTGAGCTGAGTTGATCCCGGTCGGAACCGACGTTGGTCACCTCATGTGCAACGATCAAATGGTGCTGAGTATCGACCGCTGTCTGCACGTTGTAGCCGACGATTCCTGTGCCGCGCGTCATCATGGAACGGGCGTCTGGATCGGTCAGTGAGACCTGTTTATCCGGCGATTCATTGAGCTGGATTTCGATCGCTTGAAGCTCCTTCATTTGAGTTTTGAGCTTGGCGATTTCCTCTTCCAGCCGCCCGGCACTGGGCTCGGAAGCTATGGGTTCTTGCCGCTCGGCAGCATCGAGTGCCGCTAGGTAACGGTTGATACTCGATTCAATTTCTTCCATGCGCCGCTTCAGTTTGGCGTTGGTGAAATTGCGGTCGCGGTTGTTGGCTGCTTTGAATTTACTGCCATCAATGGCGACCAGATGTTCTCCGAACAGCCCCAATTGCTGACATAGCACAACGAACTGGCGACAGACGCCTCTGATGGCCTTGCTGTTGTCTTTTCGGAAGTTGGCGATGGTCTTGAAGTCCGGCATCAAACGCCCGGTCAACCACATCAGTTCGACGTTGCGCTGGGCTTCTCGCTCCAAACGTCGGCTCGACTGGATGCGGTTGAGATAGCCGTAGATGTAGATCTTCAGCAGGATCGCGGAGTGGTAAGCCGGCCGGCCAGTATCAGCTGGAATGGCACCTTCAAAACCCAGATTGACCAGGTCGAGTTCGTCGACGAAGACGTCGACTACCCGCACCGGATTGGTATCGCTGACGTAGTCGTCGAGGCTCTCGGGAAGTAAGGTGCCTTGGCCTCGATGTTCACCTTGGATAAAGCGCTTCATGGGCGATCCCTGCGATGAAATCCTCAGAAATCATAGCAAGAGTTCGCGAAGGCGTTTTTACACACTCTGGGCCGAGACTGTGTAAAAAGGCTTCCATCGTACTTAGATCTGCAGCGTTAAATCTTCCAACCTTAATCAGTCACAGGAGCGTTCGTGGCTGGGTTTATCCTAATTATCTTGTGAGGAAAGTAATGGAGGCTCTTCAACGTGCTCCCATTCCAAATACCACTCGTATGTTTCGTTGTCAGCCTTGAATTCATGTTTAACAGTCCTGCCAAGTCTCACTAGCTTTCGAGCCATGTGAGAGGAATGTGTCTTAGTCATTCTCGGCGCTTTCATAAATGTCATCGTGTGTATGATTGCTGGAGATTTTAACGCAGGAACTGCCTGATGAAATGCTTCATTCAAGGCGAATATCGCGTCAAAGCGGACAAGATCCTGAAATGTTGGTTGTTCGATAATGCGCGTTGGAAAGTCAGCTTACTGATCGTGCCATAGGCCAGTGGAGCGTAGTCGTCTACTCTCCCTGGCCACCATCGACGGGTGTTCTGGCAGTTGAATGGCGCAGGCGTCTTCAGAACTGGTACTTGAGCCCCACCATCACGTTGCGCGGATCACCGCTGTAGTAGCTGTTGTAGAGGCCGTAGCCTGTGTAGTACTCGCGATCAAAGATGTTATTGAAATTAAGCGAGGCACTCAGGTGCTTATCGATGTCATAACGTGCCAACAAACCGACCACGGCAAAACTACCCTCCTTGGCCTCCGATTCCAGTGACTCGTTGACGAAGTATGTCTTGCCCTGCCAGATAACGTTGCCGCCAACCGTCAGGTCCTTGAGCGCACCGTTGAGCTTGTAGGTGCTTGCCAGCTTGAACTGGCGCTCAGGGCGCTGGGAGTCGATACGGTTGTGCTGCTCATCACGCGGCTGGGAATAGGTGAACCCGGTCAGTACCTGCCAGCCCGGCAATACTTCGCCGGAGGCCTGCAACTCAAAGCCCTTGGTGGTATTGGTCACACCCTCGTAAGCATCACGACCGTCGTCGGTGCTGCCTACGTACTGCGCAAAGTTGTCCTGCTTGGTCTTGAACACCGCGATGCTGGTGTTCAATGCACCGCCGTAGAACTCGGACTTGAGGCCAGCCTCGTAGTTCTTGCCGGCCATGGGTTCCAAGACTTTGCCGCTGATATCGATGTTGCTTTGCGGTTCAAAAATGTCGGTATAGCTGACATAGACCGAATGCTGCTCAGTCAGGTCATAGACCACGCCAGCGTAGGGGATGACCTTGCCGGTTTTCTTGGCATCATCATGGTCAGGGTTGGCCGGGTCAGAGTTATAACCCAGCTCGCCTTCGCGCTTGTAGTTGACGACGCGGCTACCTAGGATAACGGACAGATCGTCCGTAGGTTTGAGGCGCACCGCGCCAAAAGCGCCGACTTCCTTGATGTGATAATCCTGGGAGCTCCAGGTTACGTAGGACGTAGGGCGAGGCGCATTATTGCCCCAGTTGTCAAAGTCCACGCTCAGGCGCGCAGAGGTTGCATCGGCATTTTGCGAGAAGTAATCCGAGCGGCGGTCGCTGACATTAAGCCCCAGGATCAAGTCGTGGGTGCGACCGAGCAAGGAGAACGGCCCGGTGGAATAAGCATCCACCGAATCGGTGTTGATGACATAGGTCTTGTGGCTACGGAACAACTGGGCTTGACGGGTCGTTTGGTCTGGGTAAGGGCCCCAACCGATCAGGTTGCCTTGCAGTTGCTCGGTGTCGCCTTTCCAGTGGCTGGCTTCGACACGCAGCATCCAGTCATTGTCGAAATGATGCTCGACACCGCCAAAGTACTTGGTGCTTTCACTGTCGGCATAGGCCCATCTGGCCGCCGGGTTTTTCGAGCGGGAAAAATCGGTACGCGTGCCATCGGCGTAAAACAACGGCAACTGGCCAAAGCTGGAACCGTTGGAGTTGATCTTTTGATAGTCGATACCGCCATACACCATGGTGTTGTCGCTGATGTCGGCTTCACCGATGGCGTAGAACACGTTTTTCTTCGACGAGTAGTAATCGATGAAGGAGTTGGAGTCGTCGTACGCCGCGACGACCCGACCCCGCACTGCGCCGTTTTGCGTGAGGGGCCCGGACAGGTCCATCTCAGTGCGATAGCGATCCCAGCTACCGCCACTGCCAGACACGTACCCCTGGAATTCCGTGGTAGGACGCTTGCGCACTAAGTTGACCACGCCCGCCGGGCTGCCGACGCCGCTCATCAATCCAGTGGCGCCGCGTACGACCTCCACCCGGTCATAGATGGCCATGTCCCGCACACCCAGGCCGTTGGTGTTAGTGGTGAAATCTGAAGTAGGCACGCCGTCGTACTGGAAGCTATTCAGCGCGAAACCACGGGAATAGAAGTTGAAGCGCTCGCTGTCGTCATGCATCACCGACACACCGGGGGTCTGCCCCAATACATCAGAGATTGTGCCCAAGCTCTGATCAGTCATTTGTTGGCGGGTGATCACCGTCACTGATTGTGGTGTTTGGCGCAGGGTAAGCGGCAACTTGGTTGCCGTACTCGTCGCGCCCGTAGTGTAGGACCCGGAGTTCTCCGTCGTCACACCCAGCGCGTGCCCCTGAATCGTGGTTGCGCCTAAGTTGAGCGCGTCATCGCTGGCGGATGGGGCGATCAAATAACTGCCGTCGTCGACCTTCTGCACCTGCAGGCCGCTTTGGCCGATCAGGCTTTGCAGGGCCTGCTCCACGGTCATCTGGCTGTGCAGCGCCGGGGCTTGCCGGCCCTCGGCGATATCCGTGGCGAACAGCACATGGCTGCCGGTTTGTTGCGCCAGCGCATTGAGGGACTTATCCAGCGCTTGCGCGGGAATATCCAAGCGGTAGGTGGCGGATTGCGCATTGGCGGCCCCCGCCAGTAACAGGCTGGAAGCCAGTAATGCCAGACGTTGCACTCGCGTGTTCTTACCCATTGTGATCCCCAGTGATGAAAGTGCTCTCTATGGGCAATGGCGTATGACGCTGTAGGAATCTTGATGTCGTGTTGAAAATAATTCTTGTCTGTTAGCGAGTCTTGTTAAGAATCACGCGGCCATCGGCGGTACGTATCAGGCTCACCGGTAGAATCCGCGGCAGCATTTCGATCAGTGTCTCGACGCTTTTGCTGTCGAACTCCCCCGACAGGCGCAGTTCACCGGTGGCTGTATTGGCCACTTTAATACGCTGCTCGCGGTACTGCTGAAGGTCGCGCACGACCTCACTCAGTGGCGTACCGTCGAAGCGCAACTTACCCTGCTGCCAGGCCGTCAGCGCCTCGCGGCTTGCCGGTGCCACCGTGCCGACCCCTTCAGCGGTGGCACGCACCTGCTCGCCCGCCTTCAGCAGGCGTGGCGCGGTGTGGTCATTGTTGACCTCGACACTGCCCTCGATCACACCCACATCCACCCCACGCTCATCGCTGCGTAGATTGAATATTGTGCCTATGTCCCGCACTCGTACGCCCTGGCTACGCACAATAAACGGCGAATCGCCATGTACCACGGTGAACATCGCTTCGCCGTTCAGCAATTCCAATTGACGGCTGCGCAGGCGTTTTTCGATACGCAGATGAGCGCCGGAATTGAGCATCGCCAAGCTACCATCCTGCAAACGAACTTCCTGACGTTGGCCGATGGCGACCTGCACATCCTCCGTCTGCCAGGCCGGATCCAACTGCCACAAGCCACCTGCCAGCGCCAGGACCAACAATCCGGCACCCAGGGATTTCTGTTTGCTGCGGCGGCTTTTGGTGAAGGCTTTACCTTCGGCCAGCAAGGTTTCCTTGGACGGCACGCGCTCACGCAAAGCGTCCGCGAACGGCTGCAGCAGATCGTTTTTGGGGTCACGGGAAGGCGAGGAATTCATGGGTTTTTCCGAAGGGCTCGGCGCGCCGGCTCCCAATGCTGACCGATGGTCTTCATGGCCCGCCCGAAATGCTGGGTCACCATGTTCACCGAAATTCCCAGCTCCTCTGCGATCTCCCGTTGCGACATGTCATGGATGCGATGCAGCAGGAATACCTGCCGCTGACGCACGGGCAACGCCTGGATGATGTCTAGCAACGCCGCCAGCTGCTGCTCGAAATCCAGCGCCTGGGCGCCGTCCCAATCGTCGACGCTCAGGTACTCGGGCACATGGCCATTTAAATGAGCCTGCCGCGTACGCTCGGCGCGAATACGGTCGATGGCGCGGTTGAACGCCGTTTTACGCAGGAACGCCAAAGGCGTGGCGATGGGGTCGCGGGGTGGTTTCTCCAGCATCTGCACGCACACTTCATGCATCAAGTCGCGTGCGAAGTCTCGGCCGTGGAAGCGACGCTTGATGTAGTCAACTAGGTCGTCGTAATGGAGAGCCAGGGCGGCCATCAGGGGGTGATGTGTGGGCATTCCGAGAACTGGCGTTTATGAGAATAGATCTCATCATAAAGGGTTGAGGGGGAGATAGCGAGGGGGAGTTCAAGGCTACTGCTGACGTGCCGATAAATTTCAGATTTAACGTAGAAGCGCACACTTCAATTTTGGCGAAGCGTTTTTACACACTCTGGGCCATTAGCGGTCGATCACGCCCAGCAGCTATTGGCCGATTTCTGCCTTTCGTGACAAGCAGCAATCGGCCAATAGCGGTGCCTCCGTCCAGAACCAGTTTCCACCCTTAGCAGTCACTCAAGCCGACCACTTTTTCTTATTCGCCTTATCTCTACCTTGTAAATTTGCTCGAGTCCGAAGCTCTTTAACCTCCCGAATCACCGTGCCAAGAATGCCGATCCCTTCATGAATCTGCTGCGTTGTCAGGCCGGCATAGCCCAAAATGAGTCCTGCCGATCGCTCGTATTCTACCGACGCTGGTTCGGCAAACAGCGGCGAAAGCGGATATACGCCAACCCCGCGTTCGAGCGCTATCGCCTGCAACGTCGGCTCATCCTGAGCGCGAAGCGCGGGTAGCGTTAATACGCCGTGTAAGCCCGCCGCCATGCCGGCCAGTTGCCCATATTCCGCCAGATGCTGTTCAAAAGCCTCCAGTAATGCCCTTCGCCGCAGTTCATTTTCCCGCCGCAGGCGGCGAACGTGACGCTCATAGGTTCCACTTTCGATCAATGAGGCGAGCACGTTTTGCTCCCAGCGCGGTGAGTGTCGATCGGTCAGCCGTTTGGCTTCACGGAAAACGTGAACCAACTCGCGTGGAAGAACCAGATAACCCAACCTGAGTTGCGGTGAGAGTGCCTTGGAGAACGTTCCGACATAAATGACGCGAGCATCTGCGTCCATGGATTGCAGTGCGTCGATGGGCCGCTGGCCATAGCGAAACTCGCCGCCGTAATCGTCCTCAATGATCCACGCGCGATGTCGCCTCGCCCAACTCAGCAGTTCGAGGCGACGTGCGACAGGAAGCACCGCCCCCATGGGAAACTGGTGCGACGGAGTGACAAAGGCCAGGCGCACGCGATCACCTTCCGGCAGAGCACTGGTATCCAGTCCAGAGGCATCGACGGGTATGGGCAACGCCGTCGCGCCCGTGGCCTCAAAGCAATATCTGGCCATGCGGTAGCCAGGCTCTTCGAAGACGAATGCATCTTGCGGGTTCAGCAAAAGCCGGGCGCACAGGTCAAGTCCTTGCTGCGAGCCATGCACGACGAGTATTTGATCCGCATCGCACGCCAGACCGCGTGCGCGTCGCAGATAACCTTGCAGCGCATTGCGCAAGCGCTCTTCCCCTTCGGGGTGGCCGTAAGCGAGGCTCGGTTGACGCTTGACTAGTTCGGAACGGTAGGCGCGCTGCCAACCCAGCGCCGGAAAATCCCTGGTAGCGACTGAGCCGTACCTGAAATCGATGCGGGCTTGGGGTGACGCCATGTTGTACGGCTTCATGATGGCCACTCGTTGCCCGTAAAGGGAAAGCACTGGCGGCAGTTCCTTTTGCTGCGCCGAGTCCCCTTGGGCATGCCCGGATTGAGTGCTGATTATGCTCGCTACCGTGGCGGCCTTGCCCACTGATGTCAGGACAAAGCCTTCGGCCGCCAGTTGCTCGTAAGCCGCCGTTACAGTGGTTCGCGACACGCCGAGTTCGGCCGCGATTGCCCGCGTCGACATGAGCCTCGTGCCGGCGGCAAGCGTGCCGTCTTCTATCTGCGCGCGCAGCCTGGCATAGATCCGACGTTGCGCGCCGCGGGAAAATGCATCCGGATTGGCTGAAAACTGGCCCATGGAAAAACCTCGAAACTGGCACTTTCGATGATGCAGATCGTGGTCGACATTATGGACTCCCAACAATCCGTAGTGAAATCCCATGTACATTCCCGAACACTTCGCAGAGCACCGCCCGGAACAGTTGCACCGAATTATCCGCGACAATCCGCTGGGCATCCTCGTGACTGAGGGTGAATCCGGCATGGATGCGGACCACATTCCCTTTGAACTCGATACCGGCCACGGAACATACGGGTTGCTGACCGCTCATGTGGCCCGCGCCAATCCTGTGTGGCAACGTTGCGCCGGCGGCACGCCTGTCATGGTGATCTTCAGGGGGGCAGAAGGCTACATTTCGCCCAACTGGTATGCGTCCAAACACGAAACGCATCGCCAGGTTCCCACATGGAACTACGAGGTGGTGCATGTGCATGGCGTCATGCGCGTGATGTCGGAAGAAAAGCTCCTGCGCCGCACCCTGGCCCAGCTGACTCGCCACCAGGAGTCCAAGGAGATCAAGCCCTGGAAGATGGGCGATGCGCCGCGTGAATATCTGGACGAGATGGTGTCGAGAGTTGTCGGTATCGAGATCGAAATGCAGTGCGTTGAATGCAAGCGCAAGCTCAATCAAAACAAGTCGCACGCTGATCGCTTGTCTGCGATCGCGCACTTGCGCGAGCGCGGGCACGTTGAGCTTTCTTCGATAATGCTGGCCAACCTTGAGCAGCCGGATCAGGGGGCAGCACCGTGGACCTTGAGTTGACCACCACCACGATTCTGGTGACCTTCGCCGGAGTTTTTTTGATCTGCTTTATGAAAGGTGCCTTCGGTGGAGGCTTCTCCATTGTCGGCATTCCGCTGCTGTCGCTGGTGATGGATCCGCTCACAGCCGGCGGACTGCTAGCGCCGTTGTTTATCGCGATGGACCTGTTCGGCCTGCGTTACTGGAAGCCATCCACTTGGTCTAAACCCGACTTGGTGCTGTTGTTACCAGGTCTGATTGTCGGCATCGGTGTCGGCTATCTACTCTTTCGCGTCATGGATCACCGCGCAGTCGCGTTAGTGATGGCGGCGGTTACCCTGATTTTTGTCGGCCTCTGGTTCAAAACCGGTGGGGAAATCAGGGGCAGCCAGCGCTCATCGCTCAAGGCGGTGTCCGCAGGCGTCACCTCTGGGATCACGACTATGGTCGCGCATTCTGGTGGGCCACCATTAGCGATGTACCTGTTGCCGCTCGGTCTAAGCAAGAAAACCTATGCCGGCACCACCAGCATGTTCTTTACCGTAGGCAATCTGCTCAAGGCAGTGCCTTGGCTGCTGTTAGCCAGGCCCACCGGTAACGTGCTAAGCCTGATGGTCATCTGCCTGTTAGCAGTTCCAAGTGGTGTCTGGCTGGGCTGGCGACTGCACACCAAGCTGGATCAACGCCAGATGTACCTTGCCTGCTACTGCCTGCTCGTAGTCACGGCGGTAAAACTTCTGTGGGACGGCATAAGTGGCTATATCGTCTGAAAATGCCTCACCACTATGAGGCCCAACGTTACGGCCATTATCCGACTGGCTGCCAACGGAATGTTAGCAGTCAGAGGCCGTTCAAATGGCCTGTGACACTAGGATGCTCTGCTCGGCTAGGCGTGCTTCATCGAGCTAAAATTAGCGCTTGAGGACTTCGTCAGGGTAGTAACCGAGCATCTGAACTGGACGCAGATACTCAGACGGCGCTCCGAACAATTTAATCGAGCTGCTTAGAGTGACGAAGTTGAGATTGAGCGGCGGCGTAATATCACCGGCATTGCGTGCCGTCGCTTGAGCCTCATCGAGTGCCTCGGAGATGCTGTTGATTGCAGCTCCGGAACACTCCGAGGAAGGCATCACACAGCATTTGTGTGAACTGGCTTGCCTGCATTTTGGCTGAGCCGAATTCGGACTAAGCGGCAGTAAAACCGGTCAGGGCTTGGACAAGCTCCTGAACCCAGCTTGGCCACCCACCTTAACAACCAACCAGGCCAGCAGCACCAATCCCAAGGTTGCCCAGGGGATCGATCCCACGCCTGTCGTCTCAAGCAGTACACCGCCCACTACGGCACTGCCCGCAAACGCGAGGTTCAGCACGGTCACCAGCATCGACTGAGCCACATCGGCACCGTCGGCAGCAGCATTCGCCAAAGCTGTCTGTAGCAGGGTCGGTGCACCGCTGTAACTCAGGCCCCAGGCAGCCATCGCCAGATAAACCGCTATGGCAGGCAAGCCACCCAACGCCAATGCCAGCGATACCAGCGCAAACCCGGCCAGGCTCAACAGCACCAACCGCCGCAGCCAGCGGTCAATCAATAGCCCGGTGAGCCAGATACCCACGAGAGCCGCAATGCCGAACGCAAGCAATGCCTGCTCGACCTGTCCATCCAACCCGACCGATGCCAGGAATGCCGCAATATAGGTGTAGAGCATGTAATGAGCCATGATCCACAGCATAACTACCGTCAGCACCGGTCGCACGCCTGGCCTGGACAAAACATGGCCCAGGGACAAGCGCTGACCAGCCCGTTGCCCGGCAAAGTCAGGGACATTCAGCCGAATCCAAACCATCAGCGCCAGGCTCAACGCCGCTAGCAGCCCGAACACATTGCGCCAACCGATCTGTTCACCCAGCCAGGCACTCAGTGGTACGCCCAGCGCCAAGGCGACGGGGATACCCAGCATAGCCACTGCCATCGCGCGGCCTTGCAAGGGCGCGGCGACCATGCGTCGCGCATAACCGGCCAACAGGCTCCACGCCACACCAGTGGCGACCCCGACGATCAGGCGCGCGACCAGGGTGAGGGCAAAATACGGCGACAAGGCAGTTACCGCGTTGCACAAACAGAACACCCCCACTGTCAGTAATAGCACAAGGCGCCGTGGCCAACCTTGCAAGGCCAAGGTCAAGGGAACGGCCGCCAGCCCGGAACCGAGGGCACACGCGGTGACCCATTGCCCCGCCCATGCCTGGGAAACCTCAAACGTGTCGGAGATGTGTGGCAACAGGCCGGCGGGTACGCTCTCGTTGGCAGTGGCGATAAAACTCGCGGTGGTCAGGGCCAGTAAGCCAGTGATAGGTAGTTCTGAGGACGGCGGGGGGGTGGGTTGAATCGATTCTTCGCGGTTCATGAGCTTGCTCGAAAAACAGGTGAGGCCTGATTGTGATGAAGTGTCTGTGATTTGATAATTGGTCTAGAATTTGATGCTTAATCAAATCTGGATTGAAGATGGCCACTGATCGATTGGGGGACATGCGCTTGTTCGTTGAGGCTGCCGACCTCGGCAGTCTTTCAGCCGCTGGACGCAAGTTGGGGTTGTCGCCGGCGGCGGCCAGCGCACGGTTGCTCAAGTTGGAGGCGGCGCTGCATACCCGCTTGTTTGATCGCACAACCCGTCAACTGCGGCTGACTGATGAAGGCCGGTTCTATCTGCAGCAATGCTGGGTCGCTTTGCGCGCCATTGATGAGGCGGAGGCGGGGTTGCAGGCGAGTCAGCAGGAAGTACGCGGTAAAGTCCGTCTGTCTGCCTCTACTGACTTTGGCCGTCACCTGCTTAATGACTGGCTCGAGACCTTTTGCGCGCAGCATCCGCAGTTGAAGGTGGCGCTGACCTTGTCGGACGCTATGTCTAACCTGGTACAGGACGATGTCGACCTGGCCATTCGTTTCGGCCCACTGCGTGATAGCTCGTTGATCGCCCGGCAACTGGCACCCAACTGGCGGGTGCTTTGTGCCTCGCCGGACTACCTGGCGAGCCACGGCGAGCCGCAGACGCCGGCCGAGCTCACCGGGCATAAATTTATTCTGCTGGTGACTCCGGCGGGTCCTTTAAACACCTTTCATTTCAGGGTGGACGGCCAGACATGGAACCACAGTGTGCCATTGGAAAGCGCCTGGGAAACCAACGATGGCGCCGTGGCACGTGCTTGGGCATTGGCCGGTCATGGCATTGCACGCAAGACCATTTGGGACGCAGCAGCGGATATCCGTGCCGGGCGGTTGAAGGTGCTGCTGCCTGACTATTGCGTAGCAGAAGCTGGGGTGTTTGCGGTGCTGCATGGCAATCGGTACCGAATTGCCAGAGTGCGGGTCCTGTTGGACTTTCTGGTGGAGCGTTTCAAATGTGCCACCGAGGAACTTCTGCGCGACGTCGATGTGCCGAGGTTTTAAATGAATATGAACAGCTCTGGCTGACTTACCATTTTCGCCATAGGCGCAGCAGCTTTTTACATCTACCGTTCGCACAAGCGGAAGGTAGATTACGAATCTGTTTCAACCATCTGCCAAGCGGTACAGCGCCTGAGCATGAGACGCCGCCAGCCCAATGCGCTGCAAATTACGGCGACTCTGTGAACTTGGAAGCGCAGTTGCAGCAATCACCAGGCTGCCGTGCTTCTTTGCTTGCTCTATCCGGTGAGATATCAGCGCTCCATGATAGCCCAAGCCTCGTGCATTTTTTCGAGTGGCAGCCGTGCCCAGGTAGGCAACGCCATTGCTGGCCAGGTACATCAACGCGCCTGCAACGACTTGCCCATCAGCTTTAAGGACGTAGATTTTCAGGCGTTCATTCGACATCAGTCCTGCAAAACAAGCCTGGCTCAACTGACGATGCTCTGGCTTGGTATGAAAGCCACTCGCATGAACTGCCGCGAACTCCGGGAGAGAGTCTGAAGTGGCCTCTTCGATGTTGAATAATTGGGGGGTCAACACCGCATCCTCGATGGGGCACGCAAGCTGCAGATGCGTCCACCCCCTCAAACGCTCGAATCGCTCCTCACCCACAAAAGCGAATTGCTCCAACGTCGAGGCTTTCCCGATAAGGGGCGTTACTGTTGAATACTCCGCTGACTCCTTGAGCAAGCTCAGCAGTGAAAGGGGGTTGCCGGTGCTGTCACCGTAGATACGATTGAACATCGGGCTAGGTGTTGCCTTCACCTGAAAGCACGGAAAGGCCCCATTGAAAAACACACGAGCACCAAAAGGATTTCCACTAACCCGCGACAAGCTCTCAACGCGGGAACACAAGTACTCGCTTTCTGCGGCTTCGATGGCATGCGCCCATTCAACATCCATGTGCATCGTCTCTTTGCAAGATTTCCAGGGAAGGTAGCGGTAAATCAACCCCTACGCACCTGCGAGGGCAGTGAAATAGATTGTCAGGCCAATGGGAGAAGTTTGGGCATCTGCCACAGAAGAGACATCGCTTGGCTTGTCGATAATCGACCCGGCTGCGTACATGCTCAAAGCCAATCCGATGTGCGATGACTTGATGGAAGAGGCAAGCCGCTATGCGTTATCCGGCCCACGCTCAAAATGAACACGCCACGTCCAAATAAAGGAGCAGAAAGGGCCCGATTCATTTGATTGAAACCCGATCTGCCCGTAGCGACGCTCACGCCTGGACTAACAATCCGCGTCAGAAGCAGGGCTTGAATCAAGCACCGGCCGATGCTCCCACTCACTGATGAAACCGGCGCCCCAGCGCATCCAGCCGCACCGCAATCGGCGGTAACCGCTCACTGCTCCTGGCCAGCGTCTCCACATCCTGCGCCGTATTCTGCGCGATGCTCTGCACCGACTGCAGCCGCCCGACAATCTCCACATTCGCCGTGGATTGCTCACGGGTGGTCGACACAATCCGCCCATTCAACTGGTCGATCTGCGAAATATCATTGCCCACCGCCCGCAGCATCTCCACCGCCAATTGGCTGTCCTCCACGCAGCGCTCCACGCCCTGGCGACTGTCGTGCATGGCCTCTACCGCTTGCCGGCTGCCGTGTTGCAACCCTTCAATAATCGTCTTGATCTCCTGGGTCGACACCGCCGTGCGTTGCGCCAGGCTGCGGACCTCATCGGCGACCACGGCAAACCCGCGCCCTTGCTCACCCGCGCGGGCGGCTTCGATGGCGGCGTTGAGGGCCAGCAGGTTGGTCTGGTTGGCGATGCTGTTGATCACCTCCAGCACCGAGCCGATTTGTTCGGCCTGCACGGCCAGCCCTTCGACCGTCTCGTTAGTGTCGTGGAGGCGGGTGGCGAGCTGAGTGATTTCCAGCTGGGCACGGCCGACGCTTTCCTGGCCACGGATGATCTGCTGGCTGGCTTGCCCCGCGTGCTCGACGGCATGCTCCACGTGCACGGCGATATGGCCCATGGCATCTTCCATGCGCTGCATGGAACCGGTCATCTGGGCGATTTCCGCCAGTTGGTGGCGCGCGCCTTTTTCCAGGGTGCCGCTGGCGTGAGCCAGCTCCTGGCCGAGTTGGCCGAGGCCGTGGGAGTCGCGGGCGACGCCGTCGATCAGGCCGGTGATCTGGGTCAGAAAGTGATCGAAACGGGTGGCAAGGGAGACATGCACTTTTTCCGGACTGCCCTTGACGGCCTCACCGCTGAACTGCGTGGTGACGGCGAGCATTTTTTCGAGCATTTCCTGGCTTTCTACCGCTTCGGTCTGGCTGTGCACCGCGAGGTAGAGCAGGGCGACCGTCTCCATCACCACGTAGAACGCGTGGACGAAAATCATGCTCCAGCCGCCGTGATGCTCCATCACAAACACCGGGAAACCCTGGTGCTGCAAGGCATGAAACACCACGTGGTGCACCGCGATGGTGACGGCGGCCACCAGGATAGGCAGCCAGTCGCGGTAGAAGGTCAACACCGCCAGCAGCGCGAAGATACCGAAGTGCGATTCGATGACACCCTGGGCCTGGTTGATGTGCAACGCCGCCATCACCATCAGCCCAACGCCAAGGGCGCAACGCATCAGGCGGGTGCCGCCGATGACGCGATAGGCCAGGGTCAGCACCACGCTGGTGCCGCCGCCTATGAAGAGCGCTTGAAGCAGCGTGTCGTGCCAGAACGCCAGGCCCAGGGAGAAGAGGGTCATCAGCCAGATCAGGGCGAGCATGATGCGGTCGGCTTTGCGGTAGTGCTCGATGAAACGGGCTTGGGCAGGCATTCACTCGTACTCCATGTGGACGGGCCGGGGTGAGGCAAGCATGCGACGTGCCATACGGGCATGCGGGGAGCGAATCGGGTGTGGGGGAGCGGGGGGTGGTTGGTGGTAGGAGGTTATCGGCGGTGTTGGGTGGGGCTTTAGGGGGGATAAGCCAGAAGCTGCTTGTTACGAGGGGCTGCAATCGGCCAAAAGCAGTCTTTCAATGCTCTACAAAATTAGAGCCGATTTGCCCCATCTTAACTACCGCGCTAATTCCGCGGAGAGTGGGCATGGAAAACACGCGCTCACCCATCCGACAAAGACCGGTACGCAAAGCATGAGCTTCCAATCTGTCCGGCACCTCAAAGATGGCTGGCAAGCCAAGACCAGTGTTTACTGCCAGTCCAGAATCAAAACAGGCATTAATTCAGCTTCCTTACTGCCTTCAACAGCACTGCTACTGCTGTATATCACTGATCACAATCTGCGAACTCCCCTCGATCCTTCTGACTTCTACAGTCATGCTCCCATGCTCGCCTTTGACCAAGTAAAGGTACTGATGAAAACCTGGCTCAGTGTCACTTTTATAATATGTGAACCGCTTCAGCAATGTTAAGGAAGCGACATTGCCTACCTGAGTAGCGATCTGTTGGTTTGAGCGTAAATACTCTTGAAACGCAATATTAGCCTCATCCTTTGCCTCGTAGTACCTCAGCACAAATCCTGCGATCACGACGATCAACACTATCGCAATTAGAGGCTTGATTTTTTTGAATCTCGGGCTTTTTAAATTACGCATACCCACCCCCTAAAAATGGTTATAACTACCAAATTCTACGTTGATATTAGTACCCCAACGTCCGCCCAATTCACTGCGTTAGGATCAATAGAAAATACGACCGATGGACTGCCAAAGCGACCACCTACTTTGTTCGTGATGGCTCGCACTGTCCGCCTTCAATCGTCAATTGGCCTGGTTCCAACCGGGACGTGCTTAACCACCATTAGCCCGGTTGAACTGCCAACGCGTGGAACGACCCGCTATGCCGGCAAGTCTACCTGTATCTACTCATGGGTAAGGTACAGCGCAATGGATAAGACAATCACCGTCGATCAACTAGCGACCACCGACCTTCGATCAATCAACGAAATATGGCTTGGCGAGACGCATACCCAGCTATGCCTATGGCGTGGCGAACAGGTCTTCACCCACGAGATGATGAGCGAGGGCACCCACGATCAGAATGTCCAACGCCTGTGCTTGCAGTTGGTCAACCCTGACGATCAAACCGCCGTAGCCAGCGTCGAGGTAATTGTGCGCGAACGGCTGAAAAAAATGGGGAAGGAGGGCGAGTTTTACCCCGCAGAGGAGGCTGATACTCATCAATAAGAAGAGGGGTATCGGTCATTCAGCGGAAGTTGATCCAAAGCCTGTTGTCGCTTGGAAGCGTATCTTCCGATGATGATCCAGGAACGCTTAGGATGACTCACTCAATTCAGTAACACCACGGAGCAGCCAACAGGTTATGGATATCGAATTTCGCGGTAATGGCATGCGTGATAACCCGTCTGTAGGTACATGAATCGCCCCTGATTTCATAGGCGCGTTATGGACTCAACCGGTTTGTGTAGCCATCCAGGTCAAAAAATGATGGAGCTGAGTCGTAAATTTCTTTGGCTTGGCATCCGGGTTCCTTGCCTGGGACAAGAAAAAAGAGATCTGCATTCTCATACTCGGGTAATGCTGAACAAACTGCTCGACAAGCTCTTCCAGTGTTTGCGGCCACATCAGGTCCTGTTCAGAGCGAAGCACTTGAGTTGACCGGATGAGTTTGCGCGAAGCTTCTCGCTGCAAGCGTAGCGATTGCGTCGGTGTGGTCGCCTGGTCGATAAGGTCGGCATACCGGGTCAGCACGGATTCAAAGTCACCATTCACGGCAATGGCGATAGCGCGCGACGGCTTGAACCGGTCGAAGCGTTGGGTCAGATCATCGCCCCATAAGCAACGACAGTGATGCTTGAGCCAATACCCCCAGCTCAATCGATTGTCAGGTGCCAATACTTCAGCACGACTACCGATATCGAAATCGATCTTGGTGACTTCGGCATGCCGACTTTCCAGCGTGCGCCTTTTCGACTCCAGCATTTCCAGATCCTGCGACGTAGGTGGGCTGTGCAGAATAAGGGTTAGGTCAAGGTCAGAAACCCCCGGCACGGCGTCGCCTCTCGCGACACTGCCATAAAGATAAATCCCGTCCAGCAAAGGTTCCGGCCGCGCGAGCGTCATGCAAACGTCCGTCAGCAAAGCCTGAAACTGTGGCTGCGTCTCGACGTTGGACACGGTGAGGATATAACCGTCCGCATCAGTGCCACGAGGTTGGAGTTGTTCCATGAAGCCGTCCTTGAGTTGCGTTCAGTAAAAATCGGGGTCAAACCCCATCAAGACGTGCGCCGGCCTTCCAGGCTGGAAAACACATGCATACCCGCCAGCATCGCCACTACGAAGATGAGAATTTGCCAGTGCCCGGTAAACAGAAGGGCGACCGCAGGCCCAGGGCAGATACCCGAGAACAAACACGCTGACGGACAGCCCGATCAGTTCCTGCACAGGAGAGTCGGTGAGGGTTGTTGCTCAGCGAACCATCATAACCATCCGTGCGGGGCTGGGTCTGCGCAAGTCAGATTTTGCTGCCGCCCCCCATGGAATGGTGAAGCCCTGCTTCCAGTACTAAAGGAGGTGTCAATGCCCGCTAAAGGACCATTTCGGTCTGACGCCATAGGTTTAGGCTCAGCCTTGTGATCGTCAACGATGACAACAAGAGGCGCCGCATCACCTGCGAGATGAGTAGAAAACCTCACTGACTCCCGTGTCTCCATAATAAAAAGAGGATTTATCATGAGTAGCACCTTCTTCATTCCTTCCGTGAACATGATGGGCATTGGCAGCCTCGACGAGGCGATGCTCGCAATCCGCAAGTACGGGTTCCGCAAAGCCTTGATCGTCACCGATGCTGGCCTGGCCAAAGCCGGCGTGGCGGCCAAGGTCGCCGGCCTGTTGGCCCAGCAAGACATCGACTCCACTCTGTTTGACGGCGCCAAACCGAATCCGACCGTCAGCAACGTGGAAAAGGGCCTTGAGCTGCTGGCTCGCAGCGACTGTGATTTCATTATTTCCCTGGGCGGCGGTTCCCCCCATGACTGCGCCAAAGGCATTGCCCTGTGCGCCGCCAACGGTGGGCACATCAGCGACTACGAAGGCGTCGACCAATCCGCCAAACCACAAATGCCACTGATCGCCATCAACACCACCGCCGGCACGGCGAGTGAAATGACCCGTTTCTGCATCATCACCGACGAAGTCCGCCACGTGAAAATGGCCATCGTCGACCGCAACGTCACCCCCCTGTTATCCGTCAACGACCCTTCGCTGATGGCCGCCATGCCCAAGGGCCTGACCGCCGCCACCGGCATGGACGCACTGACCCACGCCGTCGAAGCCTACGTGTCGACGGCGGCCACGCCGATCACCGATGCCTGTGCACTCAAAGCCATCGAATTGATCTCGGCCAACCTGCGCACCGCCGTTGCCCAGGGTGACAACATGACCGCCCGGGAAAACATGGCCTACGCGCAATTCCTTGCCGGCATGGCCTTCAACAATGCTTCGCTGGGTTACGTGCACGCCATGGCGCACCAACTGGGCGGTTTCTACGACCTGCCTCACGGCGTGTGCAACGCGATCCTGCTGCCCCATGTGTCGAGCTTCAACGCCAGCGTATGTCCGGCCCGGTTTAAGGATATCGCTCATGCGATGGGGGTTGAGACTCAGCAACTGGATGCGGAGAAGGGCGCTGCGGCGGCTATCACGGCCATCCGTAAACTGTCTGCGGATGTGGGGATTCCGAGTGGGCTTGTTGAGCTGGGTGTGAAGGCTGACGATATTCCGACCCTGGCAACCAATGCCATGAAAGATGCCTGCGGCTTTACCAATCCGCGTCCTGCCAATCAGGATGAGATTGAGCAGATTTTTCATACGGCGATGTGATTGATGTGAAGTGATGCTGGAGAGAACGCCCCGCCTTTGGTTGAAGTGCGGGGTGTTTTGGTTTTGTTCACCGATAGGGTCGGAGTGGCTCACTGGCTGGCCGGCGGTCTGTCACGAGGGGGCTACTGTCGGCCAAAAGCGGACGACCGACGACAGGCATGAGTCTGATGGCGGCTCTCTTAAAATTTCGAAAACCTAATAAGATTGGAATAACCGCCCTGTTATTCACTTAAGGTATAAAAAGCCAATTGAACAGAAAATATGAATGCGGTAATGTCAATTTGGCATGAGCGTTTCGCTCATATGTTGCACTTGAGCAGAAAATCCCGAGATACCTTGCTGTGTCCTTAAATGGAAACGGCGGTGGTGCCTGATTTTAGGTATTACCAAGTGGGCTGGCGGCGGCAAGGAACCAATCCGCACCGACGATACCATCTCAATGATTAGCTCCGCTCGTAGGGTAGAGGCAAGCCAGTTTCGGGTTGCTCAAACGTACGCATCTCTGCTCTTTTCCTTCGCGAGAAGGCAGCGGACTAATACATTAAAGGATCATCAAGCAGCATGGATGAATATGCCCCCAAGAAAACCACCAATGAATCAATTTTTTCAATAGATAATTTGCTTGCGGCACTAGGCCTTAGTGAGGCCGAGTATGAGAGCATTCAAAATTTAGAAGAAAAAAATCGATACACGCCATTACATCTTAAAAAAAAGAATGGAGATGACAGGATCGTTTTCGACCCTCATCCACTCGTAAGGAAATTTCAGCGCAGAATAAAAAACAGGCTATTCAATCAAATCAGATACCCTACGTACCTTTACGGTTCAATTTCTGATCCAGAACACCCACGGGATTATATATCCTGCGCACAACAACATTGTAAAGCCAAGACGATATTAAAAATTGATATAACTTCATTTTTTGACTTTATAGATTATGATTTAGTATATAAAATTTTCAATGAGTTATTTTTTTATTCCGACGAAGTATCTGAAGCACTAGCAGATATTTGCACTAGAGAGGGAGTTGTACCACAAGGAGCGCCGACATCTAGCTTTATAGCAAACTTGTGTTTTTTTGACGTCGAAGGACAGATCGTTAAAGGACTAGAGCGGCAAAAACTAAGTTACACTCGATTAACTGATGATATCACTGTCTCATCATCGATACAGGATAAAGATTTAAATAAAGCCAAATTCACTATTGTATCAATGATTGAGCACGCAGGATTCAAAGTAAACGAAGCGAAAACAAGTATAGAGTCAATTTCAACAACCGCTTTCAAAATTCATGGACTGAGAGTTAACAAAGAAACCCCCCAGCTTCCGCGAGATGAGATCAGGGCGATCCGGGCTGCGGTCAACAACCTCAAAATTCTTTCGCGAGAACCCAATGCGAGGACGAGCTTTGACTATAGAAAACGTTATGAAAGCATATCTGGTCGAGTTAATAAGCTGGCGCGCACAGGACACCCGAGATATAAAAAACATCGACTAGAACTAAAATCCATATTGCCCCTTCCGTCCCAAAAAGATATTCGGCGCTGCCTCACTATGCTTTCTACTTTAATGAGGGACTACGACGTTTTTTGTAGTACCCCACTTTACATGAAACGATATCATCGCCTTCGGCACAGATTGATATTATTGCAGAGGGTTTATAAGCATGAAGCAAAAAAAATATGGGCGGAATTGAAAGTGCTAACTCCGACAAAAAGCAAAGCTGAACATGAACTATAAAAGATACTTTTTTTTAATAACCGTTTTTTCTGCAACGGTTTTGTGCGCAATCACACTCATATCTATATTTTTGACTCTATTAATAGCTCATAATAACTCTCTAGAATTTTGTTTCTCACCTGGATGTTTTGATTTCGCTGCAAAAGCTTTTCAAGAACCTATAAAGATCTTCAAAATCGGCGTTGAGTTTGGAACGTATGCATTCACTGCAATCGGAGCGGCAACCGCCATATTGACTTATGTAAATTCTGTAAAGGCAGAAAAAAACAACCGACATTTTCAAAAGCACTCTGAATTCAAAGCTTTTACTTCGGGGCTGGTAGCGCAACAAAACTCTGGCATAAGGCAAGAAAATTTCAACGCCAATAAATACTATGGTTTTTTATTCCCCCTATCGGCTGAGGCATATTTCATTCCCTCCGAGTCATACGATATTATTATCAACAGTATTGAAAGGCAGATCGCAGAAACTCAAGCAAACTTTATTCCCGGTGATATACGATCAATTGAAGAGCATTGCAGGAATATGTTGGCGTACTTCCACTCTTTGGGGATAGCTGTAGAAGAGCCAACTGAGGAAGTGTTGATGATGCTTGAGCCCAAAATATTTTCTTTTATAGACAGTATAAATCAACAGTTTACAAATATTGAGGTCAGCCTTAGAAGCAAATCAAGGGACTACATACGTAGCATACAATAACGCGGCTCAAATTATGCTTGTTACGGCTTTCCTCTAGGGCCCACGACCATAGCCTAGCGCTTTGCAGTCTAAACCTGGACGAATGGGGGGGCAGATCCTTGCAACCATAATCGAAGCTTTTGGTATGGGTATAGCTTTCGAGAGCCTTTTGCAGATTAGATTCTGGCCGGTGATCTTTGTTGTCTGCCGTCACCATCAGCTTCCGATCCCACCGGCGTTTTGGATTGAGTCGCTGATACTGATGTCCAAGCAGGGAAATGCGTTGGGCTCGATGCATAATGTGAAGCTAGGAAGGGATTAAATGCATATATCACGAGTGAGCATCACGAATTTTGCCAATTTCAGTTCTCTTGATGTCGATACGGGCGAGAGTATTGTCATCGTTGGGGAGAACAAAGTAGGCAAGAGCAATTTCCTTCGAGCTTTACAACTAGTTTTGGATCCTGGGCTTTCCGAGCTTGATAGACAGCTTGGACTGGAGCACTTTTGGGATGGCCTTGGTGACGAAAAATTGGGTGCTACAGTCGAAGTTTCGATTGAACTAACGGACTTCGATGATGATCCAGATTTGATTGCCGTTCTGGCCGATAGTCTGATCGATATCGGTCCGCCAACCGTCGCGCGCATTACTTACAGGTTCAGGCCCAAGGCCGCACTGAATGGAGATGCCCCACAAAGCCTTTCGGACTACGAGTATTTGATTTTTGGTGGCGACGATGAAGACAATTCAATTGGAGCGATGCAGCGGCGCCAAATGCCGCTTGATGTGCAAGCGGCCTTGCGCGACGCAGAGAAAGATCTTTCCAGCTGGAGACGCTCTCCGCTGCGGCCGTTGATTGAGGAACTGACCTCCGATCTCGATGCCGATGCTCGTGAAGAAATTCAGCAAATGGTAAGTGAGGCACAGACTGATCTTGCTGATCGTGACGAGGTAGTTCGCACCGCAGAGAGAATCGGTAAGCGATTGCTAGACATAGTGGGGAGCAAGCACACTGTCCCTATAAAATTAGGCTTAGCCCCAACGAGAGTAGATGCTTTACTCCGAAGTCTTCGTATTCTCATTGATCATGGCGTACGTACCATAGGAGATGCCAGCCTAGGCACTGCGAATTTGATTTTTATGGCTTTGAAAAGCTTGGAGCTTGACCGGTTGGTCCTCAAGGGCGAGCGAAGCCATACTTTTTTCGCTATTGAGGAGCCTGAGGCGCATCTACACCCCCATGTGCAGCGCTTGGTTTATCGCTATTTTCTCGGTGCTGAGCCGGCTGGCGATAACAAGCAAACTTTAAATCTCACTACAATTCTGACCACTCATTCACCGCATATTGCCAGCGTGGCTCCTATAAGATCAGTGGTACTTTTGCGCCACAATGCCGGCGCGACTATCGCTACATCTACCGCCAAGGCGCCCCTAAACGAATGGGATGAAGAGGATCTTCAGCGATATATCGATGTTACTCGTGGAGAGCTCTTTTTCGCCCGTGGTGTTATTTTCGTGGAGGGAGACGCAGAGCGATTTCTGATCCCGGCATTTGCCGAGGCGCTGGGTATTCATCTAGACGTCTTGGGAATCTCTATATGCTCCGTAAGCGGAACCAACTTCGCTCCGTACATAAAACTAGTTGGAGCCAGCGGGCTTGATATTCCACACGTTATTTTGACCGACCTTGATCCAATTGAAGGACAGAGCGCGCTTGCTAGGCAGCGCATCATCAGTTTGCTTGAGCTTGCAGATGATGATGGCGACCTCGACAATCTAGAGGATGACCAAGTACTTGCTTTGGCTGAGGAAGTAGGTTATTTCGTCAATAATAGTACGTTGGAAATCGAGCTATTTACCTCGGGTCTCGGTGCAGCTATGAAAGAGATATTCGAAGGTGAGTGGGAACTTCGGCAAAAGTCAAAAGCCATGTTGGATAGTTGGATTGCGAATCCCGACACCCTAGATAGTACTAGGCTGTTATCGCGGATTGAACGGATAGGTAAAGGTCGTTTTGCGCAAATGCTTGCGCCTTTCGTCACAGCCCGTTCCTGTCCCGCTTATTTTCAACGCGCACTGGAATATATTCGCAATGCCGTTGCGTAGCGTAAGCACCGCTTATCTTGCGCAGGCCAGAGAGTTGCGCGACAACGATCAGCAGTGGGCTGCCTATGAGTCTACTAGGCATTGCATTGTCTTGGCCGGGCCTGGAAGCGGTAAGACCAAGACGCTTGTACTCAAATTGGCACGCGTCCTGGCTGAGGACGTGCGAGCACCACGCGGAGTAGCCTGTATCACCTACAGTCAGGAGTGCACGCGTGAACTTACCCGACGAATGGAGTTGCTCGGCCTGCGTGAGTCGTCGCGTCTATTCATAGGTACGGTACACGGATTCTGCCTTCGCCATCTGCTAATTCCATATGGGAAGTTAGCGAACTTAGGTCTTCCCGATCCAATTACTATTTCGACCACCGATCATTGCCAACAGGTGTTCGCGAGGGTCAGGAACCGTCTATTCGGTGAAACCCGCACCTACAAAAAAATGGATATGGATAAGTACCGGCGCGTACATTTTGATCGGACAGCACCAGCATGGCGAGAGGTTGCGGAGCTTGCTGCCTTGGCCGAGGCCTACGAAGAGGCGTTGCACCATGAAGGTTTCGTCGACTTTGAGGATCTAGTTATCTACGGGGAACGGCTAGTAGCTCAGCATGACTGGGTCTTGCCGCTCGTAAGCGCGCGCTTCCCAATGCTAGCTGTTGATGAGTATCAGGATCTGGGTATAGGCCTACACCGCATCGTTAAGCGACTCGTGTTTGACGGAGGAGTTCGCTTGTTTGCAGTTGGGGATGCTGACCAGTCGGTGTATGGTTTTAATGGTGCTGACTCTAGCCTGCTACATGAGCTGGCTGAGCGACCGGATGTCGAATGTGTGAAATTGGAAGTAAACTACCGTTGCGCTGAGACCATTGTACGGGTATCTGAACGTGCCTTGGGCGAGTTGAGAGGTTATCGTTCTTACTATCCGGATAGGAAAGCGCATATTGCTATAGTTGAGTGCCCTGATGGGCTGACACAGCAAGCAAGTCGTGCGATCAAGGAAATCATTCCTGCTGCCTTGGCGAGCAAGCCGGGGCGACAAGTTGGTGACATAGCTATTCTTTATAGGAATGCGGGCATTGGGGATGTAGTCGCAAGTGCAGCTGCCGAAGCAGGATTGAGTTTTATCCGAGTCGACACTTCAGCACCTTACCGAAAATGCGCTATTACGAGCTGGATTGAGGATTGTTCAGCATGGTGTGCAGGAGGGTGGCGTGAGACGGCGCCTCTTTTACATGGGTTGATTGATCGGTGGTTGGCATTTCATCGCCTGCGCTTGTCAGACAACAATGCTCGAGTCGAACGTAAGAAGCTAACTCAGTTCCTGTGGACTCATAGACAAAACCGATCTGCTCTCTACTTTGTGAGCACCATACGCGAAGAGCTTCTTGATAACTTAATTGCGACCGATGCCAGTTTGCTTGACCAGGCTGCTCAGGTGGAAGCGATGACTCAAGCGTTCCAGGAGGGCGGCACCCTGCAAGAGCTAGATATGGCACGTCTCGGCGGGCGCGACGGTTCTCCCGACCAGCTGAATTTGTTGACACTCCATTCCGCAAAGGGGTGCGAATACGACGTGGTAATCATGCTTGGCCTGGATGAAGGTTCCTTTCACTGGACGAATGTTCAAGGTAATGATCTTCGTGAAAGCCGTCGCCTTTTCTATGTTGGGTTTACACGTGCTCGTGATGAGGTGCATATGTTGTATTCAGGCTGGAACGAGAACCGTGGCCGTCGTTACTACTCAGGCCGTTTGCGCTTTCTTGAGGAGCTTATTGCAGATTAAGCGAGATAATCTGAGTGACCACTGGCGGAAAGCGCTCCGCAGTTTTCCACACTACAGAAACTCGAAAGCTGTGCAGGATAATAAAAGTTTACTTGTCCACCAGCGTCTGCGATTGGCCGCAATGGATCGATTTCTGCCTGTCACGATGGGCCGAAATCGACTCAAATGGCCTGTCACGCGTCGATAAAACTAAGATGATTTAGCCGGTCCGGAAATGTTATCTATATGGCAACTGGGAAGAAGAAAATGATGAATGGAAGAATTAAAGTTGCCCTGCTATTTGGCCTGTTACTTTCTTCGTCAAGTGTTTTTGCTGGTTGTATAGGCTATACGGGCCCCGGTGGTCCTTGCTCAACAGGACCCGGTGGTGGTCTCTCGACTGGCCCAGGTGGAGGCCTCTCTACAGGGCCAGGTGGTGGCCTCTCAACAGGACCTGGTGGAGGTCACTCGACTGGCCCAGGTGGAGGCCTCTCTACAGGGCCAGGTGGTGACCTCTCAACAGGACCTGGTGGTGGTCTCTCAACAGGGCCTGGCGGCGGACTTTCTACTGGTCCCGGTGGCGGCCTCTCAACGGGCCCTGGCAATCATTGGCGTCCCGTACCTACTGGGCCAGGTAATAACTGGCGCCCTGTGTCCACGGACTCTGATGACTAATCAGTCCGTAATTGTTTTACGATGACAGCTTCTTGCCATTTTTGTCCGTTACCACCGGCCGCTTCTGGCCGAAAGCCGACATTCAGCATAGCCGGAGAAAAGCAAGGCCCTGGCACGTGTGCCGTCGCTGAGGTGCTGTAGATGCCTACGACGCCCCAGCGGCTAATCGATTGTGTGCACTGAACGGTAAGTGCTATTGGACTACGTCTGATTTCAGCTACACGGCACCTCCCGATCCATCAGCTTCCCCATCAACAGCACCCCCAACTCACTAAGCTGGTGAATAGCCAACGCCACATCACGGTCTTTCCCGCTCAGATCTTCCGACAGATCAAGCAGCAACGCGCTGACCGAGGCAAAGGTTTCATAGCTATTGATGATCAAACTTTCGCTGCTGGCATCAGCAGCCACACTGAACAACGCACCCGACGGCGGGGCGGTTTTGGCGGAGGAGGGATTGAGATAGTGATCCAAGGCACGGTGCGCGGCTTGGTTGAGTTTCAAATCGGGAGTTCCCGGAGGATTCGGCGTTACCTTGAACATTGTTTGGATTCTCTATGTGGGCCACCACCTTCTCGCTACTAAACGATTAGGGTGGCAGCTGTGCACAGGTTAGTAGACCGGGAATCCAAACAAAGACCGGCGCGCCCGAAGGCGCCCTGCGCACAGCCACCATCAAGCACAGACAGAGACGTCTGATTGATGAAGCTCATGCACATTGCTTGGATAATCTAGGGCTACTAAACCCGATCACTGAGTTTTCAGCGACCGAGCAACCTTAGAGACGCCAACCCAGGTGCACAAGCCGGCGGATTCTGACGCAACTGTAGGCAATGGAGCAAGGTGCCGTGCTCACTGCCTCAAGCCACGGGACTGAATTCAATCAGTCCCGCTTTCCTCGATTAAGCAGGCTGGGCCGCCAGGCTATTACTCACCTTGCGCCCCAACACCAGCACCGTCACAAACCCGGCACCCACCAACGCGGTCGCCAAACTCAACAGCACCGACGTCCCCATCTTGTCGACGATCTGCCCGCCAAAGAACGAGCCCACGGCAATGATCACCTGAAACAACGCGACGAACAGCGGCATGCCACGCTCCACATCCTTGGGCGCAACCACAAACATCCAGATGCTCGCGCAGGCCGGGAAGGCGCCAAAGGCGAAGCCCCACAGTGCGATCAGCATCACGGCGCCGCTCATGCCGGTGGCGAAGTAGGGGAACAGGGCGGTGCTGGTGCCGATCATCAGCGCGACCAGCAGCAAGGTGTGGCGCACGCTGCGGTTGGCGGCAAAGCCGGCGAAGACGTTGCCCATTACGCCGGCCACGCCGTAGAGCAGCAGCAGGGAGCCAATGGTCGGGCCGTCGAAGCCGGAGCTGTTTTTGAAGAACGGCGCGACGTAGGTGTACGCGGCAAAGTGGGCCAGGCCGATCAGCAATACGGCGATCAAGCCAACCCGTGCTTGTGGGTTGATGAACAGGGCCGGCAGGTCGGCGATGCGAATGGCTTTTTCCGGTTCGAGGCGGGGCAGCAGGAACATCTGCGCAAGCAATACCGGGATGCCCACCAGTGCGGTGACGAGGAAGGTCATGCGCCAGCCCATCAGGCCGCTCAGCCAGGTGCCGACGGGTACGCCGAGCACGGTGGCCAGGGTCACGCCCATCATGATGATCGAGGTGGCTTTCGCGACGCCCACGCCCTTGGGCGCCAGGCGGCCGCTGAGGGCGATGGCGGTGGCCCAGAAGCCGCCGATGCTGATGCCCAGCAGTACGCGGCCGAACAGCAGCAGGCTGAAGTCGCTGGCGTAGGCCACCACCATGTTGGCGATGATCATGATCAGGGTCAGGCCGATCAGCAGGTAGCGACGGTCCATGGCGCCAATGCCCACCGACAGCAACGGGGCGGCGAGGGCGGCCATGATGCCGGGCAGGGTGACCATCAGCCCGGCTTGGCCGGCGCTGATGCCGAGGTCGGCGGCGACGTCGTTGAGTACGCCTACCGGCAGGAACTCGCTGGTGACCAGGGCGAAGGCGCCCACGGCCACCGAGAGAATCGCCAGCCACTGCTGCAGGACGGTTTGTTGATTATGTTCGGGGAGGCCGCTAGGGGCCCGGCTTGCGCTTGGCATGGTGTTGGGTTCCGGGAGGAGATTTCGCCTGCGGGCAGACGGGAGGGAGAAAGTGGAGGCGATTATAGGAATGGGTTTTGGTAAGCCAATAGGCGACTGGTTCGATAGTAATCATCAGTCTCGTTGATAAGACTGCCTGCGTAGAGCGTTCTCTTCCGTGTAGACCCTCGCGATTGCCCATGGCCCGACTCCGCGCGTAATCCGGCCCGATCCCGCGCGCCAGAAAAAATCCCCCGCTGCATCCTGAGCCTCGGCATGTCGGTTTTGCTGACGTGCCGAAGCGTTTCAAGGCCGATCAAACAATAATAAAGAGGTGCTTATGCCCGTGCTTCATCGCCCTTCATCCCCGGTTGAACGCAGCGCGCTTCATGTGTTGGTGTGTGCGTCGACACTTGCGCTGTCGTTAACCGCCTGCGCGGCCACGCCGGATCCCGCGAAGCCTTATCCCCATGCACAGGAACCGATTGGCGATGTGCAAGCCATCTATGACGGCAGGCTCAGCGAGGACTTGGCGGTCACTACCTTCCGTAATACCGACCGGTTGTTCCCGACGCGCACGATCAAGGCGGGCGGCCATCCGTTCCCGTTACCCCGTAGCAGCCAGCCACTTGGGCCGGTTGCCTTTGACTACAAAGGCAAGCATTACAGCCTCGATGACTACGTGGCGATCAACCGGGTAACCGGGCTGTTGGTGCTCAAGGACGGCAAGATCGTCGATGAGCGTTATGAAAAAGGCAACACCGCCGACACCCGGTGGATGTCGATGTCGGTGGCCAAGTCCATCACCTCGACGCTAGTGGGCGCGGCGCTGCAGGACGGCGCCATCAAGAGCCTGGATGACAAGGTCACCCGTTATTTACCCGCGTTGGCCGGTAGCGGTTACGACCAGGTCACCGTGCGCCAGATCCTCTCCATGCGCTCCGGGATCAAGTGGAACGAGCAATACACGGACCCTACCTCGGACGAGCGCCACTTGATCAAACTGCGTAGTGAACAAGTGCCCGGGTCGCTCCTCAAGTTCATGGCCAGCCTGCCCACCGCCGCGCCGCCTGGCACTCGCACCAACTACAGCACCGGTGAAACTCAAGTGTTGGGGCAACTGGTGAGCGCTGCGGTGGGCAAGCCACTGACGCAATACCTGAGCGAGAAGATCTGGGCGCCTTACGGCATGCAAACCGATGCCAAGTGGTGGCTCGACGGCCTCAATGGCAATGAAGTGGGCGGCAGCGGTATCAGCGCGACGCTTGAGGATTACGGGCGTTTTGGGCAGTTCGTGCTCAGCGGCGGCAAGGCGGGAGGGCAGCAAGTGTTGCCTAAAGACTGGTTGAGTTTTGCCAGCGCGACTACGGGTTCAGATGCGGCGTACGGTGACTTTGCGTCCATGTGGTGGCCAGGTTGGACCGACGCCTCCAAAGCGGATAAAGCCTTTACGGCGGCCGGTACGTTTGGTCAGTACCTCTACATCAATCCGACCAGGAATGTGGTGATTGTGGTGTGGCAGGCGCAGACCAAACCCACGGGTGGCAAGGTGATCGACGATATGTTTGCCTTTGATGCGGTTGCCAAAGCGCTTCAATAACCGCGAAGTACCTGTGGCGAGGGAGCTTGCTCCCGCTGGGCCGCGCAGCGGCCCCAAAAAATGGGCCTGCTGCGCAGTCCAGCGGGAGCAAGCTCCCTCGCCACAGGCTGCGGGCTACTCAGGTAGTGTGTACCTCACATCGCCGCCCGCAACGAGCGCGGCGAAAGCCCGTAATGCGACTTAAACCTCACCGCAAACCGCGACGCCGACGCATACCCGCACGCACTGGAAATCTCCCCGATGGAATCCCTGGAGGTTTGCAGCTGTTGCAACGCCGCCCCCAGCCGAACATTTTCCAGGATGGCCCTGAAGCTCGCATCCTCATTGGCCAGCTGCCGACGCAACGTCGATTCCCCCAGATTCAACTGCTGCGCGACCGTGGCAACGGTCCAGTCCCTGGACAGGTTGCTGCCGATCAACCGCTGCACGCGTTCACTCAAGGGGTCGTTGCGATCCATCAGCAACGGTCCCGCCTGGCCGGCCAGGCACAGGCAGAGCAACACGGCCTCGCCATAGTGGGTGCACAGGGCCGACGGGGCGCCGGTGCTCAGTGCGGTCAGCAATTGGTCCCAGGCTTGTCGGGTCTGTTTGTCCAGGCGTACGCACAGGTCGGCATGCATGCTGCCCTTGAACTGCGCGCCATACCGGGCAACGAAGTTACGCAACACCGGCACCGGAAACGACACCACGTCGGCGATGTAGTCACCCTGGGCACCGGGAAAGTTGGTCACCCCAAGCTCGCGGCCTGCCGGCAGTAGAATCAGGTGCTGTGGGCCAGCGCGCATTTCGCGCTCATCCCACTGCATCAGTTTTTGCCCCTGGCGCACGCGGCACAGGGCGCTCATGAAGATCGGCACGCGTTGCAGGGTATGGTGTTGCCGGGCCCTGATCACGCAGCTTTCGATGATGCTTTCCCGGTGCCGCAGACCTTCGTGAACATCCATCGTGACTAGCGTCCGTAAGGGGCCGTGATTGTGGCCTTGGCCAGGCTGTTGGCATTGAGCATGTAGCCGACCAGGGCGCCGCTGGATTGATTGTCGATCGGCAGGGTGGCGACTTTCAACGCCCACACGGTGAATTGATAGCGATGCGGTTTATCACCCACGGGCGGGCAGGCGCCGCCGAAGCCGGGTTGGCCGTAGTCCGTGCGGCCTTGCACTGCCCCGGCCGGCAGGTGGGTGCCCACGTTACTCGGCAGTTGGGTGACGGAGGGGGGCAGGTTCACCACCGTCCAGTGCCACCAGCCGCTGCCGGTCGGGGCGTCGGGATCGTAGACGGTGATGGCAAAGCTTTTGGTGCCCGCCGGGGCGTTGGCCCAGGACAGGGCAGGGGAGGTGTTGCCGCCGCTGCAGCCGAAGCCGTTGAATTCCTGCAGGTGCGTCAGCGGGCGTTGGTCGGCAATGTCCGGGCTGTTGAGTGAGAAGCTGGCGGCGTGTCCGCTGGCGGCCATGATCAGGGTGATCGCGGGGGCAAGTGCTTTGAGTTTCATCGCGGTGGTGTCCAGGCGTGGTTTGAGCCTTGATCCTAAACAGCGCGTAGGCACGGCACTGCGCCGAAGCGCTCGATGATTGTGCCGAAACGCTCTGCCCACTAAGGCTGAGCCCTCAGCGTTCGGATGATGAACGCATGCAGGCTATTGACCACCTTGGACCCGCGGGACGCCCGGCTACGCAGAATCGAAACCTCCATGGGCTCAATGCTGCCCAAACCGTGCTCGTCACCGAGTACCTGAAGCGAATCCTGCACGGTGCATTGGGTGATCGCGGCAATCGCGAGCCCGCCCTCGACGGCGGCCACCTGGCCGGCAAGGCTGGAGCTGTTGTACACCACCTTGAACTCGCGGCCTTGCTGGGTGAGTGCGTTCACCGCATACCGCCGGGCGAGGCTTGCGCTTTCGTAGACGGCGATGGGGATCGGGTCGCGCCGCCACAGTTCGAACTGCGGTGAACCTACCCATACCATGGGCTCCTTGAACAGGAAGGTGCCGCTTTGGGGTGAGTCCCGAGACACCAGCGCCAGGTCAAGATCGCCGCTGCGCAACTGTGGGATCAGCGTGGTCGACTGTTCACAGGTCAGTTCGATTTCCACACCGGCGTAGCGCGGCGAATAGCGCTTGAGCAGCGGCGTGAGGTACCGGGCCGCGTAGTCTTCGGCAACGCCAAGGCGGATGCGCCCGGTCAGCTCTTCACCGTGAAATGCCGCCTGGGTTTCAGCGTGCAGGGCGAGCATGCGCCGGGCGTAGCTCAGCAGCGTCTGGCCATCGGCAGTCAGTTGCAGGTGCCTTGGGCCGCGACTCAAGAGCTGTCGTCCAAGGGCGGCTTCGAGTTTCTTCATCTGCATGCTGACGGCGGACTGCGAGCGGTTGACCTCGTGGGCGGCGCCAGACAACGAGCCGGCATCCACCACGGCCACAAAGCATTTGAGCCAATCGAGTTGCAAATCGCTGGCGGGCATCGCGCTGACCTCTATTCGTTAATCGAATGGCTAAGGCCTGAATTATGCGCTTTTCATGGGCGCTTGTTCACCCGCAACATTCTGCCTTGAACCAACACCTTCTGGATCGGATCCA
This sequence comes from Pseudomonas sp. I8001, assembly GCF_013385345.1. NCBI lineage: Bacteria > Pseudomonadati > Pseudomonadota > Gammaproteobacteria > Pseudomonadales > Pseudomonadaceae > Pseudomonas > Pseudomonas sp. I8001. Next base: position 32,145 of record NZ_JACAQC010000030.1, read on the forward strand.
TGCCCTTTGATACCTGGTTGCTTTACCTGGTTACCTGCTTCGGCATCTCGGTGGTGCCAGGGCCCAATGCGTTATTGGCGCTGACCCACGGTGCGCTTCACGGCAGCCGCAAAACGCTGTTCACCATCAGCGGCGGCGTGCTCGGTTTTGCGATTGTGCTGGCGCTGTGTGCGTTGGGGTTGGGTGCGCTGATCCAGGCATCGGCCAGTTTGTTCACGGCCTTGAAGGTGGCGGGTGGGCTGTACCTGATCTGGCTGGGCTTCGGGCTGTGGCGGGCGGCACCGGTCAGCCTTGAGGCGACCGGCACTACCAGCTCGCGGAGCTGGCCGCTGTTCCGCCAGGGGCTGGTATCGGCGATCTCAAACCCCAAGGCCTTGCTGCTGTTCACCGCGTTTATTCCACCGTTCCTGGACCCGCACCGGAGCATCGTTGCGCAGACACTCACCATCGCCCTGACCTACGCCGTGGTGGAGTTCATCGTCGAGTACCTGGTGGCCAGCGCCGCGCACCGGGTACGGCCCTGGCTGGCGCGAACCGGGCGCCGATTCAATAAAGTCTGCGGCGGGTTTTTTGTGCTGTTCGGGTTGGCCCTGCCTATCCATGCCTGAGGGCACATCCCCGCGGCTTAGGGATGTTCGATCACCATCACCGCCGTGGTATCCGCCGCAAGTGCTTCGAACACATGGGGCGCATTCGCCAGGTAGCTGATGTAGTCGCCGGCGTGCAGCAGCACAGGCGCACCGGCCGGGCCGATATTCGCGCTGCCGCTGCACAGCAGCACGTGCTCGATGGTGCCGGCAGGGTGGGGCTGAGACAGGCGCGCTTCGCCCGGCTGTACCTTTAGCCGGTAGATATCGCGACGCACGCCCGCCGGGCAATCCGCAAGCAGTGTGGCCGCGTAGTGGCCGGTTTCGGTATAGGTGGTCAGGCCCTCGTTGGCGCGAATTACCCGCAGGTGTTGCTGGGGTTGTTCGAAGAACCGGGTCACCTGCAAGCCCATCGCCGTGGCCAACGACCACAGGGTCTCGATGCTGGGGTTGCCGATGCCGGACTCCAGCTGGGACAAGGTCGACTTCGCCACGCCTGCGCGTTTTGCCAGTTCAGTCAATGAAAGCCCGGCGGCCTGGCGTTCGCGCTTGATCGACAGGGCCAGCAGGTCGATTCGGCTTGGATTGAGATTGTTCGTTATGTCGGTCATTTGTTCTTCAAATCATCCATAAATGGGTTGACGCTTTGTCGCTGGGTGTTCAGCATAGCAATCATTCGTTCATTATAAAAACCGAGTGTCGAATGATCTGGTGCGTGTTCCACCTCTGCGACTATTGGCCGTGGCTGCTCTGGCGGGCGCTCTCCTACGACCTTGAAGGGTGGCGCAGCTTGCTGGTGGCGACGCAGTTGGCGCAGCAACATTGCGGGGGGCTATTCTGCGGGCCGCTATGATTCCTTTTCGCCATCCTTCGGGATCGGGCTATGATCGCCCAATCCGAACCAGACGCTCCCCAGACCTATGCCCGTTGACCTGCAAGCCCTCTATCCCAAACTGATCCACTTGATGCTGGATACGGTGTTCGTGGTCGACAGTGAAAACCAGATCGTGTTTGTGAGTGATGCCTGCGAAGCGCTGCTGGGGTACCGCGCCGAGGAACTGACCGGCACCCTGATCACCCACTACATGCACCCTGAAGACCTGGCCCGCACCCGGGCGTCGATTGTGCGGGTCATGAATGGCAAACCCCACGTCGACTTCCGCAACCGCTACATCCGCAAGGATGGCAGCGTGGTGCACATTCTGTGGGCGGCCTTCTGGTCCGAGGAAGTGGGGGCGCGGATCGGTGTTGCGCGGGACGTAACCGCCCTGACGCAGGCGGAGGAAGAGCTGCGTTTCCTCGCCCATCACGACCCGTTGACGGCCCTCACCAATCGCTCGCTGTTCAATGACCGGTTGGACGAGGCCCTGCAAGCCGCCCACCACCACAAAAGTCCTCTGGCCTTGCTGTTTCTGGACGTGAATGACTTCAAGGCCATCAATGATGTGCACGGGCATGCCGTGGGCGACCGCGTGCTTTGCGTGATTGCACGACGGTTGGAAGGGTGTGTGCGTGAGAGCGACCTGGTGGCCCGGATGGGCGGGGATGAATTCACCGTGCTGCTGACGGATATTCAGTCACCGGAAGCCGTGTCGGCCAAAGTGCAGCAGATAGTTGCGGTGATGACCCAGCCCCTGAGCGCTGAGTTTGGCGCGGTCAAGATGCCGTCCTGCAGTATCGGCGTAGCGTTTTACCCGGCGGATGGAGCAGATGCCGACAGCCTGCTCAGCCACGCGGATGGTGAGATGTACCGGGTTAAAAGGCAGCGGTTTGCAACCGATTAACGCTGCTGGAAAGCAATCTTCAGCCCCAATCCCATGAACAACGTCCCAATGATCTTCCCCTCCCAACGGCGCAGCCTTGAAAGGCCCACCATCCATTGGCTCAACGGACGAATCGCCACCGAAATCAGCGTGGTGTACACCGCACTGAGCCCCGAGAAGATCAACCCCAGCACCGCGAACTGCGCCAGGGAAGAACCGGATTCCGGGTGAATGAATTGCGGCAGGAAGGCCAGGAAGAAAATCGCGGTTTTCGGGTTCAGCACTTCGGCACCCACCGCCTGGAAATACGCCTGGGTCGAGGTCACGGTGGGCAGGTCTTTGCGCGTGGTGGCGCCAGGCTTGGCCATAAACGCACGTATGCCCAGGTAGATCAGGTAACAGGCGCCGACGATTTTGACCATGTTAAACGCCACGGCCGAGGTCATCAGGATGGCCGACAGGCCCAGCGCCGCGCACAGCGTATGGATCAGGTCGCCCGAGGCCACCCCCAGCCCGGTGGCAATCCCGACCTTGCGCCCACCCTGGAGGGTGCGGGTGATCACCAGCAGCACGGCTGGGCCGGGAATCAGGAAAAGGCCGATGACCACGGCGACATACGTCAGGATGGGGGCGAGTTCGAACATGCTGTGTTATCTCAATGCCGGATGCGTCCTACAGTAATCCTCATCCCGGGGATTAACGCAATACAGATGAACACCCGCCGGAACCGCCTGGCCTTTTACTTCGCGAACGCGTATGCGCCACCCTGTTCCAGCGCCTTGCGATACGCCGGCCGTTCCTGAAAGCGTTGCACCCACGCCGCCACATTCGGGTAGGCCTGCAGCTTGCCCTGGGCCCGGGCGATTTCGCCGATGAAGCTCATCTGGATATCCGCGCCGGTCAATTCGTCACCCACCAGGTACGGTGTGAGCCCCAGTGCGTTGTCCAGATAACCCAGGTAGTTCGCCACCTCGGATTCGATACGCGGATGCAACGGCGCACCCGCGTCACCCAGGCGCCCGACGTACAGGTTGAGCATCAGTGGCAGCATGGCCGAACCTTCGGCGAAGTGCAGCCATTGCACGTATTCGTCATAGGTTGCAGTGGCCGGATCCGGTTGCAGGCGGCCGTTACCATGGCGGCGAATCAGGTAGTCGATGATGGCGCCGGACTCGATCACCACGTGGGGACCGTCTTGAATCACCGGTGATTTGCCCAGGGCATTGATCGCCTTGAGTTCAGGGGGCGCGAGGTTGGTTTTCGGGTCGCGCTGGTAGCGCTTGAGCTCGTAGGGCAGGCCGAGTTCTTCGAGCAGCCACAGGATGCGTTGCGAACGGGAGTTGTTGAGGTGGTGGACGATGATCATGGTGGCTCCGCTGGGCGAGAATAGAGGCGTATAGGGACAGACCGCGGTGGCGCTGTGGAGTGCCGTGAATTAAATCTGCTTCGATAAAGGCATGAAAGATGGATAATCACGCCGGCAAGCACTGATTACACACCGGATAGAAAACATGAATCGTCAAAAAAAACTACAGCAGCTGTTCAAGGCCAAGGCCAAAAAGGCCAGCGCCAAATTGGCACCGGCCAAAAAGGATAAATACATCAGCAAAGCAGACCGATTGAAGCTGGCTGCCGAGTCCGGTGATGAGCCTGTTGTTACCTCTGAGAGCTGATCCAGAAGGCCTAAGCATTACCTGATAGGGAATCGACGGAAAAACCATGAACACTGCTCAACTCGCGATTCAGCACTACATACTCGCCAAGGACGGCAACCGCCCGCATTTGCTCAGCCGGGCGTTTGTTCCCGAGGCAATCCTGGACATGGTGGTGCGCACCGGGTCCATCTCGTTTCCGCCCCACGTCGAAGGGGTGGGCGGCATCGGCGATGTGCTGGTGAGGCGGTTCGGGCAGACCTTTGAAAACGTCTATACGTTTTGCCTGGGGCAGCCACCCGAAGCGGGGGCCAAAACCTATCAGTGCAAATGGCTGGTGGGGATGTCCGACAAAAACTCCGGCGAAGCCCGGGTTGGGTGTGGGGTGTATGAGTGGCAGTTCAGTGTTGAGTCGGGGCTTGTTGAAAAGCTCACCATCACTATCGAGCATATGAAGACGCTGCCCGCTGCGGATTTGGGGAGCGTCATGAAGTGGGTGTCAGGTCTGAGTTACCCATGGTGCAACTCGGAAGCAGCAGTGAGCGATGCTCCCGATATTGACGCGATGGGCGAGGTGATCCAGTACCTCACTGTCTGACGGCGACTCAATGCGCATCAACGGCACCAGCAACACGGCCACAACAAAACACACAGTGATGATCACGAGCGCGTCTTCGCTGCAGGCTTGGCGGCTGAAACGGGCTTGCCAGCCCTTGGATCAACGGGTTTTGAAGTGACAGCCAGCGCTGTTACCGGTTGTACGGTGAGTTCGACACCGATTGCGGTCATCAGCTTCCTTATGGTCTCAAATCGCGTTTTCGAGCCGGCTTTCAGCACCTTATAAAGGCTTTCACGATTGACCCCCGCATCCTTGGCGACCTTATTTACGCCTTTGGCTTTTGCGACCTCGGCCAACGCATGAATAAGGCCCTCGGTATCACCGGTTTTCAGACTTTCAGCCAAATAGGCCGCCATTGCTTCCGGGCTATCGAGAAAGCGCGAGGCTTCGTAATGAGTCGTACCCGTCGTGTCGAGGCTGAGGATTGGCATCTCCTCGGGATTGAATTTATCGCTCATATCATTTACCTCTCAGGCCAGCGAGTATTGCTTTAGCTTTTTGTATGCCCCGTTTTTGATCCGTTTTATCGCTCCCGCTGAGCATCAAGTACTCTGCGATTCCCGAGCGCACATAGTAAATTCTATAGCCCGGGCCAACAAAAACACGCATTTCGCTCATCCCATCGCCAACCGATTCGCAATCACCAAAGTTGCCCGCTCCGGCACGATCCAGTCGGGTCAGAATTGCCGCTTTTCCCTGAGTGTCCTTCATACGTTTAAGCCAGCTCTCGAACTCGGGTGTTTGGTGGATCTCGTATATTTTTTTCTTGTTGATCATAGTTCCATTTGTAGCTAGATGGCTACATCTTGTCGACGCGAGGTTGAGTACAGGTAAAGGGGTATTCAGCGCCTGGGCAACCTTAGAGAGGTGCCTCCCAGATGCACAAGCTGGCAAATTCCGACGCGACTGTAGGCAATGGAGCCGGGTGCTGTACTCACAGCCTCAAACGTTGTGACAAGTCCTCTCTAATGCGCATCCGCCGTCGGCTGCTTCGGCGGTTGCACCTTGCGCATCAACGGCACCAGCAACACGGCGACGACGAAGCACACCATGATCATCAGGAATGCGTCCGCATAGGTCAGCGTTTGCGCCTCGCGCCAGGTCAGCGCCCACAGCTGACTCAGCGCGAACTGGCTCGAATCCAGGCTGTTTTGCCCCAGCAACTGGGCATTCCCTGAAAGCTGGTCAAGCCAGACATTCATCGACTCGTTCCGGATGTTCAGGTGCTCGGCCAGGCGCAGGAAGTGCAGGTTGGTGCGGTCATTGAGCACCGTGGCGCAGGCGGCGATGCCGATGGCGCCGCCGAGGTTGCGCATCAGGTTGAACAGGCCCGAGGCGAGCTTCAGGCGGTCGGGGGCCAGTGCGCCGAGGGTCAGGGTGACCACCGGCGGCACTGCCATTTGTTGAGCAAACCCGCGTATGGCTTGGGGCAGCAGCAGCTCCTTGGCGCCCCAGTCGTGGGTGATGGGGGAGAAGTCCCACATCGACAGGGCGAATAACGACAACCCGAACATCAAAATCCAGCGCAGGTCGAAACGATTGGCCAGCAAGGCGTACACCGGGATCGCCAGCAACTGGAACACCCCCGTGGAAAACACCGCCAGGCCGATATCCAGCGAGCCGTACCCGCGCACCCGCCCGAGAAACAGCGGCGTGAGGTAGATGGTGGCGAAAATGCCGATGCCGGTGATAAATGAAAACAGGCAGCCCAGGGCGAAGTTCCTGTCCCGAAGCGCGCGCAGGTCGACGATCGGCTCCTTGATTTCCAGGCAGCGCCAGATAAACAGCCCGCCGCTGATGGCGGCTATCCAGGCCGTGGTCGAGATGGTGCTGTCGCTGAACCAGTTCCAGCGCGGGCCTTCTTCGAGGGTGTATTCCAGGCAGCCGAGAAACACCGCCATCAACGCCATGCCGATATAGTCGGCGCCCTTGAGCAATGACGGGTTGGGGCGGTCGACCTTGACCAGCATCGGCACCGCAAAGGTCACGAAGAGGCCGGGCAGCAGGTTGATGTAGAACAGCCAGTGCCAGGAGGAGATGTCGGTGATCCAACCGCCGACGGCCGGGCCCAATGTGGGGGCCAGGGACGCGATGGCGCCGATGGTGGAGGCGGCGATCACCCGCTGCTTGCCGTTGAAGTACATGAACGCGGTGGTGAATACCAACGGAATCATCGAGCCCCCCAGGAACCCCTGCAAGGCGCGAAACGCGATCATGCTCTGGATGTTCCAGGCCATCGCGCACAGCAGGCTGGTCAAGGTGAACCCGGCCGCCGACGCCGCGAACAGCCAGCGCGTGCTCATCACCCGGGAGAGCCAGCCTGACATGGGGATCACGATGATTTCCGCGATCAGGTAGGCGGTCTGCACCCACGCCGTATCGTCCGCGCCGGCAGACAACCCGCCGCCGATGTCCTTGAGGGAGGCGGAGACGATCTGGATGTCGATCAAGGCGATGAACATGCCCACGCACATGGTGGCGAAGGCCGCGACCTTTTGTGCGGTGCTGAGGGCGGGCAACGGGCTGTTCATAGCTGGGCCTTGAGGGCGCTGGCCTGGTCCTCGAACGCCTCATCGGTGTTGACCTTCGCCATCACCGACAGGCCCGGACGCAGGGCGCCGAAGTCGGCATCGTTGCTGTCGAGGCGCACGCGCACCGGCACTCGCTGCACGATCTTGGTGAAGTTGCCGGTGGCGTTTTCCGGCGGCAGCACACTGAATTGCGCCCCGGTGGCAGGGGCCAGGCTCTCGATGTGCCCGTGGAATTCACGGCCGGGGAGGATGTCGGCGCGGATGCTCACGCTTTGCCCGACCTGCAGGCGCCCCAATTGGTCTTCCTTGAAATTGGCATCCACCCACAATCCTTTCGCGGGCACCACCGAGATCAGTTGGCTGCCGGCCGCGGCGTAGGCACCGACCCGGGCGCGGCGGTTGCCCACGTAACCATCCACCGGCGCCCGCAGTTCGGTATAGCTGATGTTCAATTGCGCCTGGTCGCGTTCGGCCTGCGCCTGTTGCAACGCGGCACGTGCCTGGCCGCGCTGGGTTTCAATCACGTCGATTTGCCGGCGCGCCGCCATCAACCCGGCCTGTGCCCGGGAGTGGTCGGCGCGGGCGGTCTTCCATACGGCGCTGACCCGCTGTGCGCTTTCGACCGATACGGCCTGGCTGCGCACCAGGTTCTGGTAACGCGTTTGATCGTCGCCGGCCCGTTGTGCTTCGGCATCGGTGGCGTCGATCTGTGCCTTGGCCTGGTTGATCACCGCCAGTTGCAGTTGTTCGGTGGCGTCGAGGTTGGCGAGCGAGGCCTGTTGCGCGGCCACGGCGCCGTCGGCCTTGGCCAGGGCCGTGCGGTAGTCGCGCACATCGATGCGCGCCAGCACGTCGCCGGCCCGTACGAACTGGTTGTCCTGCACCGTCACTTCGCTGATATAGCCCGGCACTTTGGCGCTGATCACCGTCACATCCGCCCCGACATAGGCGTCGTCGGTGTCTTCGATAAACCGGCTGACCAGCCACCAGTGGCTGGCGTACCACACGCCGCCCGCCACGGCCAGGGTCAGCAGCCCCAGGCGCAAAACCTGTTTGCGCCGGGATGGTTGGGTGGGTTCGGGCACAGCGCTGACTGGAGCGTCCATGACGAAATGACCTCGTTGAGTATTAGTGGGGGAAGGGGCTGACCAACTGGTCTTTTTCGGCGTAGGCCCGGCCGGTTCGTGCGCGCCACAGGGTCAGCGGTTCGGCATCGGCGCTGACATGTACGCGGTGGCCCGCACGGGTGATGGGTTTGCCGGTGTTGGCATCCATCAACGCCAGCACCACCGGGCGCCCGGTGGCCTCATCGGCGAGAAACACCTTGGTCGAGCCCTCGGCATGCCGCGCGCCCCAGGCCATCAGCGTGAGGATGACCTGGCGCAAGTCCCGGCCCGCTTCGGTGAGGTGGTACTCATGGCGCGGCGGGTTGTCCTGGTACGGGCGCCGTTCCAGCAAGCCGCCGGCCACCAACGCATTCAGGCGGCGGGTCAGGGTGTTCGAGGCGATCCCGAGGCTCTGCAGGAACTCGTCGAAACGGCGCAGCCCGTAGAACGCATCACGCAGGATCAACAGGCTCCAACCATCACCGATGTGCTCCAGGGCACGGGCGACCGGGCAGGACATGGGTTGGAAGCTGGCTTTCTTCATGAGGGACTCCGGGATCTGTTGCTAAATATTACGCAAGTAATATTGCACAGTGGATTTCATAATGAAAGTCACTGGTTGAAATTTTTTGCAGCGATGGATGGCGGCCAGGCAGACGCAAAAAAGCCCCGGGATTCGGGGCTTTTCAGAGGGGAGGGTGTAGGGGGGCCGTTTGAGCGCGGCTGTCCTTATGCCTGCGCCGGTGCCTGGCAGATACGTGAACCTGTGCGCCGCGAACGCCAGCCGAGCCCCAGCACCATCAGCAAACCCAGGGCCGCCATGATCGCACCAGCCAGCGAAATGGCCGGGTAGCCCAGCCCTGCGTTGATCACTGCTCCCCCCAGCGCCGCGCCAATGGCGTTACCGAAGTTGAACGCACCGATGTTCATCGCCGAGGCCAGGTTGGGTGCATCCTTGGCGGCTTCCATCACGCGCATTTGCAGGGGAGGTACCAGCGCAAAGCTGGCGGCGCCCCACAGCAGGATCGACAAGGCGGCGGGCAGCGGCCATTGCATGAGCACAGAGAACGCCAGCAGCACGGCAATCAGGACCACGAGCGACGTTATCAGGGTGCGGTCCACCGAACGGTCCGCAGACTTGCCGCCCCAGACGTTGCCGAGGGTCAGGCCGATCCCGAACAGCACGAGCATTGCGGTGACGAAGTTGGTCGAGGCGTGGGTGACATCCCGCAGAATCGGCGCGATATAGGTAAACACCGTGAACATGGCGCTGGACCCCACCACGGTCAACGCCAGCGCTGCCAGCACCGGCCCGCGGCCCAGTACGCGGATTTCGGCCATCAGGCTTCCCCCTTTTGGAGCGGGCGTATTCGGTAGCGCCCACCACAGGGCCACCATCACGAACGCCCCCAGCCCGCTGATGCCCCAGAACGCCGTACGCCAGCCGAAGTTCTCGCCGAACCAGGTTGCCAGGGGCACGCCACCGATGGTCGCCAGGGTCAGCCCGAGGAACATCGCGGCGACGGCCCCCGCGCGTTTGTCGGGCGCCACCACACTCGCTGCCACGATGGAGCCGATGCCGAAGAATGCCCCGTGATTCAGCGATGTCACCAACCGGGCGACCATCAGGGTCTGGTAGTCGGTGGCCAGGGCGGACAGCAGATTACCCACGGTGAAAATGGCCATCAGGCCCACCAGCAGATAACGGCGCGCCACCCTGGCTGTCGCGAGGGTCATGATCGGGGCGCCGATCAGCACGCCCATGGCATAGGCGCTGACCAGCAGCCCGGCGGCGGGAATGGAAACACCGAGGTCGGCGGCGATCCCGGGCAACATGCCCATGGGGGCAAACTCGGTGACCCCGATGCCGAAGGCGCCGATGGACAGTGCTACAAGGGGTGGGTTGATACGCATGGGTGACTCCTCATCTTTGTGTCAAATGCTATAATCATGACTTTTCAGGCGGTAGCCCTCGGCAGGGCACTACAGCTTTGCGTGGAGATCACAAGTGGACATAGGCGGTCGGTCGGGGGAGATGGCGGTGTTCGCCAGGGTCGCGGAGCAGGGCAGCCTCTCGGGGGCGGCTCGGGTGCTGGGCCTCACGCCGTCATCCATCAGCCGCATCATCACCCGCATCGAGGGGCGCATAGGCACCCGCCTGCTGCTGCGCACCACCCGGGCGATCACGCTCACCGCCGAAGGCGAAGCGTATTTGCGCGGCGCCCGGCGGATCCTGGCGGACATGGCCGAAGTCGAGGATGCGATCACCGACCAGGGCGCGCCACGGGGGCGGCTGAGGGTCAGCGCGGCGCTCGCACACGGGCGGCTGTCGATCGTGCCGCTGGTTGCCGCGTTCAGCGCGCGCTACCCGGCCATCGTGGTTGAGTTGCGGCTGGAGGATGAGGTGGTGGATATCCTGGGCGGGCAAGCGGACGTTGCAATCCGCTTCGGTCAATTGGCCGACAGCCCCTTGACCGCTCGCCTTATCGGCTCCATCGGCGAGGTCATAGTCGCTTCCCCGGACTACCTGGCGCGTCACGGCACGCCGCGGCTGCCGCAGGATTTGCTCAACCACAACTGCCTGCGTTTCAACTTCCGCCGGGCAGCGCCAGACTGGCCGTTTCGCGTGGACGGGCGCGATTTTTCGCTGCAGGTGTCGGGTACGATCGAGGGTAACAGCGGGGAGGTATTGTCCCAGTTGGCCAAGCTGGGTGCCGGCATCGCACGCATTGGCGCATTCAGCGTGGCAGATGACCTGGCCAGCGGTGATCTGGTGCCGTTGCTTGAAGCGTACAACCCCGGAGACCAGGAGCCGATTCACGCGGTGTTCGTCGGCGGCGCGGCGATGCCTGCGCGGGTCAGGGCATTTGTCGACTTTCTGGTGGAACACCACCCGGCGTGACCGCCACTGACACCACAGGCCGCTCCCCCTGACGCAATCCTCTTGAATACTTGCCTAATCCTGCGATCTTGCCCACCCCTGCATAGCGCCTTGATGAACCAGGGTCTAAAGTCATTCCCATCGCCCGCTAGACTAGTCAAACCACGCGCGCGCGAACCAGACGGGCCATCGATGCCCAGCGGCGAGGCCCCGTCTTGCCGTCTAAAAATACTAAAAAATGCAACACCAACCGATGATCAGCGGGTGAGCCATGGAATTACGAATTAACCAGCAGACCCACCAAGTCGACGCCGAACCCGACACGCCTCTGCTTTGGGTCATCCGCGACAACCTGGGCATGACCGGCACCAAATACGGCTGCGGCCTGGCGCAATGCGGTGCGTGTTCGGTGCTTGTGGACGGCAATGTCGTGCGTTCCTGCGTCACGCCCGTTTCCGGCGTGGTCGGCCGCGAAATCACCACCATCGAAGCCATCGAGTCCGATGACGTCGGCAAGCGGGTCGTCGCCACCTGGGTCGAATACCAGGTCGCCCAATGCGGCTACTGCCAATCCGGCCAGGTAATGGCGGCCACCGCGCTGCTCAAGCACACGCCCAAGCCCAGTGATGCGCAGATCGAGGCCGCCATGGTCAACCTCTGTCGCTGTGGCACCTATAACGCCATTCATGCCGCCGTGCATGACCTTGCGCAGAAGGGAGAGGCCTGATGAACATTCGCATTGATCCCACTGCGCTGCCCTTGGTCGCGGCGCTGACTGACCCGGTGAACCTGTCCCGCCGTCGCTTCCTGGCCAGTACGGCCGTGGGCGCGCTGGTGATCGGTTTTGGCCTGCCGCTGGGGTCTGGCCGAGTGCAGGCGGCCACCGCCGCGGCCACGGCCGAACGCGGTACGCAGGTGCCGGCCTTCCTGGAGATTCGCCCGGACAACACGATTCGTTTGCTCAGCCCGTTTATCGAAGGCGGCCAGGGCACGTTCACCGCGATGGCGCAGATTGTCGGCGAGGAGTTGGACGCCGACCCGGCCACGTTCCTGGTTGAGTGTGCCCCGCCCGGTGAAGCCTTTGTGGTGATGGAGAACGGCATGCGCATCACCGGCGGCAGTATGTCGGTGCGGATGAGTTACCCCACGATGCGCCGGCTGGGTGCGCTGGCCCGGGCCATGTTGCTGGAGGCCGGGGCGCAGGCGCTGAAGGTACCGGTGAGCGAGCTGTCGACCGAGCCGGGCAAGGTGGTACACGCGGCGTCCGGGCGTTCCCTTGCGTATGGCGAGTTGGCCGGGCGGGCGATGGACCTGCCGGTACCGGATGTGGCCAGTGTGAAGTTGCGCGACCCAAGCCAGTTCCGTTGGATCGGCAAGCCGGTGAAGCGTCTCGATGCGTATGACAAGTCCACCGGCAAGGCGCTGTACAGCATTGATATGAAGGTCGACGGCATGCTCCATGCCGCCGTGCAGCATGCGCCCCGACTCGGCATGACCGTGGGCAGCCTGCGCAACGAAGACCAGGTCAAGGCCATGCCGGGCGTGCATTCGGTGCATCGCCTGCCCGGTGCGGTGGCGGTGGTGGCCGAGCGTTGGTGGCATGCCAAGCGTGCGGTGGAGTCGATTCAGGTCGACTGGCTGGAGCCGACGGCTGATTCCAAGGTGCGCGGGATGCCGAAGGACTTTTCCAGCGACGAGCATTTCAAGCGCCTGGCCGCAGAAACCGGCCCGGCCCGTGATGATGAGAACGAGGGCGACGTGGCCGGCACGCTGGCCAATGCCAAGACCAGGGTCGAGGCCACTTACCACAACCAGTACCTGCACCATGCCCAGTTGGAGCCGCCTTCGGCGCTGGCGCGCTTCAACCCTGACGGTTCGCTGGAGATCTGGCTGCCGAATCAGGCGCAGGACATGTTCCTGGCCGATATCGCCAAGCGCACCGGCCTGGCCCCGGAGCGGATTACCCTGCATTCGCCGTTGTTGGGTGGTTTTTTCGGGCGGCACTTCCTGTATGACTCGGCCAGTCCTTACCCGCAGGCCATCGAGTTGGCCAAGGCGGTGGGGCGCCCGGTGAAGTTGATCTGGAGCCGCGAAGAAGAATTCCTGCGGGATGTGCTGCGCCCGGTCGCAGCGGTGAATTTCCGTGGGGCGCTGGACAGCGACGGCTGGCCGGTGGCGATTGAAGCGGTGAGCGCCACGGAGGGACCGACCGAGGCCCTGGCGGGCAAGCAGGGCGAGAAGCTCGACCCGACGGCCCTTGAGGGACTGTCCGGCAAGTCCTATGCGATTCCCAACAAGCGTATCGCACAGATCTATGTGAAGGGCCCGGTGATGCTGGGCTACTGGCGTTCGGTGGGCAATTCGCTGAATGACTTTTTCTACGAATCTTTCCTGGATGAACTGGCCGACAAGGGGGGCAAGGACCCGTTCGAGTTGCGCCTGCATCTGTTGCGAGATAACCAGCGGCTGACCACCCTGCTGAAGGCGGTGGGCGAGTTGTCGGGTGGCTGGAAACGTGGGCCGTTTGTTGCCGAGGACGGCAGCAAGCGCGCACGCGGGGTGGCGATGGCGTCACCGTTCGGCACCCAGACGGCGGTGATTGCCGAGGTGTCGATCGAGAACGGCCAGGTCAAGGTGCATGACATCTGGCAGGCAGTCGACCCGGGCAGCATCGTCAACCCGGCGATTGTCGAGGCGCAGGTGAATGGGGCAGTGTCGCTGGGCTTGTCCCAGGTGCTGTTGGAGGAAGCGGTGTATGTGGACGGCTTGCCTCGGGCGCGTAACTACGATTTGTACCCGGTGCTGCCGCCTTCGCGGATGGCCCGGGTGCACGTGCGCGTGATCGAGAGCGGGGAAAAAATGGGCGGTATTGGCGAACCGCCGCTGCCCGCCGTGGCGCCTGCCGTGGCCAACGCCGTCGCGGCGTTGACCGGGCAGCGTGTTCGCAGCATGCCGTTAAGCCGCCACTCCTTCACCTGACCGGGGCCTGAGCACTTATGAACAACCGTCGATTCGCAAGAACCGTTGGCTGGCTGGCGCTGCCGTGCCTGGTCGCCGCAGGCCTGCTGGCCTGGTATGTCACCCGCGAGCCTGTCTCGCCGCTGGGGGCAGAGCCCGTCGCCACGGACCCGGCGCTGGTCGCCCGAGGCGAGTATGTCGCCCGGCTCAGCGACTGTGTGGCGTGCCACAGCGTGCCCAACGGCAAGCCCTTTGCCGGTGGCCTGGAAATGGCCACGCCGCTGGGGGCGATCCACGCCACCAACGTCACGCCAGACCCGGAAACCGGCATTGGCAGCTACAGCCTCGCCGACTTCGACCGCGCGGTGCGCCAGGGTGTCGCGCCGGGTGGGCGCCGCCTGTATCCGGCGATGCCGTATCCGTCCTACGCCAAGCTCAGCGACGATGATGTGCGCGCCCTGTACGCGTTCTTCATGAAGGGCGTGGCGCCGGTGCAGCAGGCCAATATCAAGAGTTCGATCCCGTGGCCATTGAATATGCGGTGGCCGATCGCGCTGTGGAATGGCGTGTTTACCGACAGCAAGCCGTATGTCGCGAAGGCCGGGAAGGATGAACTGTGGAACCGGGGCGCCTACATCGTGCAGGGCCCGGGGCATTGCGGCAGTTGTCATACGCCACGGGGCCTGGCCTTCAACGAGAAGGCACTGGATGAAAGTGGCAAGCCTTACCTGGCCGGTGGCTTGCTCGATGGCTGGTACGCACCGAGCCTGCGGGATGATCCCAACACCGGCCTGGGGCGCTGGAGCGAGCCGGAAGTGGTGCAGTTCCTCAAGACCGGTCGCAACAAACATGCGGTGGTTTATGGCTCGATGACCGAGGCGTTCAACAACTCCACGCAGTTCATGAGCGACGATGACCTGGCGGCGATTGCACGCTATCTGCGGTCATTGCCGGGCGACGAGCAGCGCGACGGTGCGGCCTGGCAGTATCAGGCGGTGTCGGCTGCGCAACGCCTGGATGCGCCGGGTGCGCATACCTATGTGACCCGCTGCGCCTCGTGCCACGGGCTGGAAGGCAAAGGGCAACCGGACTGGATGCCGCCGCTGGCCGGCGCCACCTCCGCACTGGCCAAGGAGGACGCCTCGGCGATCAACATCACCCTCAATGGCTCGCAGCGCGTAGTGGCGGCCAATGTGGCGGACGCTTATCGCATGCCGGCGTTCCGTGAGCAGTTGTCGGACCAGGAGATTGCTGAAGTGCTGACGTTTGTGCGCGGCACCTGGGGCAATCAGGGTGGGGCGGTGGATGCCAAGGCGGTGGGCAAGTTGCGTGAGCACACGGGCCCGGCGAGCAGTAGCCCGATCATTCTGCAAATGCGCTGAGGGAAATGCGCCTTGTGAGGGAGGCGCTTTGTGTAGGAACTGCTTTATGTGGGAGCGGGCTTGCTCGCGAAGGCGGTGGGTCAGTGAAGAACTTGCTGACTGACACACCGCTTTCGCGAGCAAGCCCGCTCCCACATTTTCAACCGCGTTTCGGCAGTTTCCAGTTGGGTCGGATGAAGTGGCAGGTGTAGCCATTCGGAATCCGCTCCAGGTAATCCTGATGCTCCGGCTCCGCCTCCCAGAACGGCCCCGCCGGTTCGATCTCGGTGACGACACGGCCCGGCCACAGTTTTGAGGCGTCGACGTCGGCAGCGGTGTCTTCAGCGATGTCGCGTTGCTGTTCGCTCAGGTAATAAATCGCCGAACGGTAGCTGGGGCCCAGGTCGTTGCCCTGGCGGTTGGGCGTGCTGGGGTCGTGGATCTGGAAAAAGAACTCGAGGATCTGCCGGTAAGTGATCACCGTCGGGTCGAAGACGATCTCGATGGCTTCGGCATGGTTGCCGTGGTTGCGATACGTGGCATTCGGCACATCGCCGCCGGTGTAGCCGACCCGCGTGTGCAGCACGCCGGGGTAGCGGCGCAGCAGGTCTTGCATGCCCCAGAAGCAGCCGCCGGCGAGCAGGGCGGTTTCGGTCGGGTTGGTCATGGTCTGTGCTTCCCCTTGTTGGATACCTCGCTAGTTATGGGGGCAGGTTGGACGATTCCAAGGTCGAGGGGCGCGCCTTCGATCGGCTTTGTCCGCGTTGCCCGCAGCGCCATCAACAGCGCCAACACGGGTGCCAGGGTAAACAGCGCGAACAGCCAGCGCGCGGCATGGGCGATGCCGCCATTGCCCGCCACTTCATTGATGCCCGCCATGTTCGAGATCACCCCCGCCAGCGCCGCGCCCATGGCCATGGCGAACAGTTGCAGGGTGGTGATCGACGAAGCGGCCGTGTCCTTGTCCTGTTCCGAAGCCACTTGCAGGATGCGCGTCAGCAAGTGCGGCCAACCCAGGCCGATGCCGAACCCCACCAGGAACAGCCCCAGGCAGATAGGGGCCAGCAATGTCCATTCGCCCTGGCTGGCGATGGGCGTAGTGATCGCCAGCATCATCAAGCCCGCCACGATAAACAGCGGCCCCGCGATGATGGCGCGATGTGGACCGCGGCCGGTCCAGCCGGAGCTGATGATTTCCGAGACCGTCCAGCCGGCCGCCATCAGCGCGGCCATGTAACCGGCGATCAGCGGCGACTGGCCATGCAAGTGCTGCAGAAAGTACGGCATGAAGATCTCGCTGCTCATGCCGATCACCAACAGGCAGGTGGTCGCATAAAGCGCGCAGAGCGGGGTGCTGAACTTCAATGCATCCCGGGGCAAAAGACGCACGGTGGCGCTGGACTCCTTGCGGATCAACAGCACCACCAGCACGGCGCAGATGGCGATACCCAACAGGTTCCAGCTCGGCAGCGCCGAGACGCTGCCGGCACACACTGCCAGCACCGCGCCCGCCAGCAGCACCAGTTGCGGCACCGGCAAGCGGGTGGTAGCGGCCGCCGTGGTGTCGCGTGGGGGCAGGGCGCGGCTGGTGAGTACCATGTACGCCAGGCTCACCGGCACCATCGAGCCGAAGGCCAGGCGCCACGCGTCCATCTCGGCAAACACGCCACCCACCGCCGGCCCGACGAGCGTCGCCACGCCCCACATCCCCGACACCAGTGCCATTGCGCGCGGCCACAGGCGCTCTTCGAACACCAGTTGGATCATCGAGTAACACAGGGCCAGCAAGACCCCGCCGCCCAGTCCCTGGATGGAGCGCCCGGCGAGCATCACCGGCATGTTCGGCGCCAGGGCACAGATCAGTACGCCTACTATGAACACCAGTGTGGCCAGCGCATACGCCAGCCGTGGACCGGTGCGTTGCAACAGCTTGGAGGTGAGGGCGGAACCGAGGATCGAGGCCACCACGTACAGTGTGGTGCTCCACGCATAAAGCGCCAGGCCGCCGATTTCGGCCACCACCGACGGCAGGATGGTGGTGGCGATATAGGTGTTGGTGGCATACAGCGCGATGCCGCCTGAAAGGGCAATGGAGCGCGTGGCGTTCTTGCCGCTAAGCAACTCGCCCCAACTGCTGTCTTGGGTTTGCATCAACGATTCCTTGTAATGCGTTCGCGGTATGGAAGCCGGCGAAGGGCTAAGCGTCAGGCTTGAGGTAATTAACCAAGCAATTGCTTTTAATATTGCGTTGAGGCGAATTATTTTGCAAGGAATGACTTGTCAGGTGGCTGAGTCGCTATGGCAGCCGAGGGGGGGGCGTGAGGCGCGCGGTTTCCCACGGCCGGCAGCACTTCACACCATCAGTTTCCGGCTGAACTTGGTTTCCATCACGATATGAGAAGCGGTGTGCGCCACCCCTTTGATCATGTTGATCCTGATGAGCTCGGCATTGAGTTCACTCAGGGTGGCGGTGGCCAGGTGAATGATGAAATCGGACTCCCCCGAGACCGCGTAAACGGCCTGCACCGCTTCCATCCTGCGCAGCGAGGTCATCACATCGGTGTAGCTCTTGTTGGTGCAGGAGGTCATGGTAAAGCAGGTCACCGTCTGCTGAAGCCGGTCCTGGTCGATGCGCACGCTGTAGCCGGTGATGACGCCGGCCTTTTCCAGGCGGGTAATCCGCTCCTGCACCGCAGAGCGCGAGACCCCGAGCTTGCGGGCCAATGACGCGGTGGGTTCGCGTGCGTTGGCTTGCAGCAGGCCAAGCAATTGCCTGTCCTTGTCGGTGAGGTTAAACAGTGGACCGGGATTCTGCGTATCCATGGACACGTCCTTGACCCTCGCTGGGGTTCAGTTTTTATGAGTCGCCCTGTGTTGCGAGCGCTTTTCCTGAAACATATCCATCATTTTCAGGCCGGCGTAAACCGTTTGTGCGGCCGCCGGGCCCAGGGGGCCGCCATTCCATTCCAGGCCGTAGGCATCGAACAGGCGGTAGCGATCGGTTTCGCCGCAGATCGCCTCGGCGATGACGCGTGCGCCGATCGGCGCGGTGTTCATACCATGGCCACCAAATGATGTACACGCCCACAATCCCTGCCCCAGCGGGCCAATGTGCGGCATCTTGTGCCGCGCATAACCCATCAACCCGGACCAGGCCTTGTCGATCCTGATGCCGCGCAATTGCGGATAAACGTCGAGGATATCCTGCGTCAGCAATTGCCCCAGGCGTTTCTCATCCTGCAGGTTGCGCGTGGTAATGCGGCCGCCCCAGAGCAGGCGGTCGCCCTCGACGATGCGGTAATAGTCCGAGGCCCGGCGGTTATCGCCCACGGCATCGGTGGTACAGACCGCCTCGGCCAGGCGATCGCCCAGGTGCTCGGTCAGCACCGCATAGGTCGCGATCGGCAGGAAGGCGCGGCGTAATTTGCCGAACTCAGGCCCCCCATAGCCGCCGCAGCAGTACACCACGTGGGCACAATCGACAGTGCCCTGATCGGTGATGACCCGGTGTCGCCCGTTGCGGCTTTCGACGGCGGTCATGGGCGAGCGTTCATGGATTTTGCCACCACTTTGCTCGATCAGTCGGGCCAGGCCGAGGCAATAGTTCAAGGGGTGGAAGTGAAAGCCATGGTTGTCGCGCAGCGCCTGGAAATACCGCTCGGTCTTGAGCTTTTCGCGCACCGCCTGGCGATCCAGATAGTCGAGGTGAAAGTCGAAATCCGCGGCCATTTTGTCCCGCACGCGCTGCAGGTTGTCGCCATCTTCGTAGCGCACCACACTCAGTTTCCCCGGGGTTGGCGTGCAGCCGGGCAACTGATGACCGGCGATCATGCCCCGAACAATTTCGACGCCTTCAAGCGACAGTTTGAACAGCGCGGCGGCCGTCGGTTTGCCGCAGCGTCGCTCGATGGCGGCCAACCCTTCGGACCAGCCCTGGAGCACGAAGCCACCGTTGCGCCCCGACGCTCCCCAGGCCACGCGACCGGCATCCAGCAGCACCACCGACTGCCCGCGGGAGACCAGTTCCCACGCCGTGCTCAGCCCCGCCAGCCCGGCGCCGATCACGCACACATCGGCCCGGGCGTTGCCACACAGCGCCTGGCGTTCAGTCGTGTCGCGCATCGTGGCGGTGTAGTAATTGTTGTTATAGGTGAACATGAAGTCGGCCGTCCTTTTTTTGCGGCGCAGGCATACAGCGCGCCGCGTCGAGGACGGGGCGCCTGTACGGCCTGTGGGGTTTTTTACTGAACCTGGGTGAGGTCGGCGCCGTACCATTTCTCTGACAATTGCTTGAGCGTGCCATCGGCTTTCATGTCGGCGACGATCTTGGTCAGCGCGCTGTTGAACGCCTCATCGCCCTTGTCCACGGCGATGGCCAGGGGTTCGTAGTAGGCGGGTTTGCCTTCCACCCTGACGATGGGGTAGCCATTCTTGACGGCGGCGACGATGGTGGGCAGGGCGGACAGGGTTGCGTTCAGGCGCACCCCGTCTCCCATGCGCAGGTCATCCAGCGGGCCCATGCTGTCGCCGTACGTGCGAACTTCGCCGGGGGTGACTTCGTAAGTGAACGGCGGCACATCGGCGGCGTCGATCTTCAGGCGGCGGTTGATATAGTCCTCCGAAGTCGTACCGGCTTCGACGCCGATGATCTTGCCGTTCAGGTCCGCCACTTTGGTCTCGGCCGCGTCCTTGTGCACCGCGAATACATACGGCGTGTAGTAGTAGATCGCGGGGAAGTCGAGCACCCGGGTGCGCTCGGTGGTCGGGGTCATGGAGCCGACCGACAGGTCCCAGCGGCTCGACCAGCGCCCGGCGGTGATGATCCCGTATTCGGGCGTCACGAAGTCGACTTTGCTGCCCAGGCGTTTGCCGATTTCGCTGGCGACGTCGATATCGAAGCCTTGCAGCTTATTGTCCGGGCCCAGGAACGATTGCGGTGGCCAGTTGGCCGACGTGGCCACCTTGATCACCTTGGTTTCATGGATGCGATCGAGGGTCGAGCCCGCCCAGGCCGCACCTGTGAGGCTGGTGAGGGCGGTGGCGACAGCGGCTGCGGTGAAGAAGCGAGTGAACGAGATCATGGGTAAGCCTCCAGTATCTTGAGTGCGGTGCCTGTTGTTTTTATCGGTGACTTCGCAAGGTTCGACGGTGCTGCTCAGTGGCTGAGAATCTGCGACAGGAATTCCCGGGCACGCTCGTGCTGCGGGTTGTCAAAAAACTCGGTGGGTTTGGCTTGCTCGATGATGCAGCCCTGGTCCATGAAGATGATCCGGTCGGCCACCCGCCGGGCGAATCCCATCTCGTGGGTGACGCAGACCATGGTGATGCCGTCCTGGGCCAGTTCGCCCATCACGTCCAGCACTTCCTTGACCATCTCGGGGTCAAGGGCCGACGTGGGCTCGTCGAACAGCATAATGCGCGGGCGCATGCACAAGGCCCGGGCAATGGCGACGCGCTGCTGCTGGCCGCCCGAGAGCTGGCTGGGGTATTTGTCGGCCTGGTTCCCGATGCGCACCCGATCCAGGTATTCATAGGCCAGTTCCCGGGCCTGGGGCTCGCTGAGCTTGCTCACCAGACGCGGTCCCACCATGAGGTTCTCCAGCACCGTCATGTGCGGGAACAGGTTGAACTGCTGGAACACCATGCCGACCTGGCGCCTTATGCCCGCCACGCAGGCGGCATCACGGGTCAACTCGGTGCCCTCGATGAACACGTGGCCTTTCTGGAAGTCTTCCAGCAGGTTCAGGCAGCGAATCAACGTGGACTTGCCGGAGCCCGACGGCCCGCAGACCACCACGATTTCACCGCTGGCAATGTGCAGGTCGATGCCCTTGAGCACATAAAAATCGCCATACCATTTATGCATGTCCTGGATCGATATTGCAGGGTATGGAGCAGGGACTATTGAGGGCTGATTCATCGTCATGCTCCTGGTTCAGCGATGGGCGCGGTTGAAGTGCTTTTCCAGGCGGGCCTGGACGGTTTCCAGCACGATCGACAGCAGCCAATACAGCACGGCGGCGGTGATCAGCATTTCCAGGTGCCGGAACTCGGCGCGTCCCTGGGTTCGTGCCAGGAACATCAGCTCCCAGACGCCGATCACCGACACCAGCGAACTGTCCTTGAGCATCGAGATGAACTGGTTGCCCGTTGGCGGAATGATCAAGCGCATGGACTGCGGGAGAATCACCCGGGTCATCGTCTGGAACGGGTTCAGGCCAATCGCCCGCGAGGCTTCCCACTGGCCCCGCGAGATGCTGCTGATACCGGCGCGGAAGATCTCCGTCATGTAGGCGCCATAACACAGCGAGAGCGCCAGGATCCCGGCTGGAACCGCCCCGACGACATAGCCGAGCTGGGGAATGCCCAGGTAAATCAGATAGATCTGGATCAGCAGCGGAACGCCGCGGAAAAACGAGGTGTAGAAGCTCGCAATCGCAATCGCGAAGCCGTTGGAAGACAAGCGCGCGGTGGCGCCCAGCAGCGCCAGGACGAACGCAATCGCAATCGAAATCGCCGACACGTAGACGGTGGTGAACACCCCCTGGGTGATCATGAAGCCGATTTTGGTCGCGATGAAACTGTAGGAAAGGTTGAAGGTGTCGAAGAACAACAGGAACAGCACCAGCAACTCGCACCAGACCGTGATGATCTGCGCGCGCAAGGGAAAGCGACCAAGGATGAACAGGTTCAGCACCACCGTCAGGGTGAACGTGCCGCCCACTGCAATATCTCGTGCCAGTGGTGCCTTCAGGTCGAGAACGATGGGGCCCATCAAGTGGGAGAGGCGGCCTTCACCGACGCCGCAGGCGAGCGTGATGATGAAAATCACCACGGCCACCGCGCCCATGAATACCGCGCTGTCCGTCATGCGGGTCTTGACGATATGGTCTCTGTACATGGCTTACGCGCCCCGGGGTGAGCCCCTTTATTGTTGTAAGCCCATTATGGGTTGACGAAATGCCGGGCGGCACCCTGCGGATTGTTGGGATTTGCGGTTTTCATTGGCGTATGAGGGGATGGGAGCCGTACATATGCCGGGCGGAGTCATCAAGCTTTCGCCAGCAATCATTTCGCGCCAGACTCATGGGCATTCATTGCCCCAGGGTAGCCACCATGATTTCCCATGTGTTTTTAGGTACAGGTGATTTTGATCGGGCTTTTGCTTTCTATTCGAAGGTGATGGCTGAGTTGGGCCTCAGGTTGAAATTTTGCGATGCGGATAAACCGTGGGCCGGTTGGGTGGCTGAAACCGCACCTCGTCCGATCTTCGTCATTGGGGCGCCATTTGATGGCAACCCGAGTGCACCCGGGAATGGGCAGATGGTGGGGCTACTTGCGCCCAGTCGGGAAGCGGTTAGAAGAAGTTATACAGCGGCGTTGGCGCTCGGCGGGATATGTGAAGGAGAGCCTGGATTAAGGCCTCACTACCACCCCGATTATTACGGCGCGTATTTTCGAGATACTGATGGCAACAAGCTGTGCGTGTGCTGCCATGATCCACAAGCAAATTACCCTCGGTGAGGGTGAGTTGAACGAGCAAAAGCTGAGGCTGGGAACGCTGAACAGGGCTGAGGGCGTTGGGGCGGGTTTGGAACTGGGATTGAGGTAGTGATCCATGGCGCGCTGGGCGGCCTGGTGGAGTTTTGGATCGGAAGTTCCCGGAGGATTAGGGGTAACCTTGAACATTGTCTGGATGCTCCATTTTGGCCCCCGCCTTATCGCTACTAAACGAAAGGTGGCAGCTGTGTGCAGGTTAGTAGAGCGGATATTCCAGACAAAACCGGCGCGCCCGAGGGCGCCCTGCACACAGCCACCATTAAGCACAGACAAAGACGTCTGACAGATGATGCTTATGCACATTGCCTAGAATACTTCGGGCTACTAAACCCGATCACTGAGGTTTCAGCGACCGAGCAACCTTAGAGCCCCATACCCAAGCGCACAAGCCGGCGGATTCTGACGCAACTGTAGGCAATGGAGCAAGGCACCTCACGGCTTGCTATAGGCCATGTACTCATTCTGCAAGACAATATGGTCGGCCACGTACTTCGCATCATGCCAAACCCCGTAGATAAACGAAGACGCGCGGTTCACCAGGTTCGGCAAACCCAAAAAGTAAATTCCGCTTTCCGCCGAAATCCCGCGCTTATGGAAAGGCTCACCTTTCTCGTCGAACGCATTCACTTTCAACCAACTGAAATCAAAACTGAAACCCGTGGCCCACAGAATCGTGGTCACACCGGCCTCAGCCAAATCCAGGCTCAGGATCGGATTCACCAGGCACTCCGGGTCAGCCAACAATTCCCACGCCTCAGGCTCCGGCGCAAACGGCAGGCCGTTCTGCTCGATATAGGCGTCGGCATCCCGCAGTACATCAAAGTAGGCACGGTCACCTTCAGCCACGTTAGCCGCCAGGCCGGGCTCAAACTCCATCACGCCTTCATTCCACGACCGAGTAACACCCACCAGCGTAATGCCCATGTGCGCCAGGCGGCGGAAGTCGACGGTCTTGCCGCCTTCATAGCCACTGACGGCAAACGCCACATGCTTCTTCTTCGGCTGGATTTTGACCTCGTCCCACAAGCCCAGCGCGCCCAGCCACCAGCAGTAATCACGGCCACGATACGAGCGAGGAGGGCGATAGTGTTCGCCCACCGAGAGGTACACGGTCTTGCCGGCCTTTTGCAGTTCCTCGGCAATTTGTGAACCCGATGCGCCAGCGCCCACCACCAACACAGCACCTTCGGCCAACTGGCCGGGATTCTTGTAGGCCGAGGAGTGCAGCTGTTGAACCGTGGCGTGTGCGGGCACCAGATTCGGAATGGACGGACGTTGAAACGGGCCTGTCGCCGCAACAACGTTGGTGGCCTCGATCACACCCGCCGAGGTGGTCACCTTGAACCCGGGGCGACCCACGTGGCGTTCCACTTGCTGCACTTCAACCCCGGTGCGCACCGGAGCCTTCAGCATGTTCACGTACTCTTCAAAGTAGGCCGCCATGCGCTCTTTCGGCGGGAAGCTCTCGGGGGAAATGCCTTCGAATTTCATGCCGGGAAAACGGTCGTGCCAGGCCGGGCCGTTGGCGACCAGCGAGTCCCAGCGCTCGGACCGCCAGCGCTCGGCGATGCGGTTACGCTCCAGCACGATGTGCGGCACGCCCATGAGTGACAGATGCTCGCTCATGGCGACCCCCGCCTGGCCTGCGCCCACCACCAGGGTGTTGATCTTTTCAACTGACATGTGAGCTTCCTAAAGATAAGCGACCATCGACCGGTATCAGTGTGATCAAGCAACCGCCAGCCGGAAATTATGCTTTTTGAACGTAGAGGTTAGGCAAAACCAAAGCCCTTCAATCGGCCTCCAGCAGCTCGGCCACCGCCGTCAGGGCCAGGCGGTAGCCCAGCGCGCCGAGGCCTGCGATCACGCCGGTGGCGGCTTTGGACACATAGGAGTGATGACGGAAAGCCTCGCGCTTCCAGATGTTGCTCATGTGCGCTTCGATGATCGGGCCGTCGAACGCCAGCAGCGCATCGAGAATCGGCACCGAGCTGTAGGTCAGGCCGGCGGCGTTGATGATCACCGCGTCGGCGTTGAGCCGGGCCTCCTGAATCCAGTCCACCAGCACCCCTTCATGGTTGCTCTGGCGAAAATCCAGGGTCAGGCCCAGTTCGATAGCGTGGCGCTGGCAGCACGCTTCGATGCTGGCGAAGCTTTCGCTGCCGTAGGTGCCGTTCTTGTCCAGCCCGTACAGGTTGGCGTTGGGGCCGTTGAGGAAATACACAGTGCGGGGCATGGCAAGCTCCAGGTGGCTCATGGTTGCTGGTTGGGGTTCCAGTCATCCGGCACCACCGCAATCACATCGATCTCCATCAACCACTCCGGCTGGCCCAGACCCGAAATCACCAGGCCGGTGGAGATCGGGAACACGCCCTTGAGCCATTTGCCGACCTCCTGGTACACCGGTTCGC
The DNA here is from genome assembly GCF_013385345.1 of Pseudomonas sp. I8001. NCBI lineage: Bacteria > Pseudomonadati > Pseudomonadota > Gammaproteobacteria > Pseudomonadales > Pseudomonadaceae > Pseudomonas > Pseudomonas sp. I8001. The sequence continues at coordinate 57,574 of NZ_JACAQC010000030.1, forward strand.
GGTAGCGCGGGTCGATCAGGTAGGTGGTGGTCTTCACGATGTGCGACAAATCGGAACCGGCTTCCTCCAGCAGTTGCTTGACGTTTTTCATTGCCTGTTCGGCTTGCGCGCGCGGGTCGCCGAGGCCGATCAGGTTGCCGTCGAAGTCCGTGCCGATCTGGCCACGTACATAAATGGTATTGCCGGCGCGCACGGCCTGGCACAGGTCGTTGTCCAGCGCCTGGTTGGGGTAGGTCTGCTTGGTGTTGAACATGCGGATACGGGTATGGGTGGGCATTGCTGGCAACTCATGAGGCGCGGAATAAATCCAGCTTCACATTGGCCTCGCCCGCGCGAAACCAGCATTTGCGCGAGGTAATGCTTAGGCAAAACCGAAGCGCCATCCGCCGGCGTCAGCGTCGGGCTAAAACAGCAATCGGCATGAACCATGCAACGCTGTGTTTGAGGCAGGCGGCGCCGGCTTGGCGTCAGCTTATTGATGATGTGGAGGCGTGATGCTCAGTCGTATTACCCAGCGCCAACTGGAATATTTCGTGGCTTCCGGTGAGGCAGGCAGCATCAGTGCGGCGTCTGAGCGCATTCATGTGTCGTCGCCGTCTATCTCGGCTGCGATCACCCACATGGAGGCCGAGTTGGGCATCCAGCTGTTTGTGCGGCATCACGCCCAGGGCATTTCCCTCACGGCAGTGGGGCGCCAGGTGATGCAGGAGGCCAAGCTGATCCTGGAGCAGATGACCAACCTCTACACCATCGCTTCCGAGTCGCTGAACACCGTGCGCGGACCGCTGCGGGTGGGTTGCCTGGAGTGGCTGGCGCCGATGATCACCCCTGAGCTGGTGTTTGGTTTTGGCCGCGCGTTTCCAGGTGTACGCCTCACGCAAGTGGAGGGCAACCACGAGGAAATGCTGGAAAAACTGCGCAGCGCCGAGATCGATATCGCCCTGACCTACGACCTGGTGACCAGTGACGACATCGACTTCCAGCCGCTGGCGCAATTACCGCCGTATGTGATGGTGGGTGAGTACCACCCGCTCGCAAGTCTGTCGGCGGTGAGCATGCTCGACCTTGAGGATTACCCGGTGGTGCTGCTGGACACGCCCTGGAGTCGGGAATATTTCCTCAGCTTCTTTATGCAGGCCGGTACCACACCGAACATCATCATGCGCTCCAGCAACCTTGAAACCGTGCGCTCGATGGTTGCCAATGGCATCGGCTATTCCTTCGCGAATGCCCGGCCCAAAGCCAATCTTTCCCAGGACGGCAAGCGCTTGATCCGCCTGCGCTTGTCCGGCCCGCACCGGCCCATGCAGCTGGGCTATGCCACGGCGAGCAATACCCAATTGTCCCGCGTGGTGTCGGCGTTTGCCGAGCGTTGCCGCATGTTCGTTTCAGACCAGTACATCCCGGGCATGGCGGCCCCGAGCTTTTTTGATGCCCATGCGGTGCGCACCCTGAACGGCGCGGGCTGAGCCGCGTGCTTTCCTGCTTTTCTGTGGGAGCTGGCTTGCCTGCGATGCAGGCACCTCGGTCTTCCAGGTACACCGGGGCGATGCTATCGCAGGCAAGCCAGCTCCCACAGGGGATCGCGTTTGCTTCGCACCAAGATGTGGCGCTGATTGCCTGATGGGCGAGGTGTCGCCCCATTAAGAGACAGGCTGTTTTACCAGTCCAGTCGTCACCCAGGGAACGGTGACGCTGCGTAGGTTCTCCCTACCCAATAGGCCGGCTTTTACGAATTGACCCCAAGGGCCTCTCCCCACGAATCTCAGTCCATCGGTGCAGATCAGGGTTCGACCTTCACGTTGAGCATTCGGTGGGCATTTTCATTTTTTTGTCGAGCACAGTGACGATGACTTTCAACTGGAATTACATGTTTGGTTTGCTGGCCGATGCCGAGTTCTGGCGGGCGACATGGACGGTCATCCAGCTCAGTTCGTTGACATGGGTCCTGAGTATCGCGCTGGGCTTCCTGCTGGCCCTGGCCAAGCAGTCAAAGCACGCGCTGATTAGCCTGCCGGCGCGTGGCTATATCTGGTTGTTCCGCAGCCTGCCGCTGCTGGTGCTGCTGATCTTCATCTACAACCTGCCACAGGCGATTCCCGCCACGTCGGTGATTCTGGCGGACCCGTTCTGGGCCGGCCTGCTGGCGCTGGTGATCTGCGAAACCGCCTATGTCGCTGAGATTCACCGGGGCGGCCTGCTGTCGATTCCCAAAGGTCAGAGCGAGGCCGCCCGGGCACTGGGGCTGAAGTTTTTCGGGATCCAGTGGCGGGTGGTGATCCCGCAGGCATTGCGGGTGGCGCTGCCGTCGCTGGCCAACGAATACATCTCCATCGTCAAGCTGACCTCGTTGGTGTCGGTGATTTCGCTGACCGAGATCCTGATGGTCGGCCAGCGCCTGTATTCGCAGAATTTCCTGGTGATCGAGACGATGGCGGCGGTGGCTTTTTTCTACGTGTTCATCGTCACGGTGTTCGACTTCCTGCTCAAACGGCTCGAGCGTTTTCTCGACGTCAATCAACGCAACGTGTCCCGGGTACCTGATGCCGAGGTGCTGGCGCTGGCGACCCGACAGCACGTCGCCCTGCAACGCCCTGTCAGTACCGAAGGCCCGGCGCTGCAGGCCAGCCGGCTGCACAAGGCCTACAACGATGTAGAGGTACTGGGCTCGGTCAACCTGCAGATCCAGCCCGGCGAAGTAGTGTCGGTGATCGGGCCTTCGGGCTCCGGAAAAACCACCCTGATTCGCCTGCTCAACGGTCTTGAGCAACTGGACAACGGCGAGATCCAGATCAACGGCCAACCCTTTATTCACCTGAACAAAGTCGGCGCGCAGAAGCCGCAGTATGTCGAGCACGCCGAGCATCGCCTGAACATCGGCATGGTGTTCCAGAGCTTCAATCTATTCCCGCATCTGAGCGTGCTCGACAACTTGCTGATGGCGCCGAAGTACCACCACCTCGGCAAGCTGGATGAGCTGAAGCAACAAGCCTACGCGCTGCTGCACAAGGTCGGCATGCTCGATCACGCCTGGAAGTACCCGCATCAGCTTTCCGGTGGCCAACAGCAGCGCGTGGCCATCGCCCGCGCCCTGATGATGCGCCCGCAAATCATGCTGTTTGACGAGCCCACCTCGGCCCTGGACCCGGAAAAAGTCAACGAAGTCCTGCAGGTCATCGAGGCCCTGGCCCAGGAAGGCATCACCATGGTGATCGTCACCCATGAGATGAATTTCGCGTTCAAGGTCTCCGACCGGATCGTGTTCATGGAGAGAGGCCGTGTGGTGTGCGACGACACGCCGCAGGCGCTGCGCAGCGGCGAAAACCCACGTGTGGAGGCGTTCCTCAAGGACGTCTCGCTGGCGTAACCCCTTTAACGTTCGAGCGACAAGAGAGCCACAACATGATCGAGCAAGCGCAAATTGAACAGTTTCACCGGGACGGTTTTCTGGTGGTGCAAGACGTGCTGTCGGCTGAAGAAGTCGCCGCGTTGCAGCACGACTTCGACCAGTGGGTAGAAGACAGCCGCAGCCATGAACAGGGCTGGGGTGAAACGGCAGATGGCCGTGCGCGTTTCGACCTGGAAGGCGACCATCGCCCGGATCATCCCTCGCTGCGCCGAGTGAGTTCGCCCACCGAAATTTCGCCGGCATACCAGCGTGTGGCGTTGCATTCGCGGATGGCAGCGATCTCCGCGCAACTGATCGGGGGCGGCGGCACGCGTTTTCATCACAGCAAGATCAACTCGAAACTGCCCCACACCGCCACGCAGGTGAAGTGGCACCAGGACTTCCTGTTCACGCCCCACAGCAATGACGACATCGTCACGGCCTTGCTGATGGTCAGTGAAGTCACACCGCAGAATGGCCCGTTGAATGTGATTCCCGGCAGCCACAAAGGCCCGTTGTGGTCCCACTGGCACGACCAGCGTTTCACCGGTTCGGTGGACGACACGGTGGTCGACGACCTGTGCCACGACCCGGTCGCCTGTTATGGCCCGGCCGGTTCCGTGTGCTTCATGCACACCCGTCTTTTGCACGCTTCAAGCCCTAACGAGACCGAACTGCCGCGCACCCTGTTCATCAGCGTCTACGCCGCTGAAGACGCGCTTCCATTCGGCGAAAACCCGCTGCCCAGCGCGCACGCCGGCCTGATAGTGGCCGGTGAAGAAAGTGGGCTGGTGCGTTCCACGGAAAACCACCTGCGCTTGCCGCAGAAGCCCCGTGGCGCCTCTTTCTTTGTGCAACAGGCCGGCCAGGATTCAGTCACTGCCTAACCTTCTTCTCACCTTGCAGGGTATTACCATGACAGCGTTTCAGATGATTGCTCGCCCTATTGCCGTGTGCCTGCTGGGCGCTGCGGTTGCAATGACGTCGTTGGCGGCTTCGGCTTTCCAGAAAGACGGGAAAATCGTCGCAGGTTCCGATGTGACCTTCTTTCCCTATGAATACATGGATAACAACAAGCCCGCCGGCTTTGATATCGAATTCATGGATGGCCTGGCCAAGACCATGGGGCGCACCGTCGAGACCCTCGACACGCGCTTTCCCAACCTGATCACCGGCCTGCAGGCGGGGCGATTCGACGTGACCAACTCTTCGATGTACATCACCGCCGAACGGGTGAAAGTCATCGATATGATTCCCTACCTGAAAAGCGGTGAGTCGATCCTGACGCTCAAGGGCAGCGACTTCCAGCCCAAGACCCCTGAAGAGTTCTGCGGCCACAAGATCGGCTCGATGGGCGCCACCTCCTGGCTGGCGCAGATGCACAAGCTGTCGGATGAGTACTGTGTGAAGAAAGGGCTGAAGCCGATCGCGATCAGCGAGTACAGTACCGACCCGCAAACCACCCAGGCCTTGCTGGCTCATGCTGTTGAAGCGCAGATCACCGATGCGGCCGTGGCCCGTGGCGCAGTGGAAAAACTCGGCGGGCGCGTGGTGATTTCTTCCGATACCTTGATCTACCCGGTGTTGAACGGCTTTGGTGTGAAGAAGGGCAATGACGATGTCAAGAACGCCTTGATCGAAGGCATCAAGAAGTTCAGCGCCACCCCTGAATACGCCGCCTTGCTCAAGAAATACAACTTCCAGGCGCCTACCGATGCCGACATCGCCGAGCTGATGCCGAAGTCCTGACCGGAAACTGTTCACTTAAGGAACACGCCATACCTGTGACGAGCGAGCTTGCTCACTACAGATTATGGGGTACTTGTCCTGCGGAGAAAGCTACATGGCGTTATCACTTGAAGAGCAAACCCGCATCGACCTGGCGGCAACTTTCCGCATCGTTGCGCACCTTGGCATGCATGAGGCAGTGGCCAACCATTTCAGCGCTGCGGTGTCGGCCGACGGCAAACAGTTCCTGCTCAACCCGAAGTGGAAGCACTTCTCGCGTATCCGCGCCAGTGACATGCTGCTGTTGAATGCCGACGACGCCGGCGGTGCCGATCATCCGGAGGTAGACGCTACCGCCTGGTCGATCCACGGGCAGATTCACCGGCTGTTGCCGCAAACCCGCGCCGTGCTGCACCTGCACCCGGTGTACACCACGGCGGTAGCCTGCCTGGCCAAGCCGCATATCCCTGCGATCGACCAGAACACCGCGCGCTATTTCAATCGCGTGGCGGTGGACGAGCTGTACGGTGGCATGGCCGACACCGAGGCCGAGGGCGAGCGCCTCGCCGGTTTGCTGGATGGCAAGAGCCGCTTGTTGATGGGCAACCATGGGGTGATGGTCACAGCCACCTCCATCGGCGAGGCATTCGATGATATCTGGACCCTGGAGCGCGCCTGCCAGATCCTCGTCACGGCGTGGTCCACCGGCCAGCCGCTGCGGATACTGTCTGACGAAGTGGCTGAAAAGACCGCGCGGGGATGGGAAGGCATCACGGATTTCTCGCAACGGCATTTTGAAGAAATGAAGCAGTTGATGATCGACGCCGACCCTTCGTTGCTCGACTGATTTCACCCCTCACAGGCAGGAACCCCCATGACCTTTTCGGTTGTCGCCCGCTGTGCCGAAACCGGCCAGTTGGGTATCGCTATCAGCTCGTCGAGCATTGCCGTGGGCGCCCGTTGCCCGTGGCTGCGCCCCGGCGTGGGCGCGGTGGCGTCGCAGAACATCACGTTGCCGGCCCTCGGCCCGCAAACCCTGGACCTTTTGGCCCAGGGCATGGCCCCGAGCGAGGCGCTGGCCACCGCGCTCACCCCGCAGAGCTGTAGCGAATATCGCCAGGTGACAGTGATCGATAGCACTGGCCGAACCGCACACTTCAGCGGCGCGCAGACTCTGGGCATCCACCACGCGGTCAGCGGCGAGCAATGCGTGGCGGCAGGGAACATGCTGGCGAATACCGGTGTGATCGAAGCCATGGTGCGCGCCTTCGAAGATACGCCCGGGCATCTCGCCGACCGGTTGCTCGCCTCCATGCAGGCGGGGGCGGCGGGAGGCGGCGAGGCGGGGCCAGTACATTCTGCCGCGCTGGTGGTGGTCGGTGACCACCTGTGGCCCATCGTCAACCTGCGGGTGGACTGGGCCGACGTGGATCCGATCGGCACCCTGGACCAACTCTGGCAGGCCTATCGCGGGCAAATGCAGGACTATATCGACCGCGCCATCAACCCGCAAAGCGCCCCTGGCTACGCGGTGCCGGGAGATGACCGATGAGCCGCAGCCGTGACCTGCTGGCGCACCTGGTCAGCTTTGACACCACCAGCCGCGAATCCAACCTCGCCCTGATCGACTTCGTGCGCAACTACTTGCAGCACCATGGCGTGAGCTGTGAATTGTTGTTCAACGAGCAAAAGAGCAAAGCCAATCTGTTGGCCACCATAGGTCCGGCGGAGGTGCCCGGTATCGTGCTTTCGGGCCATACCGACGTCGTACCTGTAGACGGTCAGTGCTGGAGCGTTGCGCCGTTTGAACTGACCGAGAAGGATGGCAAGCTGTACGGGCGTGGCACCGCCGACATGAAGGGCTACCTCGCCTGCGTGCTGGCCAGCGTACCGGCGCTGGTGCAGGCACCGCTGCGCATGCCGGTGCATATCGCGCTGTCTTACGATGAAGAGGTGGGCTGCCTGGGCGTGGGATCGCTGATCGAAGCGTTCCATGCAAAAACCGTCAAGCCGTTACTGTGCGTGATCGGCGAACCGACCGAACTCAAGCCGGTGCTGGGCCACAAGGGCAAGCTGGCGATGCGTTGCGAGGTACATGGCGCGGCGTGCCATTCGGCGTATGCGCCGTCGGGTGTGAACGCCATCGAATATGCCGCGCTGTTGATCATCGAACTGGGCCGGCTCGGTGAAGAACTCAAGGCGCCGCAACATCACGACGGGAGTTTTGATCCGCCGTTCTCCACCGTGCAAACCGGCATGATTGCCGGTGGCAACGCCCTGAATATCGTCCCGCAAAACTGCAGCTTCGACTTCGAAGTGCGCTCACTGCCCGCACAGAATCTCTGGCACGTCGCGGACCAACTGCGGGGTTACGCCGAGCACACCTTATTGCCCGCGATGCAGGCGGTGAGCGGGCAGTGTGCAATCCACTTCAGTGAGCTGTCGAGTTACCCAGGGTTGTCGACATCAGCGCAGAGCCAGGCGGCTGAATGGGTTGCCGACTTCTGTGGCTCTCAGGCATACGGCACAGTGGCGTTCGGCAGCGAAGGCGGGCTGTTTGATCAGGCGGGCATTCCCACCGTGGTATGTGGACCGGGCAGCATGGACCAGGGGCACAAGCCTGACGAGTTCATCAGCGTTGCGCAGCTTGAGGCCTGTGACCGGATGCTGGAGAAAGTGTTGGTGTTTGCCAGTCGGCAATCCTGATTCAGCAAGCACCCATCCTGTGGCGAAGGAACTTGTTCCCGTTGGGCTTCGAAGCAGCCCTAAACCCTGCAATCGATATCGACCTGACGGACTACCAGTGCCTGTTTTGGGGCCGCTTCGCAGCCCAGCGGGAGCAAGCTCCCTCGCCACAGGTTGTCGGCCGCCCTCACGCTTGCGGTATTGGTCAGACGTTACCGATCTGCCACCTGCGCTGAGTGCTTTCGCCCCATTTTCGCGCACGGTACAGCGTGTTTTGCACGACGTCCCGCCTATCCAGCGGGCCCGACAACAGCGGTCCGTTTCTTGCTAGAGCCAGCTTAATCAATGACATGGCATTTTGCCGTCAATCATTTCAAAGCTTGATTCGCTGTAGAGGCGAGTGGTTCTAGGAGTAGTCGGACATGCAAAGTGTGTTGTCGCCAGGTATCCGCCTGCTCGGACGTTTTGGATTCGCGCGCAAGTTCCAGATCCTGTTTTTCCTGTTCATGCTGCCCCTGGCAGGCAGCCTGTGGATGATCGCGCAGGAGTACCGCACCAAGCTGACGGTGATTTCCAACGAGCAATCCGGGGTGCGCGAACTGCTGGCGCTGGATGCCCTGGACGCCCAACTGACCGCCCAGCGCAACCTGGCGGCGCGCTGGAAAGCTGCCGACATCCTCCACGACCAGACACCCACGGCCAAGGCGGCCATGACTGCGGTCGATACCAATTTCCCGCTGATCCTGCAAAGCGTGCAGGCCCTGGGCGAGGCCCTCAAAGCCCAGAACGCCCGCCCGGACACCCTTGCACGCTTTGAGGCATTGCAAGCCTCGGTCACGGGCATGGATTCCCAATCCCTGCGCACCGTGGGCTGGTGGCCGGATGGTTATGACCGCTTCACGTCTGCGCTGAGCGCGATGCAAACCCTGCGCGAACAGATCACCATGGACACCGGGTTGATCCTCGATCCGTGGCTTGAAACCTATTTGCTGATGCAGATTTCCACCCAGCAAACCCCGGACCTGATCGAGCGTATCGGGCGTATGGCGAGCGTCGGGCAGTCATCCATCGCATCGGGGCAGTTCACCCTGCAAAGCCGTTTGCAGATGCGTGATTTGCGCGGTCGCATCGGCGATGCAAGGGACCAGTTGGTCAAGGCCGCCGCATCCCTCAAGGCCAAGCAATACCCGGGGCTGCAAACCTGGATCGCGCCATACGACGACAGCTTGCAACTGCTGGACAACGAGCTGAAGACCCTGGATGAAGGCGTGTTCGGCGGCACCATCAAGCTCGATACCACCGGCTTCGAACGCAGTGTGGATGGCATGCTTGGCGCCCTCGGCGCGTTGCGTAAACAGTCGCTGACCTCGCTGGACGCGCGCCTGGGTTACTACCGCGACAGCTCGCTCAAGCAATTCATCCCGGTGGCGGTGACGTTCAGCGTGCTGGCGCTGGCAGCCCTGTACCTGTTCGTGTGCTTGCAGGCATCGATTCGCCGCAGTGCCAGCGGCATCACCACCCTGGCCGAATCCCTGCGCGACGGTAATCTGTGCGTTGAAGTGGCGGTGGAAGGGCGCGATGAACTGGCGGCCATCAGCACGGCGCTCAACGTGGCGGTGGTGCAGTTGCGCACCAGCCTGCTGGGGGTCAATCACGAGACGCAGCAGTTGGGCTCTGCGGTGCTGACACTCAATTCGCAATCGGGCAGCACGCTGACCGAAGTGGAAGACCAGCAACAGCAGATCAGCCAGATTGCAGCGGCCGCCACACAGCTGGCCGCGACCTCCATGGGCGTCGCCAAGAGCTGCGAGCAGGCCTCCGGCAGCGCGCAGAAAACCCGGCAGATTGCCGAGGACAGCAGCCGCGACAGCCAGCGCACCACCGCGAGTATCCAGCAACTCAACCAGCGCTTGACCGACACCTCCGATGCATTGGAGCGCGTCAGCCAGCAGGGCCAGCAGATCCAGTCGGTGGTTGACACCATTCGGGGTATCGCCGAGCAGACCAACCTGCTGGCGCTGAACGCTGCCATCGAGGCTGCGCGGGCCGGTGAACAGGGGCGGGGATTTGCGGTGGTGGCCGATGAGGTGCGCAGCCTCTCGCAACGGACCCAGGCCTCCACGGCGCAGATCGCCGGCACGGTGGACAGTTTGCGCGCGACGGTGAGCCAGGCGGTCACCCTGATGGGCGTGGCCTGTGAGCAGGCGGTGACCGATGCCGAGTCCGTCACGGGCCTGGGCCATCGCCTGGGGGAGATCGCCAGCGCGGTGCAGAGCGTCACTGACACCCTGGCGCAGATCGCCACGGCGGTTGAGGAGCAGGCAGCGACGGCGGATGAAGTGAGCGGCAATATCCAGCAGGTTGACCAGGCCGCCGGGCGCTTGCTCGACGGCGCGCGGGCGGTGAACCAGGCGGCGGATAGGTTGAGCAAGGGCAGCCGGGCGCTGAGCGACAACACGGCGCGGTTTCAGCTGGGTTGAGGGGCGGCCTACAGCGCAATGGATAGATGTTCTATCATGAGCATCTATTCATAAACGGTGAAGCAATGCCATGAGAGACCTGCCACCCACCTCGACATTGCGCGCCTTTGAGGTTGCCACACGCCACGCAACCTTCACTTCGGCTTCAGAAGAGTTGCATGTCACCCAGAGTGCCGTCAGCCATCAGCTCAAACACCTTGAAGAACTCTGGGGGTTGCAGTTGTTCCAGCGGGGCAAGTCACTCAGCCTGACGCCTGCCGGAGCAGCCCTTGCGCCGATCGTGCGCGAGTTTTTCATGAACCTTGAGGCGACACTCGCGGACCTGCGCGAGCAAAAGGGCAGGGTCCGGCTCAAGGTCAGTACCACCTATTCCTTCGCGCTGAAATGGCTGCTGCCCCGATTGCCGAGCCTGGCCCAACGGCACCCTGAAATATTGGTCACCCTGGACTCCAGCGACAAGATCATCAACTTTTCAAGCGCGGAGGCTGATGTTGCGATCCGCCTGGGCAACGGGAATTACCCGGCGCTGTACTCGGAGTTCCTGTTCCGCGAGCAGATTTTTCCGGTGGCCAGTCCCGATCTGTTGAAACGCTTTGGCCGGCCACACACACCCGCCGAATTGCTGCGCTATCCCTTGCTGATGCGCGACGGCGCCGACCTGGTGCCGAAGTGGGAAGTCTGGTTCCAGCACGTCGGGCTCGCGATTGCGCCGCTCAAGGAAAGTGTCAGGTTTGCGGATACCAACATGACGATAGAGGCGGCCTTGCTCGGCCAGGGCATTGCATTGGCGCGCAGTGGGCATGTGGAGTCAGAGCTGAGCGGTGGCAGCCTGGTGAGGCTGTTCGATGTGCCGTTCCCGTCACCGGTCGCTTATTACTTTGTCTGCCCCAAAGGCATCGAGTCCCAGCCGCATATCGTCAGCTTTCGTGATTGGCTGATGCAGGAAGCCGTAAACGCCGGACTGGCTTACGAATAAAGCATGAGGATTTGCTCATTCTTCAATGAGCAGACTTCGCTTCAGTTAAGGCGCCGGTTTGCTTAGGATGGGCGCATGCCTTATCCCATTATTCTCCTGGTCCTCTTCGCTGCCTTACTGCACGCCAGTTGGAATGCGCTGCTGCGTGGCGGCGCCGACCGACTCTGGTCGATGACGGTGATGTGCCTGGCGGTCGCTATCGCCAGTGGCGGCGTTGCGGTGTTCCTGGACCCTCCGGCGCCAGCCAGCTGGTTTTATGTGGTGCTGTCAGCGGTGCTGCACGTGGGCTACAACCTGTTCCTGGTGCGCAGCTACAAAGTCGGAGACCTGGGGCAGACCTATCCGATTTCACGCGGCTCCTCGCCGGTGCTGATCACCCTGGGTGCCGCGGTGTTTGCCGGGGAGAGTGTCTCGGCCAGCTCGCTTCTGGGCATTGCCCTGGTGTCGGGCGGCATCATTTCCCTGGCGTTCAGGGGGCGCCGGCTCGCCGTTCCCAGCCTGCCATACGCCCTGGGCACCGGCTGTTTCATTGCCGCCTACAGCGTGACAGACGGCATCGGCGCGCGCCTGTCGGGTGCGCCGATGGCCTACACGGTATGGATGTGCGCCTTGTGGGGCGTGTTGATGCCGGCGGTGTATATCGGCCTGCGGGGCCCGAAAAGTCTGTTCAGCCTGCGGCCCGGGTTTTTCACGGCCTTCGCCGGTGGGCTGGTGTCGCTCCTGGCCTACGGAATCATTATCTATGCCATGGCCGGTGCGCCCATGGGCGCAGTCTCGGCCTTGCGCGAGACCAGCGTGCTGTTTGCGGCACTGATCGGCTATTTCTTCCTGGGCGAGACACTGACGGTCCGCAAGGTGCTGGCGTGCGTGGTGATTGCCACCGGCACCATCCTGATCGGCTGACAGCAGGCAAAGCATTTTCCACCACCACATGAAGGTTCGCGCAATGGATACCGTCCCGCAGGCACCGCTGATTCTGATAACAGGTGGAAGTCGTGGCGTTGGCGCCGCCACCGCGCGGCTGGCCGCCGCACAAGGTTATGACGTGGCGATCAGCTTCGTTTCCGATGAGTCTGCCGCCCTCGCGGTGGTGGCGGATGTAGAAGCGGCAGGGCGCCGGGCGTTGGCCGTACGCGCGGACAGCGCAGACCCGGAGCAGGTCGTCCAGTTATTTGCGGCGATAGATCGGACGTTCGGGCGCATCGATGTGCTGGTTAACAACGCCGGGATCAACGCATTGCAGTCCCGGGTCGAAGACTTGCCGTTCGAGCGAATGCAGCGGATTTTCGCGGTCAACGCGATCGGGCCGATGCTGTGTGCCCAGCAAGCGGTGAAGCGCATGTCGTTTCGTCACCAGGGGCGGGGTGGTGCCGTGATCAATATCTCGTCGGCATCCGCCCGGCTGGGCAGCCCCAACGAATATGTCGACTACGCCGCATCAAAGGGGGCTCTCGAGACCTTCACCATCGGGTTTGCCAAGGAAGTGGCCAGGGAGGGAATACGCGTCAACTGCATCCGCCCGGGGCATATCTACACCGACATTCACGCCAGTGGCGGGGAGCCAGGGCGGGTTGATCGCGTAAAGGATTCGATCCCCATGGGCCGCGGCGGCCAGCCTGAAGAAGTGGCTCGGGCGATCCTGTGGCTGGCAGGCGCCGAGGCGTCCTTCATCACCGGTACGTTCCTGGATGTCACCGGCGGGAAATGAGCAGCAGGGCGTGGCGCCGAGGTTTCCCTCGGTAGGCCACGCCCGGCATGCATGCACTGGGTCAGCTGTTGAGCCTGACTTGCTCCTTCGCCAGCTTCACCACATTGTCCAGGGTAAAGCCGAACTTGGCCTGCAACTTGGACAGCGGTGCCGAGGCGCCAAAGCTGTTCATCACCACCTTGGCCCCGGTTTGCCCCACGTAGCGGTCCCAACCCAACGGGCCGGCCTGTTCCACCACCAGGCGTGCCTTCACTGCGGGTGGCAGCACGCTGTCGCGGTAGGCCTGGTCCTGTTCTTCGAACAGTTCCCAGCTCGGCATCGACACCACTTGCGCCGCCACGCCTTCAGTCTTCAGTTGCTCATAGGCTTCCACGGCCAGGCTGACTTCACTGCCGGTGGCCATCAGGATCACCTGGGGCTTATCGGCGCCGGCCAGCACATAAGCACCACGGGATGTACCCGTCGCCGCTGCGTATTTCGTGCGGTCCAGGGTCGGCAGGTTCTGCCGCGACAGCACCACGCAGGTTGGCCGATGGGTCTGGGCCAGGGCGATCTTCCAGGCTTCCAGGGTTTCATTCGCGTCGCCCGGGCGCAGGGTCAGCAATCCCGGCGTCGCCCGCAACTGGGTCAGGTGTTCGATGGGCTGGTGAGTGGGGCCGTCTTCGCCGACACCAATCGAGTCATGGGTAAACACGAACACCACCGGCAGTTCCATGATCGCCGCGAGACGAATCGGCGGTTTCATGTAGTCGCTGAACACCAGGAAGGTCGAGGTGTAGGGCCGCAGGTACGACAGCGCCATGCCGTTGGCAATCGCGCCCATGGCATGTTCACGAATGCCGAAGTGCAGGTTGCGCCCGCCGTAGTTCTCGGCGCTGAAGCGCCCGGCGTCGTCGAACGTCAGGTTGGTCTTGGTGGACGGCGACAAGTCGGCCGAGCCCCCCAGCAGCCACGGGATCTGCTTGGCAAACGCATTCAACACCTCGCCCCCGGCGGCACGGCTGGCGACGCCCTTGGCATCCGCGGCGAAGCTCGGCAGTTGCTCCTGCCAATGCTCGGGCATCTCGCCGGCACGCATGCGGCGCAGTTCATCGGCCAGTTCCGGTTCGTACTGTTCGAGGTGGGACAGGGTCTCAGTCCATTGCTCATACAGCGGCTTGCTGCGCTTGAGCAGTGCATCCCGCAGGACCGTGCGCGCTTCATCCGGCACCAGGAAGCTTGAGTCTTCGGGCCAGCCGTACGCGGCTTTGGTCAGGCGGATTTCTTCTTCGCCCAAAGGCTCGCCATGGGCCGACGCGGTGTTGTGCTTGTGGGGCGAGCCATAGCCGATCACGCTGTCGACCACGATCAGCGTCGGTGCCCCAGTGTTTTTCTGGAACGTGCTCAGCGCGTCGCTCAGGGCCAGCAGGTTGTTCGCATCGGTGACGTGCAAGGTGTGCCAGCCATAAGCCTGGAAACGCTTGATCACGTCTTCGCTGAAGGCCAGTTCAGTGTGGCCTTCGATGCTGATGGTGTTGTTGTCGTAGATCCAGCACAGGTTCTCCAGCTTCAAGTGCCCGGCGATGGACGCGGCTTCGCTGCTGATGCCTTCCATCATGTCGCCGTCGCCGCACAGGGTGTAGACGTTGTAGTCGAACAGCACCTGGTCGTCACGGTTGAAACGCTTGGCCAGCCAACGCTCGGCCATGGCCATGCCGACGCTGTTGGCGCACCCCTGGCCGAGGGGGCCGGTGGTGGTTTCCACACCGGTGGTCATGCGGTATTCGGGGTGGCCGGGGGTTTTGGAGCTCATCTGCCGGAACTGCTTGATGTCGTCCAGGCTGATGGCCGGTTGGCCGGAGCGCTTGCCGTGGGCATCAATCTCCACCACACCGGCCAGGTGCAGCAGCGAATACAACAGCATCGAGGCATGGCCCACCGACAATACGAAACGGTCACGGTTGGGCCAGTCGGGGTGCTCGGGGTGATAACGCAGGAAGCGGCTCCACAAGGTGTAACCGACGGGCGCCAGGCCCATGGGCGTGCCGGGGTGGCCGGAGTTGGCCTTTTGCACAGCGTCCATGGCGAGGGTACGAATGGTGTTGATGCACTGGGTGTCGACAGCGTTGGCAGCGTGATTCATGGAACCTGTTCTCCATCGGGTGACGATCTACAGTGGAGGGCAGCGTGCGCCAAAGGTTTTATGAAATCGTCTGCCCCGCGACGAACGGGGACGCAAACGCGACAGGTTGATCTCAAACATGACAAGAGCCCGCCGGATGGGCTAGCTTCAAGGGGTATTCAGTCAATGATCAACTTGCGGAGGTACTCCATGCCAGTGAAACACGACCTGTATCAGGACCTGGGTTTGAGCAAGGAAGCTATTCATGAACGCAGGGCGAGCGATAACCGATTGGATTCGCTGCTCCACCAATACGACAGCGCCGACAAGGAGGTGCTGGAGCTTGAGTCCTCAAGCGGCGGTGACGAGGAGCTGGAGAAGCTGAAGAAGAAACGCCTGTTGATCAAAGACAAGATCGTCGAGCAACTGGAGAAAGCGACGGCCAAGTAGAAGATTTGTTCAGAATTGCCCGAAAGACAGCAGCACCGCCGCTGCCTATCATGCCAACCGTTCGCCCGGCACTGGGGCTCTTAGACGGCGCATGGAATGCGCTGTGGCCGGGCGAACTCTCTCTTTCAAGCCAGCAGCGCGCGCTTGCATTCGTCAATCGAGCGCTGCTGGGTTTCACCGTACAACTTCAACTCGTCGATAGTCTGGCGACCCAAGGCCTTTTCAAACTCGGCCTGGTTGGAGTTGGCCGCGTAGTGACTCTGCGCCGCATCCCCCAGGTTCGACTGGAAAATCCCCGCCGCACTCACCGGCAGAAAATCTTCGTACACCAACGGCTCCACGTCCACGTGGCCGGCGGCGATCAGTTCGTCCAGGGTTTTAAACTTGTCCGGGGCGGCCAAGCCTTTCTCGGTTACGAAGTAGCGGAAGTACGCCAGCTCCTGCTCACGCATCTGCTGGTAATTATCGGGAAACGCCTGGAAGTGCTGCTCCATCAATTCGGTGTAGCGCCCGGCATTGGCCTCATTCGGAAACGCGCCCAATTCATCCCGTGCGGCATTCAGCAATTGGTCGTACAGCGCGCGGCCCTTGGGGGTCAGCGCCACGCCGCGTTGTTCGATTTCACCAAAGCGCGCGCTGTGGCTGCCCTTGGCATCGGTAAAGGCAATGGCTTCATCCAGGGCCTTGAAGCTGGTCTGGCGCAGCAGGATCGGGCACTGGCGGCGGGGCGGGCCTTCGATCACGGCCTTGGGGGTGATGCCTTTGCCGGGCATCGCGGCCTGCACCTGGTCGATGTCCAGGGTGCGCGGTGTCAGGTGGTTGATGTGCGGGCCCTTGAAGGCGACCACGTCGGCGATCAGCCGGTGCTGGTCGCTCAGTTGCTGGTATTGCGCGGCCGTGACGGTGGCGGTGTGGTGCCAGCGGAAGGTTTCCAGGGCTTGCTGGATAAACTCTTCGGCATGGGCGACGTCGAGGCCGCCGTCGGCTTCGGCTTGCTGGATCAACTCAAGGGCGCGTGGGGTGAAGATCGAACGCTTGGCCAGGGCTGACTGGGCGAAGGCCCGCAGTTCCGGGTTTTCGATCAGCTCCAGGCGCAGCAGCGAAGTGAACACCCGGAAGGGGCTGGTTTGCAGGGCGCTTTCATGCACGGCGCGAAAGGCGGTGGAGTGCACCGGTACCCCGGCCGGCGTGAGGTCGTAATAGCCCACCGGCTGCATGCCCATCACCGCAAACAGGCGGCTGATGGTGGCCAGTTCTTCAGCGGTGCCCAGTCGGATGGCGCCGTGGCGCTCCCTGTCCAGGCGCTGGATTTCCCCGGTGCGCTTCAGTTGGTGCGCCAGCGCGGTGTCGGTTTCCAGCACCCGGGCATTGGTCTCGGCCACCAGTTCCATCAGTGCGCCATACAGCGGCACTTCATCACGGTACATGTCGGACATGGCTTTGGAGAAGCCTTTGCGAATCTCGTCAGGGCTGACGGTGGGCATAGAAAAATTCCTGGCGGCTATAGAGAGGAAAAGCACGGATGCCTGATTTTGTTGGGCCTGCCGGCGCCTTGCAAACGAAGATTCCTCTGGACTTCATTCTGCAAATGAATGAGCTGGATGACGTCAGCTTCACGTGCATCTCACCGTCGAAGGGCTCTACACTGGCCGTCACCTCTGAACGCGACGGAAGACTCGATGACGGCACAGCCTGCGACGAACATTCTGGAAACGATTGAAGGCCAGCGCCTGGCCAAGCCTGACGGCGAGCGCTGGCGTGACTGGGGCCCCTACCTGAGCGAGCGGCAATGGGGCACGGTGCGCGAAGACTACAGCGCCGACGGCGATGCCTGGCGCTACTTCCCCCACGAACATGCCCGCAGCCGCGCCTACCGCTGGGGCGAGGATGGCCTGGCGGGCTTCAGCGACAAGGCCCAGCGCTGGTGCCTGGGCCTGGCGCTGTGGAACGAGCACGACGCGATCATCAAGGAGCGTCTGTTCGGCCTGAACAACGCCGAGGGCAACCACGGCGAAGACGTCAAGGAACTGTACTTTTTCGTCGATGGCGTGCCGAGCCATGCCTACATGCGCATGCTCTACAAATACCCCCACGCGGCCTTTCCCTACGATGACCTGATCACCGAGAACGCCCGCCGTGGCCTTGGAGATGCCGAATACGAGATCCTCGATACCGGAGTTTTCGAAGACAACCGCTATTGCGATGTCACCGTCGAATACGCCAAGCACCAGCCCGATGATGTATTCATGCGCATTACCGTGCACAACCGTTCAGACCAACCCACACGCCTGCAGGTGTTGCCGCACCTGTGGGCGCGCAACGACTGGAGTTGGACCCACGATGCGCCCAGGCCCGAGTTGCGCCTGGAGGGCGAACAGGTGGTGGCGCGGCACCATGAGCTGTTCGATCGCCACCTCAGTGCCTGGGGCCAGGACGGGGTCGAATGGCTGTTCTGCGAGAACGAAACCAACTACCCCAGGCTGGACGGGCAACCGGCGCCGGGGCCGTTCAAGGACGGGATCAACGACTATGTGACTACGGGCCTGGAATCGGCGATTCGCCGGGATTCGGGCACGAAAGTGGCCGCGCGTTTCATCCTGGAACTGGCGGGCCAGGAAAGCAAAACCCTGTACCTGCGCTTCGCCCCGGCGGAGGCTCCGTGGATCAATGCGCGCAAGCTGTTCGAAGAACGCCGTCAGGAGACTGATGATTTCTACGCGGCGCTGCAGCAGGGCATCGCCGATGAAGACGCACGCAACGTGCAGCGCCAGGCCCTGGCCGGGTTGCTGTGGTCCAAACAGCTGTACTACTTCGACGTGAATCAATGGCTCGACGGCGACCCGGCCCAGCCCGCGCCGCCGCCCGAGCGTTTGCATATCCGTAATACCCATTGGCGGCACTTGTCGAATTTCGACATTCTCTCGATGCCCGACACCTGGGAGTACCCGTGGTATGCCTCCTGGGACCAGGGGTTCCAGGCGGTGGCCGTTGCCCTGATCGACCCCGGTTATGCCAAGCAGCAACTGTTGCTGTTGGTGAAAGACCGCTTCATGCACCCCAACGGTCAGTTGCCGGCCTACGAGTGGCGTTTTGACGACGCCAACCCGCCGGTGCATGCCTGGGCCAGTTGGCGGGTGTATCAGCAGGACAAGGCGCTGAATGGCGTGGGCGACATGGATTTCCTGGAGCGGATCTTCCACAAGCTGCTGCTGAATTTTTCCTGGTGGGTCAACCGCAAGGACGCCGAGGGCCGCAACCTGTTCCAGGGTGGGTTTCTCGGGCTGGACAACATTGCGCTGTTTGATCGCTCGGCTGATTTGCCGCCGGGTTATCAGCTGGACCAGGCGGACGGCACGGCGTGGGTAGCGGCGTATGCGCTGGACCTGATGCGTATCGGTCTGGAGTTGGCCAAGCGCAATGTCGTGTATGTGGATATCGCGGTGAAGTTCTTTGAGCACTTCCTGTATATCGCCGGGGCGATCAACCGCGTCGACAATGGCGATGAAGGCTTATGGGATGAGCAGGATCAGTTTTTCTATGACGTGCTGCATCGGCCTGGCGGTGAAAGCGAACCGGTGCGCCTGCGCTCCATCGTCGGCCTGATGCCGCTGTTTGCGGTGCTGGTGCTGGAGCAGCGCGAGCATGAAGGGTTGGAGGGTTTGCGCGAGCGGTTGCTGGGGTTTATGAAGCATCGGCCGGACCTGGCCAAGCTGGTGTCGCGCTGGAACGAGCCTGGGCAGGGTAATCGCCTGCTGCTGGCGCTGTTGCGGGGGGAGCGGACCAAGGATTTGCTGCGGCGCATGCTGGATGAGTCTGAGTTTCTCTCGACGTTTGGTGTGCGGTCGCTGTCGAAAGCGTTTGCCGAAGAGCCGCTGGCGCTGAAGATGAATGGCAATACGCTGTGTGCCCGTTATGAGCCGGCAGAGTCGGATTCGCGGTTGTATGGGGGTAACTCCAACTGGCGTGGGCCCTTGTGGATGCCGGTCAATTACATGCTGATTGAGTCGCTGCGGGAGTTTCATCGGTACTACGCGGATAATTTCTCGGTGGAGTATCCGGCGGGGAGTGGGTATCTGGCGTCGCTGGAGGAGGTTGCCGATGGGCTCAGTCAGCGGTTGACGCGATTGTTTCTGAGGGATGAGAACGGTTCGAGGCCGTCGATGGTCGGGTATGCGCAGTTGGAGGCGGATCCGGCCAGTCGCGATCTGGTGTTGTTTCATGAGTACTTTCATGGCGAGACGGGGCGGGGGTTGGGGGCTTCGCATCAGACGGGGTGGAGTGCGTTGGTGGCGCTGTTGTTGCAGCCTCGATAGGGGGCATATCCGTTATTTAGGTGATGGCTGATATCGGTTCC